>JANMIF010000145.1:0-32143 GCA_031375695.1 Planctomyces sp.
CGCCGTCGCCGCCCACCGTCAGACCACTGCGTTGGGGTACTTTTTTGCTTGAGCCGCCCCGCGCTTGCGTCCGTTTCGTTTGTCTTTTTTTTTCCCCAACCGCACGATAGCGCGTTCCGGTTGATGGTCTGAGGCGGAACCTCGCTAGAAGCAGAACAGGTCAGGGAGTTGCCGCGATGAGCCATGAAGTTGTGCCGAGCCGTTCTGACTGGGAGAACGAGTATCTGTTGAGCGGAGTTGCGTGGGACACGAACCGGCCGTCTGCGGAGTTGCAGCGAGTGGTCTCCGACTGCCGCTTGCAGCCCTGTCGGACGGTGGAAATCGGTTGTGGCACTGGAAGGAACGCAATCTGGTTGGCAGGCCGCGGCTTCGACGTGACGGCGGTGGACCTGAGTTCTGTGGCGATCGAAAAGGCCAGAGCACGCGTGCAAGAAGCTAGCCTATCGGTCAACTTCATCGTCGCTGACGTGAGAGCCCCGGCCGTCCTTTCGGGCCAATTCGATTTCTTCTTCGACCGTGGCTGTTATTGCGCAGTGCATCTGGCCTACGGCCCGGAATACTGGAGAGTGATCGAACTTGTCACTCGAACAGGCGCACTAGGTTTGGTCCTGATGGGCAACGCGGCCGAGCCGGAAGAAGAGCTTGGTCCTTCGGTTCTCGAAGAGCACCAGATTCGGGCCGAGTGGAGCCAAGGGTTTGAGATCCTCCAGCTTCGCCCCTTCCGCTTCGAACCCCGGCGCGAAGGAGAGAAACGCTACTTGGGTTGGTCGTGCTTATCGCGGAGAGCAGCGTAAGGCGGCGAGTTCACATTCAAAAACAAAGGAAGAAACATGAGTACGACTTCATCGAACGAATTCCAACATCTCGCGCACCTGATCCGAGGGATCAAGACCGCCATGCTGACGACCGCCAGTGCGGACGGATCGCTGCGGAGCCGGCCGATGGCCACGCTGGAGGGAGAGTTCGACGGCACTCTCTGGTTCTTCACACGCGCGGACGCGCCGAAAGTCGGTGAGGTGCAACAGGAAGGACAGGTCAACGTCAGCTATGCCGATGCGGACGAGCAACGCTTCGTGTCGGTCTCTGGCCGAGCCGTGCTGGTCCTCGACCGTGAGAAAATCCAGGAGCTGTGGAATCCCGTCTACAAGGCGTGGTTCCCCAAGGGCCTTGATGATCCGCAGATCGCGCTGCTGCGCGTGGACGCGGAGAAGGCGGAATTCTGGGACGCTCACTCTAGCGCGATGGTGCAGTTGATTAGTCTCGTCAAGGAGCTGACCACCAGGCAGTCCTACCAGCCCGGCGAGAATCAAAAAGTGGACTTGAGCGAAACGCGAGGCGAGACGGAAAGACTGGGCACTGGCATTTGAGCCGCAAGGCGCTAGCCGCGGGTTGTGTCCATCGACCCGCGGCTAGTGTCTTGCGGCTCACGAATGCGTTTTCAACACGGATGGTGGCGAGAAACAAATCACAAGTCAGGCAATCCTGACGAGGAAAGGCAACTTCATGGCGATCAAAGTCGGCGTGTGGATTGATCATCAAAAAGCGTTCGTAGTCCGGCTGACGGACAATGGGGAAGAAATCAGACAAATCAAGTCAAACGCTAACAGACCGTTTGCGTCGGCTGGTGGTCCAGGTTCGATGCAGCCGGATCGTCACACGGGCCATCTGTCCGAAGATAAGCACGAGCGCAAGTTCATGGACCAACTCAACACCTACTATGACGAAGTTCTCAAGTGCCTGAGTGATGCGGACTCGGTTTGGATCCTTGGTCCTGGAGAAGCCACGGGCGAGTTTCGAAAGCGACTCACGAGCCAGAATTTTTCGGCGCACCTCGTTGACCTCGTGACGGCGGACACGATGACAGATCGTCAGATTGCAGCCAGTTGGTTCCTCTTCAGTGAACTTCAAAAACACTTTGTCGATCCCCAGTCACGTTCAAAAGGAGTCCGTCATGCTGCAAGAACTCGCCGAGCCGTCGGAACCGAAGATTGAATCCAAGCACACCATTCTCCAGGTTGCCGAGCATGTGATCAGTGTGGGTTTGGGGGCTGTCAGTGGTATGGCGGTTGGCGCAGTGCTTGGTGCCATCGGCGGGCCGCCCGGAATGGCGGTCGGGGCGGTGACGGGCGCTATGGCCGGGGGGCTTGGCGGTGAAGCGATTGCGGAGTTGATCGACGTGGCGTTCGACGATCATCACTGGCAGAAACATTCCGAAAGCCACGGCTATTTGCCCGCTGACTATGAACAATATCGGTCCGCGTATCAGTTGGGTTGGCTGGCTCGCCGTCGTTTTGGCGATCAGTCTTTCGAAAAGGTTGAGACTCAGCTTCGGACCGAATGGGATAGCCAACAGGCTGCGGCACGGCTCCCTTGGGACCAGGTGCAGCACGCGACACGAGAGGCTTGGGACGCAGCGCCTTTGCTGAAGCCGTCACCGGATGGGGAAAAGTTGTCAGCAACGGTATAATGCCCGCCGCATGGAGCCTGCGTCAGTTTGAACTTGGCTCCGTCGGATCAGTGAATTGAATTTCGGATGACTCAATGAATGGCAACCCGGCCGCGCCGGGGGGCTGGTTGAAGAGTAAGCCGACGTGGTCGAAACCTTTCGGGGTTCGGCCACGTCGGCTTTTTTCGTTTTGAGCGCCAGCAGAGTGTCAGAAACCGGTCGCGACTCGTCCGCGATCAGAACGTCTTACTGAAAGGAAGAAAGGTTTTTCCATGAATAACGGAGTGATTGCTCAACCGCGTCGGAATGGACCGAAGGCCATTCGAGTTTTGATTGCCGATCCGGATGAATCGCTTCTGGCAGAATACCGCGAACATTCACAGGAAGGCTTCGATGTTGTCACGGCTCCCAATGGATTGGAGTGCGTTGATCGGCTGCGTGAGCAGGCACCGGATGTGCTCGTGCTGGAACCGCAATTGCTTTGGGGGGGCGGCGATGGTGTGCTGGCCGTGATGCACAACGATCTCGAACTCACCACCGTTCCGGTGATGATCCTGACCTCCTGCACTGATCCGGTCGTCTTGGAGGACATCGCACGTTTTCCGATCAGTGACTTTCACCCCAAGCCACTGTTGCCCGCGAACTTGGTGAGTCGAGTTCACACGCTGCTGGACCATCACGCGAAACGCAGCGATTTCGCGGTGCAAAATCGCCATTTGGAAAGGCTGATCCAGAAGAAGGTAGGTCGCCTGATCCACAGGTTGCGTGTGGAAACCATTGAGGGAGGCATCATCGTACATGGTCGGACTGGGTCCTATTACGCTCGGCAACTCGTACTGGCAGTGTTGATGGAGGCGATAGAAACCGGGGATCTGAAAGGCCAAAAGTTGGAGTTGGACATTCAAGTCTCTGGCAGCGTTTAGTCCGCACACGTTTGTCGTTCGCGACAAGCTCCATCCCAGTGAAAAGAGGCATCTCATGTCAGTCGCAACGTGTTCCACAATCGTTGGCGTTTTTCACGAGCGCAGTGACGCTGATCAGGCGATTGCGGAACTTCGTCAAGCGGAGTTCCGCAACGATCAGATCGGAGTCGTGACTCGCGACGACCAAGGCCAGGTCGTCATCAAGGACGAAGAGGTCACCGCAACAGAATCCCGCGAAGCAGTCACCGTCGGCACTGTTGCCGGAGCCGGTATCGGCGGGCTGATTGGCCTGGGCGTTCTGGTGGGAGCGATTCCCGTGATTGGCCCGGCTCTGGCTGCGGGGACGCTGGCCACGATCCTGACCAACGCCGCGGGCGGTGCGGTCATTGCAGGTCTCGGCGGCGTGCTGATGGGTTGGGGAGTGCCCGAACAACATGCCAAATTCTACGACAGCCATTTCCAAGCCGGACGGATCTTGGTGACGGTCCGCACGGACGACCGCCGTGAACAAGCCCGCGCGATCCTCGAAAGTCACGGGGGCTTCCATCACGAATCCGTGTCGAACCCATTAATCGAATTGCTGCAAGCGGGAAGCGTTGAGTGATACGGATCGAAGAAATGAGCCGCGCGGCGCTAGCCCGCTAGCCCCGGTTACGCGGCATGAACCGGGGCTAGCGCCGCGCGGCTAATGTCGGTGACGCGGATGAGGTGACAACAATGACTGTCCGAGACATTTGGGACATCGTGAAAGAAGCCGGGAGTGAGTCCTTGGCCGACAGAGTCCCGCGCCTGGGGGCGGCGCTGGCGTTCTACACAACGTTTGCGCTCGCTCCGTTGCTCGTCATCGTCGTCGCGATCGCGGGGCTCGTTTTTGGGCGCAAGGCCGCGGAAGGCCGGCTGCTGGAGGAGATGCGTTCGCTGGTCGGCAAGGAAGGGGGTGACGCACTTCAGGCGCTGGTCGCGGCCGCCGGTCAACATGGCGCGGGAATTGTCGCCAGCATCGTCGGTGGGGTCGTGTTACTGTTTGGTGCGGTTGGACTCTTCGGTCAACTTCAGGATGCGTTGAACACCATTTGGGAAGTAGAGCCGAAGCCGGGCCGAGCCGTTTGGGACATCGTGCGCAGCCGCTTCCTTTCGTTCTCGCTCGTGCTGGGATCCGCCTTTCTGCTGCTCGTGTCACTAGCCGTGAGTGCCGCGATGTCTGCCATGAGCGGGATGTTCGACGGAGTACAAAGCAGCGTCATCTCGCACACCATTCAGTGGCTTGTCTCGTTCGGTGTCATCACCGGACTGTTCGCCATGATCTATCGACTCCTGCCGGACGCGGAGATCGCCTGGCGAGACGTCTGGTTCGGTGCCGCAGTCACGTCCGTGCTTTTTACAGTGGGGAAATCGCTCATCGGCCTGTATCTGGGTCAGACTGCGACGACATCGGTGTATGGCGCAGCGGCGTCATTCGTCGTGCTGCTGTTGTGGAACTATTACACGGCCCAGATTTTTCTCTTTGGAGCCGAACTGACGAAGGCGTATGCGATCCGCTGTGGTTCCGGGATTGTTCCCGCACCTTTTGCCAACTCGGTGACTTCCGCCGAGCGAAGTCACCAAGGCATGGCGACGACACACGCGGACCTTGCTCAAGACCTTTGTCGAATCACGAATCGCGAAGTGATTGCCGAGAAAACATAAATAAGATCAACATCCCGCTTGAATTGAAAATCTCGCTTGATACAAGTTCACCGACAGCAGAGACGCCGTGATATGGAATCCGTCTTTGCAAAAAAGTTCCGTGATAGTCAGTGTTTTCGGACGACTAAATAAAGGGTAACCCGGCCGAACTGGGGGATCCGTTACAGAGTAAGCCGACGTGGTGGAAGACCTCCGGGTGTTCCGCCACGTCGGCTTTTTTCGTTTTTCGCGGGCCAACGGCGCGCGAAGCCAAGCAACGGTTTTGGCGGCATCCCCAAAAAGGTTGTCGAGGACAAATCCGCTGGTTCTTCCGAGCATGTCGCCCGGATGGATGATTTCAAGAATTCTTTGAAGGAGAGAAAATCATGGAGAAGAAGAATTGGAGTGCGTTGATTGTCGGTGGTCTGGCCTTGAGCGTTTCAAGCCTAGTCCTGAGCCAGGAACGGAAGCCGGAAGCTCAGCCCAACAAGCCTGGCGTTCAGACTGGCGTTCCACAAAAACGCACGACGCTCACCGAAACGACCAAGCGCGTCGAGTCACGCTCGACGGACTTCCGTCGTTCCAGCCTGATCATTGGATCGAACGTGAATCTGCGCGGTGGATCGCGTTACGGCAAGGTCCACGAATTCGTGATCAGCGAGCAAGGCTGCGTCGATTATGTGATCGTCGCCTATGACAATCATTTCGTCGCGGTTCCTTGGTCGGCCACCACGTATGATCCGGGGCAGCGCGTCGTGATGTTGGATATCGAGCAAAACCAAATCCAGACGGTCCCCACCTACACGGAGTGGACGGAGTTCACGACTCCGGCCTACATCGGAAGAGTCAACACGTTCTTCAAAGTCGATGTCCGCACCCGCGATGCGGATCGTAATCGCCCCGGCGACTCGCCACGTGACGACCGTCCGGGCGACCGCTCCAAGACGAAGACGCAAGACGACCCGGATTCACCTCGCCCGAAGTCAGACGCCGACCGGAAGCCCGGAACAGAAAAGACTCCCAGCACTGACAAGAACCCCGACGCTCTAAAAAGCACGGAGAAGAAGTCAGATGCTGAGAAGAAGGCAGACGCTGAGGAAAAGGCAGATGCTGAAAAGAAGGCAGCCGCTAAGAAGAAGGCCGACGCCGACAAGTAGTCAGACGCCGAGAGTTCGCCTTCCGAAAAGAAGGGCGAATAGAAGTCTGACCTGTCTTGAGTCTCAACGCCGACTTCGAGCACGAGGCGGCTTCGCAGAAGAATTCAATCACAGTCAGTTTCGTCGGACGACTAAATAAAGGGAAACCCGGCCGTTCCGGGGAATCCGTTAAAGAGTAAGCCGACGTAGTGGAATACCTCCGGGTGTTTCGCTGCGTCGGTTTCTTTGCACTCGTGATAGGAAGAAAACGTGTGGCCCGCAGTGGGTGGGCCGCCGAGATCGAGGTCCGTTTCAAAAGAGAGAGTCATCATGAATCGTCGTGAAATTCTGGGAGTGCTTGGGGCGACAGCCATTGGGCTGGGTGCCGTCAGCACGGCTGATGCGCAAGAGAAGTCGGCGCACGGCGAGCACGAACATGCCGAACACTTCATGAAGTGCGCCAAAGTCTGCGCGGACTGTCAGCTCCAGTGCGACTCCTGCTTCAAGCACTGCCTGACGCTGACGGCCGACGGCAAGAAGGAACACGCCAAGGCGGCGCAGCTCTGCATCGACTGCGCCGAGTGCTGCAAGACGTGTGCAACCCTGTGCGGCCGGCAGAGCCTCCTCACCGGCCCCATGCTGGAGTGTTGCGCGAAGTGTTGCGCGAAGTGCTGCGACGAGTGCGCCGCGGCGTGCGAGAAAACTCCGGACGACAAGCACATGGCAGCCTGCGCCAAGTCGTGTCGGGACTGCGCGAAGCAGTGCCGCGAGATGCTCAAGCACCTCGGCAAATGACCATCGCCGGACAGTCGCAGTGCTTGGCCTCGCCAATCGCTGCAGAGCTTCGGTGGGCCAGCGTTGGCCCGCCGTGGCTGTTCTCGCTCATTTAGGAATTGCGGCCTCGCGGAGGAACAACAACATGTCACTAATTCTTGAGACCGTTCAAACCGAGGGCATTGCCGAGCTCTCGTACTTGATCGGCGACGACAAGACCGGGACCGCCGCGGTGATAGATCCGCGGCCGGATGTCGAGATCTATGTCGCGTTGGCTCGCCAGCGGAAGGTGGCGATCACTCATGTCTTTGAGACTCACATCCACGCCGATCTGGTCAGCGGGTCGCGGGAACTTGCTGCGCGAGTGAAAACGGCAAAGCTCTTTCTGAGCGTCGAAGGGGGCGCGAAGTACGGCTTCGATCATGAAGCACTCAAGGATGGCGCGAGCTTCGAGTTTGGAGAGCTGGTTCTGACCGCCCGGCACACGCCCGGTCATACTCCGGAACACATGTCGTATGTCGCGGGAGAAAAGAAGCGTGCGCCGAAACCGTGGGGAGTTTTTACTGGCAACTCGCTGTTTGTGAATTCCGCCGGGCGTCCCGATTTGATGGGCGGTGACCAGACCGAGAAGCTGGCCGAGCAGCTTCATGACACGCTCTACAAGTTTTATCTCGCGCTCGGTGATGACCTCATCATCTATCCGGCCCACGGACACGGCTCTCCGTGCGGGGCGGACATCGGCGATCGGCTGACAAGCACCATCGGTTACGAACGGCGGTTCAATCCTTTCCTCCAGCACCCAGACAAAGCCGAGTTCAAGCAGTATGCCCTCTCGAATGTTCCCCCGGAGCCGACCTATTACAAACGCATGAAGCGGCTCAACGCGGCGGGGCCGGAGGTACTCGGCAACTTGCCGCTCGTTCCCGGTCTCCCTGCGAAGGCATTCCAAGAGGCGATCGGCAAAGGCAAAACGGTTGTTGTTGATACTCGCTCGATGCTCGCTTTCAGTGGCGGTCATGTCGAAGGCGCGCTCAATATCGCGGGCTTGCCTGAACTCTCTATCTGGGCGGGGTGGATGCTCGACCCGGAACAGCCGGTGCTGCTTGTACTGGAACACGATGACGACGTGGCGAAGATCGTGCCTCTGTTCTTGCGAACGGGATACACGAAGTTCGCGGGCTATCTCGTCGGCGGGATGAAAGCCTGGGACAACGCCGGGCTTCCGCTCGGTGAGTTGGATCAGATGACGGTCTATGAGTTGAAGGACCAGGCCGACAAGTTGCAGATCCTCGATGTGCGCTCTCCCGGCGAATGGAAGAAGGGGCACATCCCCGGTGCCAAGCACATCTTCTTGCCGGAGGTGCCGAAGAGATCAGGCGAGCTCAGCAAGCAGCAGCCTGTCGCGGTCTATTGCGATAGCGGATACCGCGCGAGTCTCGCAGCGAGCATCCTGAAAACCGAAGGCTTCGACGTGCATAACGTCCCCGGAAGCTGGCAGGCGTGGCTGAATGCCAAGTACCCGGTCGAGAAATAACGAGAACGAGAACGCCATGAAAGCATTTCTTCTGATCGGCATCGGCCTCTCGGCGTTGTCTCCGCTGTTCGCGTCTGCGGTCACGCCGGGCACACATCCCCACGATTATCCGGGGGCGGCATGGTCGCCCTATCTCGTCGGCGGGATGATCGGTGTGTTGTCGATGCTCACGTTTTACTTTTCCGATAAGCCGCTCGGCGCTTCGACGGGCTATGCGCGGCTGGCGGGAATGATCGGGAGAGTTGTCGCTCCGAAACATACGGACTCGCTGAAATACTTTCAGGACAACAAGCCGACGGTGGATTGGGAAGTGATGCTCGTTGTCGGCGCGGTTCTCGGAGCGTTTCTCGCCGCCTGGCAGGGAAACGAGCTGACCGGCGAATGGGTGCCGACCATGTGGGCCGCGCGTTTTGGCGAAGGAAGTCTGACGCTCCGGCTGGGTGCCGCGCTTGTCGGTGGCATCTTCATGGCCTTTGGAGCGAGACTCGCCGGCGGCTGCACCAGCGGTCACGGGATTAGTGGCACGATGCAACTCTCCGTCGGCTCGTGGATCGCCGTCCTTTGTTTTTTCGCCGGTGGAATTCCAGTAGCAATGTTGATGTTTCGCCTTTAATGCTCGCAAATATTTGAAGACCGAATCATGACCTCATCGACTCAATCACCTGCACCGTCCGCCACGCTGCCGATCGACAAGGGCGGTCCCGAAAAGGATACGCCGGCGCAGAAGGAGTTTTCTCCCCAGCAACTTCTGCTGGGGGCATTCTTCGGCGTGCTCTTTGGCTTCTTCCTGCAAAAGGGTGGTGTCGCGAAATATCCGGTGCTCCTCGGAGCGCTGTTCCTCGAAGATTTCACGGTCATGAAGGTGATGCTGACGGCCATCGTTGTCGGGAGCGTTGGGATATTCAGCCTGCATGGGTTGGGCCTCGTGAAACTGCACATCAAACCAACCCGCTACGCCGCGAACATCATCGGCGGGCTGCTGTTCGGCGTTGGCTTTGCACTGCTCGGCTACTGCCCAGGGACAGGAGCGGCCGCGCTCGGCCAAGGCAACTGGGATGCGATCGCGGGGGTGATCGGACTGATGGCGGGATCGTACCTCTTCGCAGAATGCTCCGGGTGGCTGGGAAAGACAGTCCTGACGTGGGGCGATCGAGGAAAGCTCATGCTCCCCGAACTCGTGCATCTGAAACAATCGACGTTCTTACTGATTTGGGTTCCCGTGCTTATCGCCGTGCTCTTTGCCGTCGAACGACTCACCGTGCGGTAGTCGAGCACTTCTCAACGAGCAGAGCGTCCGCAACAAAACAGTCCATCGCAAACAGACACCGACTTACTTCTCTCGGATTCCAACGGTACGATGGCCGCCGTCACGGAGCCTGTGTCAGTTTGAAATCGGCTCTGTCAGATGAGTGAATTGAATTTCGGATGACTCATTGAAGTGCAACCCGGCCATGCCGGGGGGCCGATTGAAGAGTAAGCCGACGTGGTGGAAGACCTCCGGGTTTTCCGCCACGTCGGCTTTTTTTTTGATCTCTGGGAGGTCCAGAGGTTGCTTGGTCGTCACTCGCATAACGCGGGACAGAAAACCAAACCAAAACAGAAAGAAACAGAATCATGAAAACAAAAAATTCTTTGATCAAACCACTCACGACAGCAATGGCTCTAACAGCCCTTCTCGTCGCGATTGTGGTGCAAGCCGCTCAGAAGGCCGAAAAAAATCTGTACGAACGGCTGGGCGGCGTCTTCGCCATCGCCACGGTCGTTGACCACTTTAGCGACGCGGTGGTGCAGAACCCGATCGTCGGAAAGACTTCGAAGAACCCCGCCCTCAGGGAATGGCACACCAAGAACCTGGACCGGTTGCCGGGCCTCAAGTTCATGCGAACTTTGTGGGTCTGCGAGGTCACGGGGGGGCCGTTCAAATTCTCGCCAACAAAACCGGGAATGACGGAATTGGGTCTCGAAGAGGCGCATCGCGACCTCAAGATCTCAGCAGAAGAATTCGACGAGGTTGCGGCCGAACTGGGGCGCAGCCTGGACTTCGCCCAAGTGCCTGTCCGTGAGAAGGGAGAAGTCCTCGCCGCCTTCGCAGCGCATAAGAAGGAGGTGACGGCCGGTTCTTTGAAGAAGTGACAACCCGCGATCCCGCAGAGATCAATACCTCCGCGAAGTCGCTGTAAGAAACTTGACGTCGAGGGCGTTACCCATCGGTATCGCCCCGTAACTTTCACCCGAATAGGAGATATGTCATGAGCCAGAAAGACATTCAGAAGGACGACCTCGTTGGCAAGACCCCGGCGATCCGGGATCACGACCACGACATGATTCACGACCTCAGCAAGCGTCTCGACGCCGTTTGGCGGTACGACCAATACATCGAGAACGCCAAGCAATTTCCCGAGCTGCAACAGTTCTGGGAGGAGAGCAAGAAGTCGGAGATCAAGACGATCGAGCGGCTGAAGGAACTCATCCGCGAGCACGTCCGCAAGGAAAACTTTTGAGCTGTGGGCGAATGGAGCCAGAGAACGGGGACGCAACTCAATTTGTGAAATGAATTGCGTCCTCTTTGTTGCCTCGGATCATTCGGGCTGAGTTTGCTGCGGCTGGATGTGACCCCCACGACGCCTCGCGTGACTCGACGCGAGACGTTTCTTGTGGCCTTCAGACCCAGTCTCAACGTGGCAAGCCGGTCAAAGATGCCAGACACAGAGTGCGAAGAAAGTGAATCACGCCCCCTGTGTTGCTTCCCTCGGGAATTCTTCCACGTCGGCTTTTTTGTTTCGTCGAGGCGGCGGTCATTGGATAAAGGAAACGATTGTGGCAACGGACTTGATGACGATGAATCGGCCGGCGCTTGAGCAGTCCAGCGAAGGGCGTATTTCTCTGGTGCCGACGGAAGCGTGGCACATGCTTCCGGTAGAAGAGGCCGTCGAACGGCAGAAGACCGACGTGGCGCAAGGGCTGACTCAGGCCGAGGCGGCTCGGCGGCTTGTGCGGTTTGGACGCAATGCGTTGGCTCAGGCGCATCAGCGTTCGACTCTGTCCATCTTTGTGGCTCAGTTTCAGAGTCTCATTGTGGCGTTGCTAGTCGCGGCTACGGCGATCGCTTTTGCCATGGGCGACAACATTGAGGCGGTCGCAATCCTGGTGGTCATCGTCCTGAATGCCGGCATCGGCTTCTTCACCGAATGGAAGGCGGCTCAGGCGCTGTCCGCTCTGCAAAAACAGGCGGTGCGTGTCGCCCATGTGATGCGCGACGGCGCGGCGAGCGAGATTCCGGCGGCCGAGTTGGTGCCGGGCGATTTGGTCGTCCTGGCCGCCGGGGCGCGAGTGCCCGCTGATGGTCGCATTGTCGAATGCGTGCGATTGCAAATTGAAGAGGCAGCCCTGACCGGTGAATCAAACGCGGTCACCAAGACAGCCGATCCGCTCCCCGACGAGGATGCGGCACTTGGTGACCGCTTCAATATGGCCTTCCTGAGTACGACGATCACCGAGGGACGCGGCCGGTTGCTGGTGACGGCCACCGGCGCACAAACGGAAGTGGGCAAGATCGGCGTCTTGATTGATGAGGCGACGACTCGCGACACACCGTTGGAACAAAAGCTGGCGCAGCTCAGTCGTCTGCTGATCGTGGTGGTGTTGGCGTTGTGTGCCGTCATCGTGCTGGCGGGCTGGCTTCGCGGCGTGACCGACTTCTGGCACATGCTGGAGATCGGCGTCTCTCTGGCGATCGCCGCAGTGCCTGAAGGTCTGCCCGCTGTGGCCACCATGACGCTGGCGCTGGGAATGCAGCGCATGGCTCGGATGCGTGCGCTCGTCCGCCGGCTGCCCGCTGTCGAGACGCTGGGTTCTACGACCGTCATCTGCACCGATAAGACCGGGACGCTGACGAAGAACGAGATGACCGCGTGCGTCTACATGCTGGACCAACGCCGCGTTGAAGTGACCGGCACCGGGTATGTGCCGGAAGGCAAGTTTCAAGACGGCGACAAGCCTGTGGACCCTCGCGCTGACGAGCACCTTGCTCTGGCGCTGCGCATCGGCATGTTGTGCAACGATGCCAAAGTCGAACGCGCCGACGGCCAAAACACCGTGCTGGGCGATCCCACCGAAGCGGCCTTGATTGTCGCGGCGGAGAAGGCCGAGATGAACGTCGCCGCTCTGGCCACCGAATTCCCGCGACTCAGTGAGGTGCCGTTCGACAGCACCAGCAAGCGCATGGTGACGGTGCATCGCTCACCAAAAGGTCCGACGCTGGCGTTCGTCAAAGGTGCGCCGGCGACAGTGCTCGCGTCGAGCAGTTTACAGTTCCGGGCCACGGGAGTGACGCCACTCGCGGATGATGATCGTCGGCGCTGGGAGGCGACCAACGAAGAGTTGGCCGGTACGGCGCTGCGCGTCCTCGGTCTGGCGTATCGCGAATTGCCAAATGGCTACTCCGAAGCTGACTTCGACCGGGAGTTGACCTTCGTCGGCTTGGTCGGCATGAGCGACCCGCTGCGCGACGAGGCGAAGGCCGCCATCACCACTTGTCGCGAGGCGGGCATTCGGACCGTGATGATCACCGGTGACCAACAGACAACAGCCGCCGAGATCGCGCGGCAACTGGGGCTGGATCGCAATCTTGAAGGAGGGCCATTAGTCACCGTTCACGGTCGCGAGTTGACCGACTTGGACGCTGAAGGCTGGAAGCGGATCGTGGCCGACGCCGCCGTGTTTGCCCGCGTCTCTCCCGAGCACAAGCTGCGAATCGTCGAAGCGTTGCAACAGCAGGGGCACATTGTCGCCATGACGGGGGACGGAGTGAACGACGCTCCGGCCATGAAGCAGGCGGACATCGGCATCGCGATGGGCATCAAGGGGACCGAAGTCGCCAAGGAGAACGCCGACATGGTGGTCACCGACGACAACTTCGCCAGTATCGTCGGTGCCGTCGAACAAGGGCGGATCATCTACGCAAACATTCTCCGGTTCCTGCATTACCTACTGTCATGCAACATCTCAGAAATCCTTACCGTGTTCGTCGCCCTGATGGTCGGCTGGCCGCTGCCGCTGGTGGCGCTGCAGATTTTGTGGCTCAATTTGATTACCGACATCTTCCCCGCCTTCGCTCTCGCGCTGGAACCGTCGGCACCCGACGTGATGAACCGTCCGCCGCGCGATCCGCAGGAGTCACTGCTCACACTCCGATTCGTCGGCCTGATTGTCTGGCAGGGAGTGCTGCTCACCGGGGTCACACTCTTCGCCTTTTGGATCGGCATGCACTGGCACGGGACCGAAGGGGATGGCTTGCGTCAGGCAACTACGATGGCCTTCATGACGCTGGCTCTGGCTCAAGTCTTCCACGCATTCAACGCGCGTTCGCAGAGGCGGTCGGCATTCACCAGCCGGCTGTTTACGAACGGCTGGCTCTGGGCGGCGACGGGGATTTGTCTGCTCCTCCAAGCCGCAGCGGTCTATGTGCCGCTCTTGCAGAAGGTGCTCCACACTGTCCCGCCCACGTTGTTGGACTGGGGAGTGATCGCTGCTTGCTCGCTGCTGCCACTCGTCGTGGTGGAGTTCGTCAAGGTGATCACGCGACATTGACACGCCACCAACGAGCGATGCCACAAAGACTGGCCGGACTTCGACTGAAGAACGTATTTCGCCATAATAGTTAAAGTCTGCTTCATTCTTTTAGCCAACGCGGCGAGTGGTGTTGCATTCCATAATCTGCACGTTACAATTTTTATGTTCACGCCACTTGAATCGACATATCGTCGTTCACGCGACGTGACTTTCGGACGACTCAATAAATCGCAACGCGGTGTTCCGTTCAGCGAGTTAGCAGGTAGGCCGACGCAGCGCCATCCAACAGGATGGCACAGCGTCGGCCTTTTTTTTGGCATTTTCATCTTTTCTATAGGACGATCTTTTATGAAACATCGCGACATTGCGGTACTTGAAAGTGCAGGAGACGTCAGCACGGAGACTGCAATCACCCAACGAATTGTTTTGAACTCTCGCCCGATCGGCAAACCCATCGTCGATAATTTTCGACTGGAAGAACTAACAGCATCAACGCCAAAAGAAGGCCAGTTGCTGCTAAAGACGCTCTACCTTTCACTGGATCCGTATATGCGAGGTCGGTTGAGTGATTCGGCATCCTATGCAGCGCCGATAGAAGTTGGTCAGGTCATTGTGGGCGGCACGGTGTCGCGGGTGGAAGTATCAAACCATCCGGCGTATCACGAAGGCGATCTGGTGTTGGGGCAATCAGGCTGGCAAAGTCACGCTGTTTCAGACGGAACGGGGCTCACAAAACTTGATCCGGAGATGCGGAGACCTTCGCTGGCACTAGGAGTGCTCGGCATGCCTGGCTTTACGGCCTACATGGGACTGCTTGATATCGGAAAGCCGAAGCACGGCGAAACGGTTGTCGTCGCTGCCGCCAGCGGAGCTGTGGGTTCTGTCGTGGGACAGATTGCGCGACTCAAGGGATGCCGCGCGATAGGCATCGCCGGAGGGAAGGAAAAGTGCGAACACGTCACGAACGAACTGGGCTTTGATGCCTGTATCGATCACCGCGCCAAAGACTTTCCGGCTCAGTTGGCCGCTGCCTGTCATGAGGGCATCGACGTTTACTTTGAGAGCGTCGGTGGAGCCGTCTTCGAAGCCGTTCTACCTTTACTGAATGTGAAGGCTCGCATTCCGGTTTGCGGGCTGATCTCTCACTACAACGATACGGACCTGCCCCAAGGCCCTGATCGACTACCCTTGCTGACCCGCACAATTCTCACCAAACGTCTCACCGTGAAAGGCTTCATCATCTTCGATGATTATGGTGATCGCTACGCTGACTTTTTCAAGCAAATGAGCACATGGGTGAAAGAAGGAAAAGTGAAGTTTCGTGAGGATGTCGTTGAGGGACTTGAAAACGCCCCGAAAGCTTTCATCGGCCTGCTGGAGGGGAAGAACTTTGGCAAGCTAATCGTGCGAGTCGCCGACGAATCGTCAGGTGCTGGCTGAGATCGCAGCCAACGGCGCGATGCTTCACGTTAGAACTGTGCCGAGCCACGACGAATACCAATTCATTCGGATGACTCTACAGATGGTCGCTTGGCCAATGGGCCGAAAGACCAGATCTCAGTCGGCCGGCGTTGGAAAGCAACGTAACAGCTGACTTGCAGTGTTAGTTCTTTTGTTTTCACACGTTGCCTCACAAATGAGGAAGGGAAATCAGAATCATGGCTTATCAAAGCATCAATCCATACGATGGAAAACTCCTGAAGACGTTTAAGGCTGTAACTGACAGTGAGCTCGAGGCGGCACTTGCTACCTCTAATTCGTGCTTTGAATCCTGGCGGCTCAAAACATTTCCCGAGCGAGCAATAGTCGTTGGCCGAGCGGCTGCCATCATGCGCGAGCGCACGGATGACTTTGCTCGCCTCGCGACCCTCGAAATGGGCAAGCTTATCGAGGAGGCGCGTGGTGAGGTGCTCCTGAGCGCGGACATACTCGACTATTACGCAAAGAACGCGGAATGCTTTCTTGCGCCTGAACATCTTGAGCCAACCTCGGGCGAAGCTGAGGTCATAAATTCTCCGATTGGTGTGCTCTTTGGAGTTCAACCATGGAACTTTCCCTATTATCAGCTCGCGCGCTTCGTTGCACCCAATCTGATGGCCGGCAACGTCGTGATGGTGAAGCATTCTGGATGTGTGCAACAATGCGCCATCGCCTTTGAAAACCTTTGGATGGACGCTGGTGCTCCTGCTGGTGCCTATTGCAACCTGATGATTTCGTACGAACAGGTGAACCGAGTCATTGACGATCCTCGAATCAAAGGGGTCGCATTGACCGGCAGTGCGGATGCAGGAAAGAGCGTTGCTGCCCGCACTGGACAAAACCTGAAGAAATCAACCATGGAACTTGGAGGCAGCGATGCCTTCATCGTGCTGGACGATGCCGATCTCGACAAGTCGGTCGCGTGGGCGGTGTGGGCAAAAATGAACAACATGGGCCAGTGCTGTATCGCGGCAAAGCGGTTGATCATCGTCGAAGAATTAGCGGATCGCTTTCTTGAGCAGTTCCAGGCAGCCATGGCGGCTCTCATACCTGGAGATCCAATGGAAAAATCCACGACGCTGGGACCTTTATCCACGGAAGCGGCCTTGGTGCAACTTGTCGCACAGGTCGAAGAGGCCGTGGCCAACGGCGCAACTTTAGTCATGGGTGGCAAGCGGATTGATCGGCCGGGTTCATTTATGCAGCCGACCATTCTGACAAACGTCAAACCTGACAATCCTGCCTTCCGCCAGGAATTCTTCGGGCCGGTCGCCCTATTCTTCCGTGTCAAGAACGAGGACGAGGCAATAGCACTTGCCAATGATTCGGACTTTGGCTTAGGCGGGTCGGTGTTCACCAGAGACATTGCTCGAGGTAAACGCGTAGCCAGTCGCATCGACACCGGCATGGTTTTCATCAACCACCCGACCTGGACCGCTGCAGACTTGCCGTTTGGTGGCATCAAGAATTCAGGCTACGGGCGAGAACTTTCCAGGATGGGAATTCAAGAGTTCGTGAACAAGAAGCTGGTCCGCAGCGACTCAATCGATGCGCCTGCTTAACTTACCGCTGCACACCGAACCGCGCCGCTTGAAGTTAGAAAGTGCCGTTAGCCTTAGAAGCGTGGTCTACGATACCGATGAGTAATATCAACTAAATCCAGAACTCATGGTTCTTCGAGAAATGAGTTGCGCTGAGTCGACGGGCGTTGTGCACCTCATTTCGCGATGAACCAGAAGATTGGGTTCACAAAATAAATCGAGAAGGAATAAGAATGACATCAACAACAAAACCATCATCAACACAAACGTCAAAGCAAACCGAGACCCCCGTTTGGTTCATTACCGGATGCTCCACGGGATTTGGACGGCAGATCGCGCAGCATGTTCTCAAACTGGGATATCGAGTCGTCGTTACATCTCGAGACCCGGAAGACGTGCAGGACCTGGCTGAGCTTGGAGATGCTTTGATTCTCAAGCTGGATGTGACTGACAGGTCACAAGCGGAAGAAGCAGTCCAAGCTGCTGAAGATCATTACGGTGGCATCGATGTGCTGGTCAACAACGCAGGTATTGGCTACTTCGCCGCTGTCGAGGAAAGTGACGAGAAGGAAGTCAGAATGATGTTTGACGTCAATGTCTTTGGGCTGTGTCGCATGATTCATGTCGTTCTGCCCGGAATGAGAAAACGCCGCAAGGGTTATATCGTCAATCTATCGTCGATCGCCGGACTGCGTTCGTTCCCAGGCCTCGGCTATTACAACTCGACGAAATTCGCGGTCGAGGGTTTGTCGGAAGCACTTTGGCAGGAAGTGGAACCACTGGGCATTAAGGTAATGCTGGTTGAACCGAGCGGCTTCCGAACGGATTGGGCTGGTCGTTCAGCAAATGAAACGAAGCATCCGATTGCAGACTATGCAACTACGGCTGACAAGAACATTCGTCAACTCAGGGCGATCTCAGGCAAACAGGATGGTGACCCGGTTCGAGCCGCCGCAGCGATTGTACAGGCCGTCGAGTCCCCAAATCTACCTCATCGCCTGTTGCTTGGTAATGATGCGTTCGACGGCGCTATTGCAAAGCTGGATGAACTGCGCGAAGTGTTTACTGCATGGGAGTCAGTATCACGTGGAGCCGATTTCCCTGATGCAACACCTGCGGTGCTGGCGTGACTGAGATGAGATTATCAATGAACTGCTTTGTGATGCACGGCATCGGACAAGTCGGCTTCATGGAGAAGCCGATCCCGCGACCCGGTCCGATTGACGCCATCATCCGCACGACCGCCGCGCTGATTTGTACTTCGGACACTCACACTGTGGCCGGGGCGATTGGTGATCGGCACGGACTAACGCTGGGGCATGAAGCCGTCGGCGTGATTCATGAACTGGGTGAGGTCGCGGCGGCCAACGGTCAGTTCAAAGTCGGGCAGCGCGTCGCGGTCAGTGCCATCACGCCGTGCTATGCCTGCGACAATTGCCAGCGCGGCTATCCGAGTCAGTGCGGTGGGATGCTCGGTGGTTGGAAGTTCGCGAACCTCAAAGATGGCAGCTTTGCCGAGTACTTTCACGTCAACAACGCGGTGGCGAACCTCGCTCCGATTCCTGATGGCCTCAGTGATGAGCAGGCAGCGTATTGCTGCGACATGCTCTCGACGGGCTTCGTTGCGGCCGAGTTTGCGAACATCCCGATCGGCGGCAGCGTGGCGATCTTCTCGCAAGGGCCGGTCGGAATGATGGCCACTGTCGGCGCTCGTTTGCGTGGTGCGGGGCTAGTCATCGGGGTCGAGTCGATGCCCAATCGCATCGCGCTGGCGAAGAAGTTTGGCTGCGACGTGATCGTGGACTTCACCAAGGAAGACGCTGTCGAAGCGATCTTGAAACTCACCGGCGGCAAGGGAGTGGATTCAGCGATCGAGGCTCTCGGCTCAGCGAAAACATTCGCCGCGTGCGTGAGCGTGACTCGACCCGGCGGAACCATCTCCAACGTCGGCTATCACGGCGACGGAGACAGCGTGCCGATCCCGCGCGAAGCCTGGGGCGTCGGCATGAGCGACAAGACGATCCGCACGGCACTGTGTCCCGGCGGCTCGGAGCGAATGGCACGCCTGCTGCGTCTGATCGAGACGGGTCGCGTCGATCCCCTCGCACTGACCACGCACCGATTCCCCTTCAAAGACATCGAGAAGGCGTTCCGGATGATGCAGACCAAAGAGGACGGGATGATCAAGCCGCTGATCTCGTTTGTGTAACGACTCGCATCGAAGACTAAGGAGAAGACCATGAAAACGATTCAGGTGTACGACAAGCCGATGTGCTGTTCGACGGGAGTTTGCGGACCGCAGGTTGATCCGGTGTTGCCGCGATTCGCGGCCGATCTGGCTTGGCTGAAATCTCAGGGACATCAGGTCGAGCGATTCAACTTGGCCCAACAGCCGGCGGCGTTCGTGCAGAACTCTGAGGTCCAACAGCTCTTGGCCTCGCAAGGGACGGACTGTCTTCCGTTGATCACGGTCGATGATCACATCGTGAGTCGGACCGAGTATCCGTCGCGGGAGACGCTCGCCAAGTGGGTTGGCTCAGAAACTGAAACCGAGGCATTGCAGATGGTCAGCGAAGGCGGCGCGTGTTGCGGTTCATCGGGCTGCTGCGGCTGAGCAAACGCAGGTCATTCAATCTGTAGGACGGGCACTCCTGCCCGTCTTCTCCGCCGAAACATCGACGGGCAAGAGTGCCCGTCCTACGCAATCGACTTGCTGCTAAGGGCGTCCCATGAAGTTCCTCGATCATCCCACTCGCAACCTGTTCTTCACCGGGAAAGGGGGCGTCGGCAAAACCTCGTTGGCTTGCGCCGCGGCAATTCGGTTGGTTGATGCGGGCAAGAAAGTGCTGCTCGTTTCCACGGACCCGGCCTCGAATCTCGATGAAGTCTTGGCGACGCCGCTCGGACATCATCCGACTCCCGTCCCTTCGGTGCCGGGACTTTCGGCGATGAATCTCGACCCGGAGAAATCGGCGGCTGAGTACCGCGAGCGGATGGTCGGTCCGTATCGGTCACAGCTACCAGCCACGGCGATTGCGAGCATGGAAGAACAGTTCTCCGGCTCTTGCACGCTGGAGATCGCCGCGTTCGATGAGTTCTCTCGACTCCTTGGCGATGCGAGCGCGACCTCGGTGTTCGACCATGTGATTTTTGACACCGCACCGACGGGGCACACGCTGCGGCTGCTGACCCTTCCGTCCGCGTGGTCGGGATTCATGGAGAAGAACACCACGGGCACATCGTGCCTCGGACCATTGGCGGGGCTGCAAGCTCAGCAGCAGCTCTATCAAGACACCGTGCATGCACTGAGCGACGCGGCGATCACAACGCTCGTGCTGGTGACTCGCCCCGAGGTGACGGCGTTACGAGAAGCGGCTCGGACGAGCGGCGAACTCGCGGCGCTGGGAGTGCAGAACCAGCACCTCGTTGTGAATGGCGTGTTCGAGGCGAGCGACCGGTCGGATCGGCTTGCGGTCGCCATGCAACAGCGAGGCGAAGCCGCATTGGCCGCGATGCCCGACTCGTTGCGAGAACTGCCTCGCAGCGCGATCCCGCTCACAACGGGCGGCGTGCTGGGCGTGACCGCACTCCGCGCGTTCGGAACGCAGCCAGCAACGGTCGCCGACAAAAATATTCCGCCAAAGTTGGATTTCACGATGCCATCGACGCTCGGAGCACTGATGGATGGTCTGGCCGCTCCGGGGCACGGCGTCATTCTCGCGATGGGCAAAGGGGGCGTGGGCAAGACGACGGTCGCAGCGGCCGTCGCGGTGGGACTCGCCGAACTCGGCTTTCGCGTTCATCTTTCGACGACCGATCCCGCCGCGCATCTCGCCGCAACGATTGCCAGCGACGCGCTGCCGAATCTTTCCGTGAGTCGGATCGATCCTGCGGTTGAAACCAAGAAGTACTCGGCGGAAGTGATGCAGTCGGCCGGCGCTGGGTTGGATGTGGCAGGCCAATCGTTGCTGGCTGAAGACCTGCGTTCTCCGTGCACCGAAGAGATCGCCGTCTTCCGAGCGTTCGCGGAAGCCGTTGCCGAAGGGACGGATCGGTTCGTCGTTCTGGACACCGCCCCGACCGGTCACACCATCTTGTTGCTCGATGCCGCGCTCGCCTATCACCGCGAAGTGCTGCGTCAGTCGAGCGAGATGCCGGAATCCGTGGCACAACTTCTGCCTCGCTTACGTGATCCCAACTTTTCCCGCGTGTTGATCGTCACGCTTCCCGAAGCGACTCCTGTTCACGAAGCGGCCCAGTTGCAGCGTGATCTGAGACGCGCCGAAATCGAACCGTATGCCTGGGTCATCAATCAGAGTTTGTTGCCGCTGAAGGTGACTGATCCCGTACTTCGCGGTCGGCAAAGTCACGAAGCCAAGTTCATCCGGGAGGTCATCACCGAGCACGCTCAACGCACCGCGATCATCCCCTGGCAAATCGACCCACCGGTCGGGCACCAAGCCTTGAAGCAGCTCGTTCGTGCTGCGACCGGTAATCACTGAATACGTACCCATTCTCTCACAGGAAAAGACCATGAGCACCGCAGTCATCAAACCGCAAGAGCTTGCCAAACTCAGCACGAAGGACAAGAAGATCGACCTCATCGACGTGCGCACGCCCGTTGAATTTCGGGAGGTCCACGTCGAAGTCGCTCGAAACGTCCCGTTAGACCAACTCGATCCAGCGGCCGTGATGAAGGCTCGCAACGGCTCGGCGAACGAGCCGCTGTATCTCATCTGCCGTTCGGGAAGCCGAGGCCAACAAGCGTGCGAGAAGTTTGTGAAAGCGGGCTTCTCGAACGTGATCAACATCGAAGGGGGCACGCTGGCTTGTGTGGAAGCTGGCTTACCGGTTGTCCGTGGCAAGAAGGCCATTTCATTGGAGCGGCAGGTCCGTATCGCAGCCGGTTTGCTGGTCGTGACTGGTTCGGCGCTCGGCTACTTCGTGGATCTGTATTGGATCGGTCTCGCCGCCTTCGTCGGTGCAGGACTGACCTTTGCCGGGATCACCGACACCTGCGGCATGGGAATGCTGCTGGCTCGGATGCCGTGGAATCAGGTTCCGAAAGCGTCAACCACAGGAACTGATCTCAGTGGCAAGACGTGCGCACCGAACTCATCCAACTCGTGCTGTCGATAATTCGCCAACGACCGTGAGTGGTTCAACAAGTCACCTACAAAGCAGGAAAGAAGCCATGTTTCTTAAGTATTTCTATGACAAATCGCTGGCGCATGCCTCCTACCTCGTGGGTTGCCAGAAAAGTGGCGAGGCCATCGTGATCGATCCGGGCCGCAGCGCTGATCAGTACCTTGATGCCGCCGCGTCTGAAGGGTTGCGGATTACAGGCGCGGCGGAAACGCACATTCACGCCGACTTTGTTTCTGGCTCGCGAGAGCTGGCGGATCGCGTCGGGGCGAAGCTGTATCTGTCTGACGAAGGTCCGGCGGATTGGAAATACCAGTTCGCCGATCAGCACGACTCACAGTTGCTGAAAGACGGTGATGCGTTCTACGTCGGCAAGGTGAAGTTTGAAGTGCTGCACACGCCGGGTCACACACCGGAAAGCATCTCGTTCGTGCTGACCGACGCCGGCGGTGGAGCGAATGTGCCGATGGGAATCTTCACCGGCGACTTCGTGTTCGTCGGTTCGATCGGCAGACCGGACTTGCTGGAGACTGCTGCGGGAGTTGTCGGCAGCGCGGAAATCGGTGCTCGGCAGTTGTATCAGTCGGTGCGTCGATTCCGAGAACTTCCCGGCCACTTGCAGGTCTGGCCCGCGCATGGGGCTGGCAGCGCGTGTGGCAAAGGTCTCGGAGCGATTCCGTCCAGCACCGTCGGCTACGAAAAGCTCTTCAATCCCGCTTTGCAGTTCCACGACGAGCAGACTTTCGTGGATTACATCCTGTCCGATCAGCCGGAGACGCCGTTTTATTTCGCGGTCATGAAGCGGGTGAACAAAGTCGGCCCAGAGTTAATTCGCAATCTATCGCCAGTGGAGACCGTCATTCCGCACGAACTGGCGCGAGTTACGGGGCAACATCTGGTGATCGACACCACGCCTTCCGGGGAGTTCTCGAAAGCACACGTTCCCGGCACGATCAATGTTCCCTCCGCCACGCTGGTTCAATGGGCGGGATTCTTCGCCGACTACAACCAGCCGGTCTATCTGCTGACCGATCCGAGGTTGCTCACGGAACATCTTCGTGGCCTCCGTTCAATCGGGATCGACAAAGTCGGCGGCTACTTCGACAGCGCCGCCGTTCGTGAAGCGGGCTTGCGCACCGAGTCGTATTCATCGGCAACTCCACAACAACTGCGCCCCAGAATTGAAAGCGGTGAAGTGAAGCTGTTCGATGTGCGGGCCGCTACGGAGTTCCATGAGGGGCACATCCCCGGAGCCGAACATCGGTTTCTCGGCAAGCTGCTGCGCGAGATCAAGGGCATCAACAAGTCCCAGCCGATTGTCGCTCAGTGTCTGGGAGGCGGACGTTCCGCCATCGCAACGAGCATCCTTCAGCGCGCCGGATTTGACGTGACGAACATGCAGGGCGGGTACAAAGCCTGGGTGGAATCCCGTTTGCCCATTGCAAGCTGACGGCACAATGCAACGACGCCTGTGTCGGGCGTGCTGTTTGCTTCCACGGTCGGCTTCACGCGCTGACTGACCGGCGGCAGACATCCAAATGACGAACTGTGCCGGCCCCGTCTGCAACAAGTAACGATCGACCGCTGAGTGCGTTGCAAGGAGTCACACCCAATGAAACAAGGAGTAAGACAAATGAGAGATGTCCTGTTGGTTTTCGGATTCCTCGCGTTTTGGATCGTCCTCAACCGCTGGGTTCTGCCACGGTTCGGCGTGCAGACCTGAATGAGCGGCGCATGCACGCGGGTTCCGCGTGACGAACAATCTGAGCCAAACAACTCTGCGGACGAAGTGGAACGCGACCCCGCTTCAAGACGAAACGAAGTTGGTAACACCCCTTTGTGAATCATTGCACATGGCGAATCAGAATCTTGACTACTGGAAATGGGCTTGGCGGGGCTTGAAGGCGGTCGCGTTGGTTGCCGTCATGGGCGCGGTCGTTTATTGGTTCAAGTTCTCGCCAACTCAGGTTCGTCAGCACCAGGTGGCGCGCGGCGAACTCAGAGCGGAAGTGATGGGCACCGGGACGCTGGAAGCTCGCGTCAAGGCGTCGATCAGTCCGAAGATTTCCGGCCGAGTCCGCACGATCGCTGTGGATCAGGGCGACACGGTGTCCAGCGGGAAAGTCCTCGTCACACTCGACGACGAGGATCTTCAGCAGCAGGTCGAGATTGCTGAGGCCAATCTGGAGACGGCGCAGGCGGCCATTGATCGACTGAAATCGGATGAAGCACGTTCCGACGCGACGCTCACTCAAGCGAAAAGCGAACATCAACGAACTGAGCAGCTTGTTGCGAAAAACGTCTCCACTCAATCGGATAGCGACAAGTCGGTCGAAGCGTTGGCGATCGCCGAGGTTGGAGTGGCCCGCGCGAAATTCGCGGTTATTGAGGGGAGGAAGCAGCTCATCGCTGCGGAGAAGACGCTGCGATATCAACAGGCACGACTGGCCGACACACAGATTACCGCCCCCTTCGACGGGCTGATCGTGCAGCGACAGCGTGATGCGGGCGATGTCGCTGTCCCCGGCAGTCCGATTCTGACTCTGATCTCGACCGCAGAACTGTGGATCAGCGCCTGGGTCGATGAAACCGAGATGACGCGACTCAAAGTGGATCAGTCCGCGCGCGTCCTGTTCCGTTCGGAGCCGGATCGCGCGTTTTCCGGAAAGGTCGCTCGCCTGGGACGGGAAACCGATCGCGAGACTCGGGAATTCGTGGTCGATGTGCGAGTTCTCGAATTGCCGTCGAACTGGGCCGCGGGTCAACGAGCCGACGTGTTCATCGAGACGGAGCGAAAGCCGGATGTCACGTTTCTTCCGCCCGCGTTTGTCGTGTGGCGAGACAACGAGCCGGGAGTTTTCGTCAACACCAACGGCTCTGCGGAGTGGCGTCCCTTGGTCTTGGGATTGCGCCGGCACGACATGGTCGAGGTTGTACGCGGCGTTGAGCTGGGTGAATCGGTCGTCATGCCTTTCGACGGAAAGGCCAGCCTGCGAGCCGGCGGAAGGATTTACTCCCGATGAATCTGGCCGTCAAAGACATTCAGCACAACTTGGGGCGATTCGCGTTCACGACGCTGGGGGTCGGCATGTTGCTCATGATCGTCATGGGCATGGGCGGCATCTATCGCGGCATTGTCGAAGACGCGACGCTGCTGATTGATCGCATTGGGGCTGATCTCTGGATTGTCCAGCGCGACACGCGCGGCCCGTTTGCAGAGGTGTCGCGTGTGCCCGCGAGCCTCGTGTATCGGGCACGGGCGGTTCCCGGCGTCATGGACTCCCGCGAGTTCGTGTACCACACGATCCAGCGCGAACGAGATGGAAAACCCTTTCGGATGGCCGTGCTGGGACTGAGTTGGCCCAGCGACAAAGGAGACTGGGTGCCGCTGATTGCCGGACGACCTTTGGCCCAAAACCACTTCGAGATGATCGCTGACCAATCACTCGGCGTGCGTCTCGACGAACTCCTCACGTTCGGCAAAGAGACGTATCGCGTTGTCGGCATCACACGGAACATGATCAGTTCAGGGGGAGACGGCATCGCGTTTTTCACCGTGTCCGACGCCGAGTCCATCCAGTTCGATGCGTCCGGTGAAGCCGTGCGGCTGGAACGGGCGGCACGCACCAATCGCGGCGAACGAAGCGAAATCGGGACCAAGCAACCGAGCCTCGTCGAACAAGCCTCGAAGCCGTCCGCCGAACTGGCCGCTATTGCTCGGCCTCAAATCAGCGCCGTCATGGTCCGGGTCGCGCCCGGTGCGAGCGCGGAACAAGTTGCGGACACGATCTCCGCCTGGAGCGACGTTTCAGTTCACACCCGCGTCGGACAGACAGAGCTTCTTCTGAAAGGGGCGGTGGACAAGGCGCGGCGACAGATCGGACTGTTTCGCGTGCTGCTCACCATCATCGCGGCCATCATCATGGCGCTCATCCTCTACACGCTGACGCTCGACAAGCTGCATTCGATCGCGTTGCTGAAACTCATCGGTGCGCCCAACACGGTCATCCTACGTCTGATCCTCCAGCAGGCGCTGGTGCTCGGCGGTGCTGGCTTCGGCATTGCCTACCTGTTGGGGCAACGATTGTTTCCCCTGTTCCCTCGCCGCGTCATCGTGACCGGTGACGACCTGTTGCAGTTGGCGGGCATCGTGCTGGCCATCTCCGTCGCATCCAGCATCTTGGGAATCTGGAAAGCTCTGCTCGTGAAACCCAACGAGGCCCTGAGCTAAACCATGAACGATTCGCCAGCCATTGAAGCGCACGATCTGACGAAGGTGTACGGCAGCGGAAACACCGAGGTCGTTGCCATGCGCAATGCGTCGATGACGGTGCGACGCGGCGAGGTCGTGGCCTTGTTGGGGCCAAGCGGATCGGGAAAGTCCACCTTTTTGACCGCCGTCGGACTCATCAATCCCCCGACGTCGGGTCGCGTCAGCATCGGAGGGCATCCCGTTTTGGATGGTCCTCGCGCGCTGACGAATCTTCCCGCCTTTCGCCTTCGGCACGTCGGCTTTGTTTTTCAGAAGTCCAATCTGATCCCGTTCTTGAATGCCCGTGAGAATGTTCAAATCGCCTTGGAGTTGAACGATTCGAGTCCGCGATCTGCGAGCCAGCGTGCGTTGGAACTGCTGGAAGAATTGGGCGTGCGGGACAGGTCCGAGAATCTGCCATCAATGCTCTCCGGCGGTCAGCAGCAGCGAGTGGCGGTGGCCCGTGCGCTGGCCAATCAGCCGAGCATCCTCCTGGCCGACGAACCGACCGCCGCTCTCGACAGCGAACGCGGCCGACAAGTCATGGAGCTGTTCGCGAAGCTCGCACACGAACACGGCACCGGTGTGATCGTCGTGACTCACGACCAACGTGCTCTGACCGTGTTCGACACGATCTACGAGATGGAAGACGGCGTCCTGAATCTTCAACCGAAGGAAGCCGTCGTATGAATGACCTGATGAGACGACAGACGGAGACCTCTCCATGTCATGGCTGAGCGTGATCTTCGGTGCCTTGGTCGGCTTCTCGCTGGGCCTGACGGGCGGCGGCGGAGCGATCTTCGCCGTGCCGCTGCTCGTGTACGGGATGGGTGTGGCTCCGCGCGAAGCCGTGGGGATTTCGTTGGCGGCGGTCGGGGTGACATCGTTCGTTGGTTTTCTAGGACGCTGGCGTGCAAGAAAGGTTGAGATCAGGACGGGGTTGGTCTTCGCTGTCGCGGGAATGCTCGGCGCTCCGGTTGGGTCGTGGTTGTCCGGCCTGATTCCCGAAACCGTATTACTGGCGCTCTTCGCCATTCTGATGCTGATCGTGGCGCTGCGGATGTGGAGCAAGGCGTCGGAACCGGCGATCGCAGGATTGCCGATTGCCTGCTCGACGGAAGCGGCCGATGTGGATGAACCGGCCTGCCGCCGAGATATCAACGGCAATCTGCTGCTCACTTCACGGTGTGCGTGGTTGTTGGCGGCCGTCGGAATTGCCACGGGCGTCCTGTCGGGATTGTTCGGCGTCGGTGGTGGCTTCGTGATTGTTCCGGCACTCGTCCTGTTCAGCGGCATGGCGATTCATCGTGCGGTCGGCACGTCGTTGCTGGTTGTCTCCTTGGTCAGCGTTTCGGCGATCGCATCGCATCTCTTCGCGGGTCGGACGATTTCGGTTGAGACAACGGCGTTGTTCGTCGTGGGTGGTATTGCGGGACTGTTGCTGGGGACTCTCGCGGGGCGACGGTTGTCGGGACCGGCTCTGCAAAAAGTCTTCGCGGTGGCCATCGTCGCCGTCGCGCTGTTCGTCATCGTCCGCACCGTTTCCCTTTCGTAAGGAGTCTCGACCATGAATCTGTTGATTGTTGGTGGCGTGGCTGGTGGAGCTTCCGCGGCGGCTCGTGCGCGTCGCCTATCCGAAGAGGCTCACATCGTTCTGTTTGAGCGTGGCCCCGATGTGTCGTTCGCCAATTGTGGGCTGCCGTATTACGTCGGCGGACAAATCGCCGAACGCGAGAAGTTGCTTGTCACGAAGCCAGCGCTGTTGCGGTCACGTTTCAACCTCGATGTGCGGACTCAGTCGTCGGTCGAAGCGATCAACCGTACTAAGAAAACATTGCTAGTTCGTGACCTCGCTTCGGGACGTGAATATGAAGAACCCTACGACAAGCTGATCCTCGCACCGGGAGCAGCCCCCCTGCGTCCGCCGATTCCCGGCATCGACCTGCCTGGGATTTTCACTTTGAGAAATCTGCCGGACGTTGACCGTATCAAGGAGCGAGTGGACCAGCGGATCAAGCAGGCTGTTGTGGTGGGAGCCGGATTCATTGGTCTCGAATTGGTGGAGAACTTCGTGCGGCGTGGCATCGCCACCACGGTCGTTGAGTTGCAGGACCAAGTGTTGCCGCCCTTCGATAAAGAGATGACCGCGCCGATTCTCGAAACTCTGTTGGCGAAGGGGGTGACAGTCTTGCTGGGGCAGTCTGCGGAAGGTTTCGAGCCAGCCGCGGAAGGTCTGGTTATCCGACTGAAGTCCGGTCAGCAATTGGCAGCCCAACTCGTCATCTTGGGAGTTGGCGTGCGTCCAGAAAATCAATTGGCGGTCGCGGCTGGCCTGGAAGTTGGTCCTCGTGGCGGAATCCGAGTCAACGAATTCCTGCAAACCAATGACCCAGACATCTATGCCGTCGGTGATGCCATCGAGGTCAAGGACTTCGTTTCTGGCGACCCAACTCAAGTGCCATTGGCCGGACCCGCCAATCGGCAAGGCCGGATCGCCGCGGACAATATCTTCGGTCGCACCGTCCGGTATCGAGGCACCCAGGGAACCGCGATCGTCGGCGTGTTCGACAAGTCGGCGGCGATGACCGGAGCTTCTGAAAAGAGTCTGCGTCGATCCAATCGGCCATTCCGCAAGATCTACATTCACCCGGTCCATCACGCCGGCTACTACCCCGGTGCCGAGGGGATGTCGCTGAAACTCCTGTTCGATCCGCAGTCGGGACGCATTCTCGGTGCGCAAGCTGTCGGTGGAGCAGGTGTGGATAAGCGAATCGACGTGCTGGCCGTGGCCATCCAGGCAGGCATGACGGTCTTCGATTTGGAGGAGATGGAGCTGGCTTACGCACCGCAATACGGATCGGCCAAAGACCCGATCAACATGGCGGGATTCGTCGCTGGCGGATTGCTGCGTGGAGACCATCCGCAGGTCGATGTCGAGGCTGTCTTGGCAACACCATCTGCCGATCAACCATTTCTGTTGGACGTTCGCACGCCGCAGGAATTCGCTTCCGGCCACATTCCAGGAGCCGTGAACATTCCCGTAGACGACTTGCGGTCGCGCCTGGGCGAACTGCCTCGCGACCGAAAGATTGCCGCCTATTGTCAAGTGGGACAGCGCGGCTATTTGGCGACTCGCATTCTGCTGCAAGTCGGTTTTTCCGCAGCGAACGTGGGTGGCGGCTACAAGACGTACAAACTCTTTCAACCGGTCGCATGACATCGCGTGGACTGTCTCGTTGGTAATGAATCAACCGCAGGGAACTAACTGATGAATGTCGTCGCGAATCGCATCCCGAAAACGGTCATTGCGCTGGGAGTTGTGAGTCTGCTCACGGACATCTCCAGTGAGATGATCTATCCGCTGCTGCCAATTTTCCTGGCATCGGTACTGGGTGCGAGCGCAATGGCACTCGGGCTGATTGAAGGGGTCGCCGAATCGACGGCGGCGCTGCTCAAAGTCGCGTCGGGTATATGGACCGATCGAACGCGACGGCGCAAGCCGTTGTTGGTTGCCGGCTACAGCGTGTCGGGCTTGATGCGACCGCTCATCGGCTTGGCATTCTCCTGGCCGACAGTGCTCGTTCTTCGCTTCGCCGATCGTGTGGGCAAAGGACTGCGCACGTCACCGCGAGATGCACTCATCGCCGATGTCACGACGGAAGGCTCGCGCGGTGCCGCCTTTGGCTTTCATCGCTCGATGGATCACGCCGGAGCGGTGCTGGGACCACTCATCGCCGCGCTGTTGCTGAACGTCGTCGGCTTGCAGCTGCGTCAGGTCTTCCTGCTCTCAGCCATTCCTGCGGTCGTGGTTTTGGTTGTGCTTTTGCTAGGCGTGAAAGAGCCACCGCTTCAACGGATCGCGGAGTCGGCGACACCCGTGCGACTCGCGCCTTGGACCGAGCTTGGCTCAGATTATCGGAGACTGCTGCTGGCCGTGTTGGTCTTCACTCTGGGAAACTCGACGGACGCTTTCCTTCTGTTGCGACTGAGCGAATCGGGCATTTCTGTCACCGGGATTTCGCTGCTTTGGTCGGCTCATCATGTCGTGAAGATGGTCGCCAATTACTTTGGCGGACGGCTTTCCGATCGAATTGGCCCGCGTCGCATGATCGTCATGGGTTGGCTCTTTTATGCCGCGATCTATCTCACGTTTGGCTGGTTGAGTTCTCAGCCTTGGCTGATCGGCGTGTTCTTGGCCTACGGGATTTACTTCGGACTTGTTGAGCCGTCAGAACGGGCCTGGGTGGCCAGTCTCGTCCCTGAAAATCTTCGCGGGACGGCTTTCGGCTGGTATCACTGTGCCGTGGGCCTGGCGGCTCTTCCAGCAAGTATCGTGTTTGGCGTGATGTGGCAGCAGTGGGGTTCCGCCGTGGCGTTCAGCGCGGGTGGAGCCTTTGCCGTATTGGCCGTCTTGCTGCTCCCGCCCGCTCGTCCGTCGAAGGAACTCTCCAACGAGACAATCCGCGATCGACTTGTTCCGGCTTGTGAAACATGAAAAGCGTGGAAAGGAAACGTCCATGACGAATGCTTAAAAGTCTGGGACTTGGGGTCGCCTAATCAGAGAGTAAAGACACATGCCGCGAAACGAACGAGCTCAGGTTTTCCCCAAGCACCTCTTCGCCGCTATTCGGCGTGAGAAACCGCAGATCGAGGTTGCGCGGATTTTGGTGGAGTCGGCGGCGATGGACGCTGCGGGCGTCTATGCGCGATTGGGGACTCGTTCCGAAGGACTCACTGCCGAAGAAGCGGCTGCGCGCTTTACCAAATACGGCCCCAACGTGTTGGCCAAGGACCAGCGGTCGGGAATTGGCAAACTGCTTTGGCGCGCGGCGATCAATCCTCTGGTGATTCTGCTCGTGGTGTTGGCGACCATTTCGTTTGCCACCGGTGATGCTCGGGCCGGGATCGTCATTTCGCTGATGATCACTCTGGGCGTGGGCCTTAATCTCACCCAAGAAGCCAAGGCCGACAGCGCGGCGGCCAAGCTGAAGGCCATGATTTCGGTCACTGCGACCGTTGTCCGTGACGGCACGCCGCGAGAAGTCGCCATCTCGCAACTGGTGCCGGGCGACGTCGTGACGCTCGCGGCGGGGGACATGATCCCTGGCGACGTGCGCATCATCGAGGCCAAGGATTTGTTCGTAGCTCAAGGTTCGCTGACCGGCGAGAGCTATCCCGTCGAGAAGTTCACGCAGGAGAAGAACGCGGCGACGGTCGCGGCTCTCGAATTGACCTGCATCGCCTTCCTGGGGACCAGCGTCGAAAGCGGCTCGGCGACGGCGGTCGTCGTCACCACCGGGGCCGAAACGTACTTGGGCGGCATGGCCGAGTCGCTCCAAGAGCAGTCAACGCAGACGGCGTTCGACAAGGGCATTGCCAGTTTCACCTGGCTGATGCTGCGTTTCATTCTGGTCATGGTCCCGCTTGTGTTCGTCATCAACGGCCTGACCAAAGGGAATTGGACGGAGGCATTTTTCTTCGCGATCGCCGTGGCCGTGGGCCTGGCCCCCGAGATGCTGCCGATGATTGTGACGGTCTGTCTCTCCAAGGGGGCGCTGGCGATGAGCCGCAAGAAGGTCATCGTCAAGCGGATCAACGCCATCCAGAATTTAGGGGCGATGGACGTGCTCTGCACCGACAAGACCGGCACGCTGACGATGGACCACGTCATCCTGGA
>JANMIF010000155.1:0-27211 GCA_031375695.1 Planctomyces sp.
AAGCGCTCGCCCTCGCTCACCCTTCGGGTTAGTCTGTGGCCGCGCAGATGCTGGCTCGCCTCTAAACAAGGAACTCCCAACATGCCACACCGCATCAGTCGTCGAGGATTCCTGGCTTCTACGGTTCCGTTGGCCGTTGCGTGTCACGTCGGATTCGGGACCGAGCCAATTCGCCGGCCGCGAGTCGCGGCGATTTTCAGCGAGTTTCGCTTCCGGTCACATGCCTACAACATCTTGGAAAATTTCTTTCGGCCGTATTTGTTCCGAGGCCAACTGGTCGATCCCGGTGTGGACGTGGTCTCGATGTACGCTGACCAGTTTCCGAAAGAAGACCTCGCTCGCGACGTGTCCCAGCGACTGAGCGTTCCGCTGTATCCAACAATTGAAAAAGCTCTGACGCTCGGCACCGGGCAGTTGGCGGTCGATGCCGTGTTGTCGATTGTCGAGCAAGGGCAGTATCCGTCGAATAACCGCGGCCAAACACAGTACCCGCGCAAGGAATTCTTCGATCAAGCAGCGTGTGTGATGCAGCGATCGAATCGGTTCGTTCCGTATTTCAACGACAAACATTTGTCGTATCGCTGGGACTGGGCCAAGCAGATGTATTGCTTCGCCAAGAGTTGCCACATGCCGCTGATGGCCGGAAGTTCGGTTCCGCTGGCTCAGCGCCAGCCGTCACTTGAATTGCCGCCGAATGCCGACATCGACGAGGCAATTGCGATTCATGGCGGCGGGCCGGAGAGCTACGACTTTCATGGCCTCGAACTGTTGCAATCACTTGTCGAATCGCGACGCGGCGGCGAAACAGGCATCTCTTCAATTGAGTTCTTGTCGGGCGAAACGCTCTTGCGTGACGACCGCTGGTCGCGCGAACTAGCGAAGGCGGCGATACAGGCCGAACTCAGAATGGGTGAGATGCCCCGTGGACTGAATAAGAACGAACGCCCGATCGATCTCGACACCGAGCCGACTCATGGCTTAATCGTGACTTATCGCGACGGCCTGCGCGCGACCGTGTTGAAAGTCGGCGCGAGTTCCAATCGCTGGAATTTCGCTTGCCGGCTGAAGGACGATCCGCAGATTCGCGCGACCGCGATGTTCAACGGACCGTGGGGCAATCGCAATCTGTTCAAAGCCTTGTCGCACTCGATACAGCATTTTTTCCGAACAGGCTGCGCACCCTATCCTGTCGAAAGGACATTGTTGGTCAGCGGAGCACTCGACGCTGCGATGTGGTCGCACGAACTCAAGGGTCAACGGATTTGCACGCCGAACTTGGAATGGTCTTACTCACCAAAAGACTTTTCCGCCTTCCGCGAGACAGGCGAAAGCTGGCAGGTGTTGAATCGCGACACGCCGGAAACGAAGACGTTCGAGCCGGGCGATCTTGATCACATCTATCCCCCTGCGAAGATCTAGGGCTTTTGTGATGCATTGACCCTTGCTGACTCAAAGCCACCGCTCGGATTCGAACCGAGGACCTATGCTTTACGAAAGCATCGCTCTGCCAACTGAGCTACGGCGGCGGGTCGCTTGAACTGCGTCGCAACGACGGCTCGGCAGCCAAGCGGGCGGGCGTTATAGTCGCTGCCGAAAGTGATGGGAAGCCGAATTGGTGGGTGGACATGATTAAGATCGTGGACTACGGAATGGGAAATCTGCGCAGCGTCCAAAAGGCATTTGAAAAGCTGGGGCACGCGGCGGAAATATGTGATCGACCGGAACAACTGGCGGAGGCTGACAAGTTGGTGCTCCCTGGAGTTGGCGCGTTTCAAGATGCGATGACCCAGTTGAATCGCCGCGATTTGGCGGGACTGATTCGCGAACATATCGCGGCCGATCGGCCGTTTCTGGGAATCTGTTTGGGGCTGCAATTGCTGTTCGATGTCAGCCGTGAAGATGGCGAGTGGCCCGGACTGGGAGTGCTGCGTGGCGAGGTCGTGCGATTCGTCGATCAGCCGGGAATCAAAATTCCACACATGGGCTGGAATCAACTGCAGATCGTCGGCGAGCCAACACTGTTGGACTCGATTCCACGCGACGCGCACTTTTATTTTGTTCACAGTTATCACGTCGTGCCGACCGACCGCAGCATGATCATCGCCGAATCCGATCACGGCGGCCGATTCGTTGCCGCTGTCGGGCGAGGCAACCTTTGGGCTACGCAGTTTCACCCGGAGAAAAGCCAACGGCACGGACTGCAATTGCTGGCCAATTTCGCGGCGATGTGACTGAAATCGCGACCGAAGAAAATGTAATTGCCATCGAAATTGGGGTCGCTGTTCACGCGACGATTTCGGTCACGACATTTCCGGCAACATCAGTCAGGCGGAAATCGCGGCCGTTGGAGCGGTAGGTCAGTTTGACGTGGTTCAGGCCGAGCAGGTGCAGAATTGTGGCATGTAGGTCGTTGACGTGGACTTTGTTGACGGCCGCTTTGAAACCGATGTCGTCGGTTTCGCCGTAACTGGTGCCACCTTTCACGCCGCCGCCGGCAAACCAATAGGTAAAGGCGTGCGGGTTGTGATCGCGGCCGGTGCCACCTTTTTGCACGATCGGCAGGCGACCGAACTCACCGCCCCAGATCACCAGCGTGTCGTTCAGCAGTCCGCGTTGAGCCAAATCGTCCAGCAGCGCCGCCACCGGTTGATCGGTCTCTTGAGCAAAGCCGGTGTGATTCGCCGCGATGTTCGCGTGACCGTCCCAACTGCGTTCGTTTTCCATGCCGCCGGAATAAATCTGCACGAACCGGACGCCCCGCTCGACCATGCGCCGTGCGATCAAACATTGCTTCGCGAAGTGCTCGCACTTTTTGTTGTCGAGACCGTACTGCTTTTGGATGTGCTCCGGTTCTTTTTCGATCGCGAGTGCATCCGGCGCGGCAGACTGCATTCGGTACGCCAGCTCGAAGCTTTCGATGCGGGCAGCGAGTTCGAGTTCTTCCGGTTTCGATTGCAACTGTTGCCGATTGAGTCGCGCAAGCAAATCTAATTGCGCTCGTTGTTGTGGATCAGACATCTCGGCCGGGCGTTTCAAGTTGTCGATCGGATCGCCTTGCGGCTTGAGCCACGTTCCTTGAAACACGCTCGGCAGAAATCCGGCTCCCCAATTCTGCGAGTAACCTTTCGGCAAGCCGCGTCCCAACGGATCACTCATGACGACAAATGCGGGCAAGTCCTGACTCTCAGTGCCGAGGCCGTACGTCACCCACGAGCCAACGCACGGCCGGCCCATGCTCGGCGTTCCGGTGTTAACCGTGAACAGCGCGGGGCTGTGATTGTTTGAGTCGGTGTGACAAGAATGAATGAACGCCATCTTGTCGACTTGCTTGGACAAGTTCGGAAAGATCTCGCTGACCCAGGCTCCGCTTTCGCCGTGCTGGCCCCAGTTGAACGGCGACTTCATAAGCGGCCCGACCGCTCCCGTGAAGAAGCCAGTGTTTTTGTCGAAGCCTTCGAGTTCTTGGCCGTCTCGTTTTTCAAGATACGGCCGGTAATTCCAGGTATCGACCTGGCTCGGCCCGCCGTTCATGAAGAGCCAAATGACCGATTTGGCTCTTGCCGGAAAATGCGGCTGCTCAGGAGCCAGTGGATTCAGTCGTCGATCGGCCGCGCCGGCATACGACTCCGGCGTCAACAATCCCTGCTGATCCATTAACGTTGCCAAACCGAGCAACCCCGCACCGCCTCCACAGCGAGTCAACATGCGGCGACGATTCACGGGCAATGACAGGAGATTGTTCATGAGCAAATCCTTGAAGGGCATTGCTTGTCGCACTTCCAGGTGCGGGGAGAATTCGGGTGAGATTCTATTCCGCGTGTGCCACCAAATGAAACACATTTGCAACGCAGTAAGTAGCTCAGTTACTCCGCAAACGAGGTTTCCAATGCGATCGGAGCCACAACGAAAGTTCGACGCCGCTCGGAATGCGAGTCGGGGGCGCGACTTGCTGAGTTAGTTGCTTGCGACTCGAGGCGCTAGGCCATCGCGGCAGATTGTTTCAACAGGGCCGTTTGGCCGGTAAACGAGGATTCGCTGGCCGCGGCCGAGACGAGAAACGTCGAGATGCCGACCGTCAGTTCGTCGCCGGGAAGCAGCGGGGATTCGTGGATCAGCTCGCCGTTGACTCGCGTACCGTTACGAGAGTCGAGATCACGGACCGTCAAGCAACCGTCATCGCAGTCGACCTCACAATTGCGGCGGCTGGCCCAACTGTCGTTGATCACGAGGTCGGCTTCCGAGCCGCGGCCGATCGAAACGGGAAATTGGCGAATGACAAACTCAGACTGCGACGCGACAGCGTCCACACAGATTAGGCGAAGAAGCATAGCGGCAGGTCTATGATGATCAGGGTGTCACGGCGAATCCATTTCGCGACACCGGCGGTCGAGGCGGGCCGGCCACCATTTTCCAGCGGCCGAAGTTCAGGCAGGATCACGGCCGATGCGAAGCGCTCGCCAAACCGCGAAGGGCAGGAAAACTAAGAATGGTCAGCGTCGAAGTCAACCGTTGCATCGTTCACGGAACGATTTCGACCTTCGGCAGCAGTTCCTTCAGCCGCTTCTTACCGGTTTCGGTGATCCGTGTTCCGCCGAGATTCACGGATCGCAAATTCTTCAAGCCGGCGAGATGTTCGATCGACGCATCGGTCAGCTTGGCGGAATTGAGAACCAAGTCTTCGAGCGTCGTGAGTCCGGCGAGGTGTTTTACGCCGCCGTCATCGATCGGGCCGCCGAACAGTCGCAGCATTCGCAGCTTCGGTAGCTGGCCGATTTGCTTTAACGTCACATTGCTGGCCGCGCGGTCGTAGATGTCGAGTTCATAAAGTTCCTTGAGTTGCCCGACGAATGGCAGTCCGGCTTCTGTCGTCTCTTTGCCGTGGATGTGAAGCTGCCGCAAGTTGATCAAGTTGGCAATGTGAACCAAGCCAACGTCGGTCACGTTCGTATGCACGATTTCAAGTCGTCGCAAACTGGTCAGCTTGCCGATTGCGGCCAAGCCCGCGTCGCTGGCGGGAGACGAATGTAGATTGATCGACTCCAACTGCTTCATCTCGGCGAGGTGCTGGAATCCCGATCCGGTGATCTTCGACGCGCAAACCGTCATGCGGCGCATTTTGGTCATGCCGGCCAAATGCTCGAATCCGTCGTCGCTGACTGCGGTCAGGCAAACGTTGAGAAACTGCAAGTTGGTCAAGCCTTTCAAGTGAGCCAAGCCGGCACTCGTCACGGCAGTACCGGACAGTTCCAGTCGGCGCAAGTCGGCCTGTCCCGCGAGCAACTTCAGCGTATCGTCGTTGACCCGCTGCGACAGCGGCTTTGCTTCCGGTTCCTTGTGCCCGTCGGTTCGTTCGTTGAGATTGAGTTCAGCGATCCGGCCGCAGACTTCGAGTGCATCGTCACCCGCCAGCGATCGAAGCCAATCGGGCGCGGCGATGTCGAGTGTCACTTTGCCGCCCAGTCGCTTTATTTCGGCCAGCAGCAGCCGGTCTTGATCATGTCGAATGGCCGCTTGCACGAGTTCTGGCAACAGCCTTTCGGTATCTGCCCGAACTTTCGGATCGGTTAGTTTGCCGATGAGTGTTTGCACTTGTTGCCGCGACGCTTCGTCCAATTGGCCGTTGTTGAGCTTCGCCTCGGCCGTGGCTTTGCCGATCTGACGCAGTGACTCCCCGTCGGCATGATTCCGCTGCACAACCAAACTCAAAGTGCGAGTGATCGGAAGTAGCTTGCCGGGATGTCCGGCAAAGCCTTTCACACCGACCTTCGCATGAAAGACGCCGGGGGGATCGCCGGTCGTGCAAAATACTTCGTCGTGCTGGGGGCCGCCGAATGCGATGTTGCTGACAACCTTGCTGGGGAGCGGCAGATACGCGAGTACTTCGGCCTTCGGGCTGAGCACTGTGATTCGGCCCTTGCCCGTTTCGGGACGATGAAAGTCCGTGACCCACAAATTCCCGGCGGCATCGAACGCACAGCCGTCGCCACCGGAGCCGCCGAGGTCATAAAACATTTCCGCTGGGCCGAGTAAATCGTTGTCGTCGGGCAGAGCGTATCGCAAGATTTTCTTCGTCTGCGATTCTATGACGTACAGATGCTGGCTGGCTGGATCGACGTCGAGACCATTTGGAAACGCCAGCCCGGTCGTGAGCCGATCGACTCGGCCATCGGGTCGAACTCGAAACACGTTGCCGACCAAATTCTGCGGCGTCGAACCTTCGGGATCGGTCCAGTAAACGTTGCCTCGCGCGTCGATCGTCAGATCGTTCAAACTGCGTAGCGGTCGCGTTTCAAACTGATCAGCCACGACGCCGATCTTGCCGTCCGGCGCGAGATCGAGAATCGCTTTATATTTGTTGTCGCAGACAAGCAGATGGCCATCGCCGCGCAATACGGTCCCGGCCGGTCCAAGATCGAGATGCTTGTGGACGCGCCGCTCAGCATCGACTCGCAACAACGCTCCCGAGCAGAAATAAACGTCGCCTCGAAACCACGTCGGCCCCTCGGAATAACCAGGAGCCGTTGCGTATTGGTCAAATTTGACATTCGCCAATAGCTGAGCCAATTCGCCGGTTGGCTCAGCGGCGAACGTGCCGGCCGTGGCCGCAGTCCAATACAGAATCAGCCAAACGCAGGCTTGTCGAAAAGTCATTTGCGAATTTCCTATGTAAGAGGGGACAGAAAGTATTTGGCTCCCTGCATTCGCGTCGCGAGCCGAATGAATGGTAGAAAGAGGAGGGTCGAAAGAGGAATTCGCTCGGAATAGTCCCCGCTGTTTCTACCCAACTATTTTTTGCCAACCATGACTTCAACTCTCGGACGAGCCATGAATCGACGTTTGTTTTCACAACTGGTCGCATTGGGTGCGGGATCGCTGGGGATTTCGCAAGGTCCAGCACAGGGCGGCGACGACGCGGCGCAAGCACCGGCCAATCTCAATAAGCAGCGAACGACTGGGCCAAACGCCAATCAAATTTTTGAGCCGGCATCCGTGGTCGACTTTCAAGAACTAGCGAAGGCCACGCTGCCCCGCGCGACCTACGAATACATCACGACCGGCACGACAGACGAAGTCACTCTGCGAGACAATGTGGCGGCGTTTCAACGATTGCGATTATTGCCGCCGTTGCTGACCGGTGTGGCCAAAGTTGATACATCAACGACTGTGCTCAAGCAGACGATCGCGTTGCCGATCTTGCTGGCCCCGGCAGCTGGACAAAGCCTCTTTCACCAGGACGGCGCACTGGCGTCAGCTCGCGCGGCAGCAAAGGCGAACACGGTCTTTGGGATGAGTAGCAGCGTTGGACACAGCGTCGAAGAAGTTGCCGCAGCGAGTTCCGGACCGAAGTGGTTTCAGATTTACATGCCGAAGGATCGCGCAGTGGCACGGCGACTGGTCGAGCGAGCCGACCGCTCCGGTTTCAAAGCGATCGTGCTGACGGTAGATCTTGGCGAACGCAAAGACGCTGACAAACGGAACCGCTTTGCGCTGCCGGAACCGGTGTTGCGAAAGCATCTACGAGACATCGGCTTCGACATTCCCGACGGAATGACTTACGCCCAAATGATGGCATTCAACGAACAAGCCTGGGATTTGACGATGACGTGGGATGTCTTTGACTGGCTGCGGTCGATCACCAAATTGCCGCTGTTGCTCAAGGGAGTTCTGCGGCCTGAAGATGCCAACAAAGCGGTGTCGCTCGGTCTCGACGGCATCGTCGTGTCGAATCACGGAGGCCGGCGACTGGACGGTATGCCGGCCAGCATCGACCAGTTGCCGTCAATTGTCGCTGCAGTCAACGGCCGAGCCGAAGTATTGCTCGACAGCGGCATTCGTCGCGGGACCGACGTGCTAAAGGCGCTCGCACTCGGCGCGAAAGCGGTGTTGATCGGTCGCCCGTATGTCTGGGCCTTGGCCGCCGACGGCGAAGCGGGAGTTGCGAAAGTCCTCGAACTCCTACGCGAAGAACTGGTCAGCGCGATGCTGGCCTGCGGTTGCCGAGACGTCGCCAGTATCAACCGTTCGCTGCTCGTGTCGTGACGATCATTCACGTCACCAATCAATCCGGAACTTCGTCCAGCGGATTCCGGACACTCCTTGCTCGACGCACCAGTGGGTCTCCAAGAACGTCCCGTCTTGTAGACGGATCGCTGTCGGGAATCCGAATTGAAAGCTGGCGAGTTCATCGACACCGGTATTGCCCGATGCTGGCCCGTCGCGAAGCGCGCGAGCGTCATACAACAGTTGCTCGGCGTGAACGGTCCACGCCGTGTCGGTGAATGTCGCGAGCACCGCGACGATCCCTTGCTCCCCGTAGCGACGGTTGTAGAGCACCAGCAACCGATCGCCACCCAGCGGCAGTGGAGTCATCGTCTGCCCGCGAATGCCAGTCGATTGAAACGGGCCCCACGTCCAGCCGCCGTCGCGCGAGATCACAAAACTGTCCGGCTGATCGTGATAGTCCCCCAGCGTGATCGTCCACGCGACCGCCATCAATTGATTCGGAGCGAACTCAATCAACTTCTGTTCCCAGAAGCCGAACTTGCCGGCCGGGTCTTTGAAGACCGTGCGATGATTCGGCCAAGTCCGACCGCCATCGTCCGAGACCGCCACGATGACCTCTTCGCCCAGCCGCTCTTTGCTGACGAGCAATCCCGTCGGAGCCAGCAGCCGTCCCGACGAGAGCGGCAGGATCGAATGCGACACCTCCAACGGGACATCGGGCATCGGAATTACCTGCGGCGACGACCACGAGCGGCCGTTGTCGGTCGAGACGCAAAACAGCGCCTCGCCGCGCCGCTCGCCAAACTTGTCGTCGATGCTGCCCCAATAGCGAGTGCCGTAGGCGTAGATCGTCTTCCCATCCGGAGAGAGACTCAGCTTCAAAAAATTCGCCGACGGCGGATCGCTCGTCGGCGGCAACAATGATCCTTCGAGCCGCCACGTCACCCCACCGTCCGTCGAGCGAACCCAATCGGTCCCACCATGCACGAACTGCCCGCCGCCCACTCCGAACGAGCACAGAATGTCGCCGTCCGGCAACTGCACCGCCTGCGGAAACGCCGACTCACGCTCATCGAGTCGGCCAGTGTTCAGGATTTGAATGGATGGCATGGCGGATCTTTTTGGTGATGGCATCAGTCTAAGCCGACCGCGCTTCGCGGCATAAGAAGCTGCCATTCGTCCTTGGACGACGCCACTCCGACTAACCAACAAGGAGTATGCCTATCCGTCGCCTGACGGCAGTATGACTTCGATTTCATAAAACGCTCGATCCGATGATCGGGTTGACCAAAATACAAAGAATTCGGATATCAGCGTTTTTCGACGCTTGCTCCAACGTTGCTCGGCGGCTTTCCCGCTGAATAATCCTCGGATTGTACCCAGTGTTCGACAACCAGTTTGCCGCGAACAATCGAGTGCCGTTCAATTTTGTTTCTTCCTAAATCCAAGAGCACGTCGTCGTTCTTGCGATACAGCTTCGCTTCGAGGCTCACCTCATGCACGCACTTCACGGTTCCTTGCGCATCAATCGCGTATGTATGCGTAATACCGTTTCTGAATTTCACGGTCCAGTCTCCTTCGAATTGTTTAAAAGCGGTGGGCTTGAGGAACTCTTCTCGCTCCTGTCGAACAGCTTTCGCAAGCTCAATTTTTCCCTCCTTGGTATACTGCTTAATTGCATCGTTGTAGCTCTCTTCGAGTCTTGCGCGTGCAAGCTTCATTTGGGATTCATATTGTTTGATTGGCACAGATCTAGGTAGCACCCCCGCGTCCTCGAACGCCTTCGTTTCTGTCTGTATCGCTTCGAGTGTTTCTAGATCCCCCGCATTTTTCGCGGTCGCAGCCTTCTTCTTAAGCCCATCAAGGATGGAGTCCCGGGCCTTTTCGGCCGCGTCGTCATACTTCGATTTAGCCGCTGCCAGTTTCAGTGGAATTGAATCATCCTCTGCCGTAGCACCGGAATGCGAAGTGACAACTAAGAGTAGCGTCAAAAGACAATACACCACTCGACACATGAGTTTTTCCTTGAGAGCAAGAATGTCTGCCGAACATTTGAGTATCTCGAACGCGGGGTAGCTCAAACGAGCAGATTTTACTTGGTCAGGTGTGAGACACAGCGTGCTTATGGAATTTGAGTTTGTCAACGGAGGCCGATCCGTTCAAAGACGTGTTCTCGTTTCGTCTGAGGTCACTCGACTGGCGCGCGAGGTTGTTTCGGCAGCAACATCACCGCCACCACGATGCCGCTGAGGATGAACAAGCCGCACATCAGAAAGCTGAGCCGATAGCCCATCGCGACGGGAGTCATTCCCAACGCCGTCAGCTTGTGCTGACTGACGAAATCGACGATCGCGCCGTACAAGTAGCCGGCGGGAGCGGCAGGGACCATCAGCATTGTGGCGAACGCCATGTTCCTCCGCAGGTCGTTCGTGCGCGATGCCGAGCAGATGTAGTTCGGCGAATACACGCCGATCAGTTCCCCCGCGCCGAAGATTCCGAAGGCAACCAAGTACCACGGCCCCGTGACCAGCAGCGCCCACACCTGCGCGAGCAGAAAGATCGTCGATGTCGCCAGGATTCCCGTGCGAGGATTCGTGCGGGTCAGCACCCAGCCCAGCAATGCTCCGGCCACGACTTTGAATCCGAACCGCAGCATGTTTTGCAGCCCGGCGTATTTCTCCGGCGTGTCTCCCAGCACTTCGGGCGAATACAGATTCATGTTCGACGGAATCATGTTCCCCGCGTACACGAGGATCGTGACGACCGTTGCCAGGAACAAAACTCGCTGCTTCAACAACGAGCGGAAGTGATAGACCAAGGCGACGGCCGCACCGCTGGCCGCGACGTAGCCGGCCCACCGAAACTGCTCGTTCGATTGGACCGAGGCCGCGTGCAACAACGCGACCGAGACGAACATCAGCGGTACGCCGATCAGCAGATCGGCCACGGCGGAAATCGGCTCGCGATCCGGTTCACGCTCCACGGGCGGAACCACCAAAAACCGCGACACAAACGCCGCTACCGCCATCACCGGAGCACCCGCTCCGAAGAGTACGACGAAATTCCACGGATAATCCACGCCGGAGAATTCCCAGCCGAACAAATCGCCCCCCAGCAACGCCGTCTGAGCGAACGATCCGAGCACCGCCAAGATCGGCCCGGCCCCAAACGCGAGACTCAACGCGAGTCCTCGCTTCGATTCATCCGATCCACGTCCGATCGCTTCCCACAACAAAGCGATCGCCGCCGGCATCACCGCTCCCGACACGCCCCCTTGCAGAATGACCATCGCCAGCTTCACCGAGTTCGGCAGCGGCAACAGCAAGGTCACAGCCAACGTCGCCAACATGCAGGCGGACGTCGCGTAGCACAGCATCAGATTTCGCTTAAGCGAAGACACTCGCGGCGACAGCCAGGCGATGATGGCCGGTATCGCAGTCATCGCGAAGAACAACGTCCCCGGCAAGTTCGACGTGCGAGCATCCGCTCCCAACCGATCACACAACGACGCTTGCGTGATGCCGACGTACAACACTGGAGCGGCGAGGTATTGCATCCCTGTGCAACAGGCGAAGAGCACCAGATTCCGCCGCTGCTCCGGCCACGACAGCGGGCAAGCATCGGCAGGTGGTTTGTCAGGGGGCGCGGTCATGGGATTCCGTGTCGTGAAACGCGAACGTGTGTTTCGATCCGCTAGGCCTGTATCGGCGGCATCACATCCGGTTCCAGGATGGACTTCAAGCCCGTGATCGCTCCGATCAGGACTGTCTGGTTGATCCGAGCATGTGGCCAGTGCGATCATACAAACCCGATGCGCAAGCGAATGATTATCTGTGATCGGCCAACTCCGAAGTGTCTGACCCAGAAATTGTTACTTCGGCGCAACGATCTCAACCGCCTAGCCTTCTTTGTATTCGGCGAGGTCCGCACCGATCGGCGGATTCGCCGTCGGTCAAGCCGGCGATGATTTCGAAGTCCGTGCCGGTCGGAGTCACCGCGGCGATGCCTGTCTTGATCGACAGCTTCACGATCTTGTTCTCGGCTGAGATTCGGAGTACGGAAGATTCCGCTCTGGCCTCCAAGATCGCCAATTTCGGCAGCGCCAGCACCTCGGCTCGGCGAGCGACATCGATCTCGGCAATCGCGTACATGCAGGAAGTAGCTTGCCGTCGGGGTTCGGGATGTCGATCTCCGTTTGCAACGTGCATGAGGCAGATTGCAGCGTCCAACTGGTCCGAGCTACTTGGTCCTCGAACGGCGAGGCCGACAGCGCGGCGATCTTGATCTTCACGGGAATCCCGGCGGCAGCGAACCCGGCATCGGCTTCGGGAACCTCCAAAAAGATGCGCACCGAATCAGCTCGCACAATGACGAACAGCGCTTTCCCAACGAACCGCACGGTTGCACTAGCTGGCCGGTGTCGAGATGCCGTTCGGTGGCGACGCCGTCGAATGGTGCGCGGAGTGTCGCATAGCTCAAGAGCGCTCGCGTCTTTTGCTCGTCGGCCAGAGCGAGCTTGTGCTTCGGCTGAATGGCAACGAGATCGGCATTAGCCTTTTCGATATTAGCTGCCGAATCGCTGGCAAGCTCGGCGCAGCGGATCAACGACGGCGCGGCCGAACGCATTCGAGCGGCCAAAATAGTCGATTGGACACGTTGCAGCCGTACGGCATGTCAAACGTCGTCGCGATCCACGAACTCTCCCGCGGACGGACGATCCCAACGATTTGATCGAAGGCAAGATCCACGACTACGAAACATCGCTTGAGGCGTTTGTATCTGGCGAGTGGCCCGTCACCAACGATCTCTTGCGCCGAATCCCGAACGACGGACCCAGCGATTTACTCAGCACCTACACGACCAGCCACAACAACACGCCTCCCGAAAACTGGAACGGCACTATCGCTCTGAGCAGCAAAAAGTGGGGCAGTTTTTCAAACTGCCTGTGAATTTTCAGCGATGACACGACGGCCATCCCCCAATATCAATTCGCCGTCTGCCCGGCAGTTTGAAAACCCGCCCCATGATCCCAGCCGACAGATCGTTGCAGTTGAAGTTGAGCCGTGTTGTAGTCGCACAGGACGCGCAGGTATTCCCTTTTGGCTTGAGCGAGCGCCTGCAGCGATTGCAGGCTTTCAAGCGGTAGGCCTTGAGCGTTCTGGATTCGCTCGACGTTGCGATCAAACGAGTTCTGAGCAGCCTCGATCCCCTCTTCGGCGATGGCGACTTGCTGTTGGCGAGCTGTCACTTGCACATACGCTTCGACCACCTCCCGCGCGATGCGGTCCAGCATCGCAACCTCTCGCCATTTAGCTTGCTGGACTCGTGAAGCCGCTTCGGCCCGTGCAGCTCGTTCGCCGAATCCGAGATTCCGCAGTTCCCAGTAGGCAACCACATCGGCATCGAGTCGGTCCTTTGTGGACGGCAAAGTGCTGCCTGTTCCGCCGCTGAAACCGCCGTAGCTCGCGGCCAAGAGCACGCTCGGTAACAAGGGCGCTTGCTTTTCGCGACGCAACCGCTGACACGCTTCGGCCACCAGCGATCGCGATTCACACACTTCCGACCGATGCGATAAACCGTCCGCGATCAATTGTCGCACGGGGGCCTCGCTGTCGGTCAGCGACCACGCGGCGACGACCGATTCTGCCGGTTGCAGCGGAGTCGCAGGATCTAATCGCAGCAATGTTGCCAATCGCGCCGAGGCGACTTGCGTTGTTTCGCTTGCTCGCATCGTGTCGTTGCGACGGACGGATAACTCGGTCCGCGCGCGATCGTGATCGGCTCGCAAGCCCTGGCCGGTGTCGGCGTAAGATTTTGTGAGTTCGGTCAACTCGCGAGCGTGCTGTTCGATCTCGCGAGCGATCGCCATTTCTTGATGCGCTCGCAACAACTCCAGGTACGCAAGCGACGTTTGCAGGATCACGTCTTGCTCGGTTGCGTTCGCTCCGAATTGCCTCGCGGCGGTCGCGTGTTCGGCAGCGGCGGGCTGATGAATCGCGTCGGCCAGATGAAAGTTCGCGACGACACCTGGCACGGCTGGTGATCCGGCCCCGACCGCGTTCGCTCCGAAGCCGGTGTAATACGAACCGCGACTGGTATCGAAGACATTACCGCGAACATCCTGAATGCGACCTTCGTGCTTGTTCCAATTCGCCCCCGCTCGGATTGACGGCAACCACAACGCTTCGGCTCGATTCTGTTGAGCACACGCTTCGGCAATCCGCGCGCGAGCCAACTGCACTTGCGGATTCTGCCCGCCGATTCTCTGCAACGCCGACGCAAGATCAATCGCCATCGCGGGCGGCAGTTCGATCGGATGATCGGAGGCAGATCGAATTCGATTCGGCAATCTCGCCGGTTCATCGTTGTTGTCTGGCGCTGGCGGCGTATCTTGCGCTTCCTGCACCGATGCCAATTTGACTTCAGACTTTCTGCCGCGATCGAAAGGTGGCTCGTCGTCGAACAGCGACTCGACGTCAAGCGGATCGTCGTTGTGTTGCTCGACGGATTCGGCCACGAGTCGGTCGCGCGCGATCGCATTTGTCCGCGACGCTAATCGAACTTCGCTCGGCTCAGACCACGGCGGTTCCGGCGATTCGATTCGTCGCGACTCAACCGACCGCGGCCCACGAGCAACGAACTCACGCGTTGGCGGTATTGCGGCGAGGTTCGATTCTGGCTTCGCACGACGTGAGTATGAACGAGCGGTTTGAGTCACCGCGCAGCCGGACGCGGCGATGCCGATGATCGCGCATCCTGCTAGCCAACACGCTCGTCGATCCGTCCCGTTCACAGCCGCTGCGTCCTTGATCGCGGCAAATTCTGCCGATCCGTCTCCGAACCGTGCGCACGCCAGCCTCCTGCCGACAAATGCCACACATCCGCAATCGGCCGATTGGCGCAACCGATCTCGTGTGCCAGGCACTGCATTCACCACGATTCCAAAGATTCGGCCAGTCAGTCAATCCGGGCAGAATTTGTCGCCGCCGCGCGCGGGCATCCCATGAATTCGCTCCCGCCACTCGCGCGTCGGCGGAGCGCTGATTATCCACGTAGCAGAAAGTCAGAGGAATCCGAAAGTCCCCGCCGAGCTTGTCACTTCGGGGCAACGATCTCGACCGCCTGGCCTTCTTTGTACGCGACGAGGTTCGCGCCGATCAGCGATTCGTCGCCGATCAGGCCAGAGACGATTTCGATGTCCGTGCTGGTCGCAGTCATCGCGACGATACCCGTCTTGATCGGTAGTTTCACGATCTTCTTCTCGGCGGAGATGCCGAGTGCGAATGATTCCGCGCCGACCTTCAAGATCGCAGATTTCGGCAGCGACAGCGCATCGGCTCGGCGAGCGACTTCGATCTCGGCGGTGGCGTACATGCCGGGACGAAGCTTGCCGTCGGGATTCGGGATGTCAATTTCCGTCCGCAACGTGCGCGAGGCGGTTTGCAGCGTCCAACTGCTCCGCGTCACCTGTCCCTCAAACGGCGTAGCCGAGAGGGCAGGGATTTTGATCTTGGCCGGACTCCCCGCCACGACAAACCCGGCATCCGCTTCCGGGACTTCCAAAAACAAACGCACCGAGTCAGCTCGCACAACGACGAACAGTGGCTTGCCGGACGCCCCACTGGGCTGCACGAGATGGCCGGTGTCAAGATGCCGCTCGGTGATGATCCCATCGAACGGTGCTCGCAGCATGGCATAGCTTAGTAATGCCCGCGTTTTTTGCTCATCCGCCTGAGCGACCTTGTACTTCGACTGCGTGGCGATGAGGTCCGCGTCCGCCTTTTCGATATTGGCCGACGACTCGCTTAGCTTGGCTTGAGCCGATTTGATTTTGGCCGCGATCTCGCGCCGCGCGGCATCGGCGGATTTGAATTGCTGTTCGGTTTCGTCGGCGACCTTCTGGGTCACTGCTTGTTTCGCGACCAGTTCTTTGATCCGGTCAAACTCCGACTTCCAGCGTTCGTACATCGCATCCGCTCGCTCGACGGACGCTTTCGTTTCGGCGAGCAGCGCCTCGGCCGACGTCTGGCCTGACATCGCGACCTTGATCGCCGCCGCCGACTGCGTGACCTCCGCCGCGGCCTGCGCGACAAGAGCCTGCTTCTGTTTCAACTCGGCATCGAGTTCCGGCATCTCCAACTCGGCGAGAATTTGCCCCGGCTGTTCCGGCTGGTCGCTGCTGACTCGCGCCGGCCCGGTGACTTTGTCGCCGATATCGACATGCACCTTCTTGACGAACCCAGCCAGCTTGGCATGAATCGCCGTCTCCTCAAACGCCTCGATCTGCCCTGGTTGTTCGGTCGTGCGCACGAGCGTCTTGCGAGTGGGCTTGATCGGCGTGACTCGCATGACACCGTGAGCGGGTTCGGTGGCGGTCGTCGTCGAGGTCGCAGCCGTAGAGCCACAGCCGGTGAGGATCGTTGCCGAAGTGAGCAGAGCGAGTGTGAGGATCGTTCGCATGATTTTCTCTTGTGTGGCGGATGCGCCTCGCATCCAACACGGGGCTGGCAGTTAGACGGCGGAATGAAAAGTACTCTCCGGGTCTTCGGGATCGAGAGAGGCGGACTTGGTGGTTGCTCGCGACTGGACGATCGCAAAGACGGAGGGCAGGATCAGCAGCGTGGCGAATGTCGCCGCCAGTAGGCCACCGATGACGGCTCGGCCGAGCGGTGCGGTTTGCTGGCCGGATTCGCCGAGGCCAAGGGCCAGCGGCAACATGCCAGCCAGCATGGCGGCACTGGTCATGGCGATGGCTCGCAGACGTGATGTTGCGCCATAAATGGCGGCGTCGGAGGATGGGCACTCTTGCTCGTCTTGCCTTTTCTGCTTGCCGTCGTGACTCGTCGCCGAATCGGGTCGGGCAAAACTGCCCAACCTCCGACGTTCCTCTGCAAACGTCACGAGCAAGATCGCATTGGCCATTGCAACGCCGAGGCTCATGATCGCGCCGATGAAACTTTGGATGTTGAGTGTCGAGCCGGTCAGCAACAGCGACAGCACAACTCCAGTGATCACGGCTGGCGCGGTTGAGACCGTTATGAAGGCGAGTCGCCAACTTTGAAAGTTTGCGGACAGGATCAAGAAAATGACGAACACCGCCAACAGCAGGCCGATGCCCAGGCCATTCATGATCGACCGCAGCGGCGGGATTTGGCCGCGGAGTTCGTGCGAGATCACGGCCGGTTTCGGAACCGGCACGGTGTTGCCGGCGACTTTGGCTTTTTCCTGGGCTTCTTTGTGGGTCTGAGCTTTGGCCTCGGCGTCTTCTTTCGCGACGACGTTCAAAGCCTGCGTGATCTGTTGCGAGACGGCTCCCAGGTCATCGCCGGCGATGTTGGCCGTAAGGCTGATCTCGCGTTTCATGTTGTAGCGGTCGTATTCGCCGGGGGTCGTCGCACTCGTGAGCGACGCGACATCGCGCAACAGCAATGATTGGCCGGTATGAATTCCGCTGCCGCGCTGAATTGGAACGGCTCCCAGATCTTCGATGCTGTCGAGTTGCGGCTGCGGGATTTCGACCTGCACTTGATAGCCGATGCCGCTCTTCGGATCGGGCCAGTAGTTCGGCACGACGAAGCGGCTGGAGCTAGTCGCGGTGACAATCGACCGCGTGACGTTCGCAACTGTTGTCCCGCTGATTCCAGCTTTCTCGCGATCGACCTTGATCTCGACCGTCGGGTAATCGAGCGATTGAGCGACTTGCAGATCGCGGATCGCTGGCAGCTTAGTCAGCGCGGCTTGAACCTTGCCGATATACTCGCGGTTCTCGGCGAGGTTCCCGCCACGCGCGGCGATCTCGATGGGCGTTGGTGAACCGAAACTCATCACTTCGCTGATGATGTCGGCCGGCTCGAACGAAAATCGCACGTTCGGGAAACGGTCGCGGAACTCGCGGCGGAGTTCTTCTTTCATCGCTTCCGTACTGATGCCTGATTTCGACTTGAGGGCGATCCGCAACAAGCCCTCTTCCGGCCCGCGAGAGAAGTGGTAAACGGAATTGATCGGGAAGCTGGCCGGCACAGTGCCGATATAGCCGAGCGTCATCGCGACGTTCTTCTCGCCGACTTTTTGTTTGACCGTGTCGAGGATGTCGAGCGCGATCTGTTCGGTCTTGTCGATGTGTGTACCGTCGGGGCCACGGAATCGTAGCCGGAATTCGCCGGCATCGACCGTCGGAAAGATTTCGATGCCGAGCCGGCCGCTGGCCCAGAACAACGTCGCACCGCAGATTGCGAGGTACACTGGAACGACGAGCCAACGCAGGCGGACGGTGGCGGTGACAAGTCGAGAAAAATGACCGTTGGGCAGGTTTTCAACCTGCCCGGCAAGATGATGTTCGAATGAAACTGATCCGTTGCCGCGCTGGGCGGGTAGGTTAAAAACCTGCCCCATGTTCAACATCCACGTCGCCACGACCGGCACAAACGTGCTCGACAGGATGTAGGACGCGATCATCGAAAAGCCGACTGCCAGCGACAGCGGGACGAACAGTTCGCGGGCGGCCCCTTGCATGAAGAAACTCGGCACGAAGACCGCCAGGATGCAGAGCATCGCCAGCAAGCGTGGGATCGCCGTTTGAGCGTTGCCGAGCCGCACGGCCCAGGCGATCGAATTCGTGTGCCGCATTTGCGTGTGAATATTCTCGATCTCGACAGTTGCTTCATCGACCAGGATACCGACCGCGAGGGCGAGACCGCCGAGGGTCATCAGGTTGATCGTTTGGCCGCAGAGCCACAGGCCGACGATGGATGCCGCAATCGCCAACGGGATGTTGAGGACCACGACGAGTGCGCTCCGCCAATCGCGCAGGAAGACGAGCACCATCAGGCCGGTGAGGATCGCGCCCAAAATCCCTTCGGTCATCAGGCCGTTGATCGCGCGGGTCACGTACGGCGATTGATCGAACTCGAACGAGACGTTGATGTCGGAGGGAACCTCGGCGCGGAATTTGGGCATCGAGGCTTTGATTTCGTCGATAACACTCATCGTCGAAGCGTCGGCCCGTTTGGTGGCGAGGATGTAAACCGCTCGACGACCGTTCACGAGCGAATAGCCGGTCGTGACGTCCGCGGCGTCTTCAATGACACCGATGTCGCGCAGGTAGACGGTGCTCTCGCTGCCGATTGCGGTGGCTCCGCCAGTTGATCCACCTCCCACGCCGACTTTGATCGGGATGTTACCGAGATCGCGAATGTCTTTGACCACCGCGTTGGTCGGGACCATCGGATAGCTGTCGCCGATCCGCAGATTACCGGACGGACTGATCGTGTTGCCGGCCACCAGCGCATTGACGACGTCATCCGGAGAAATGCCAAATGCTCGCAAGCGGTCTGGGTCGGCCCTGACGACGATGCTGCGTTCGCTCCCGCCGAATGGCGGCGGAGCACTCACGCCAGGCAGTGCCGAGAACATGGGCCGCACCTTCATCAGCGCCAGGTCTTGAATTTCCGCGATCGTGCGGGTCTCGGAGGAGAAGACGAGATAGCCAACCGGCACGCTGCCGGTGTCGAACCGCATGACGAACGGTGGAATGGTGCCGGGAGGCATCTTGGCTCGCGCGCGGTTGACGTAGCCGATGGTCTCGGCCATTGCCTGAGCCATGTTGGTACCCGGATGAAAGTAGAGCTTCATCAATGCCGTGCTCTGGACGTTGCGGCTCTCGACGTGATGAACCCCGTTGATGTAGAGAAAGTGGTACTCGTAATAATTTGTCAACAGCCCTTCCATTTGAGCCGGGTCCATTCCGCCATACGGCTGGCAGACGTAAATCACCGGCAGGTTCAGTGCCGGGAAAATGTCGATCGGCATTCGCTTGAGCGGCAACTCGATCCCGAACTTCGCCAGCGCGGCATCAAACGCCTTCGGCCGCACAGCGACGAAAGCCGTCAATACAACGGCGATGATCCCGACCATCACGGTGATCGGGCGACGCAGAGCGAAAATAATGGGATTCATGACGGTATCGGACTGAAACGGCTGGCCAACGGCAAGGTGGAGTGGCAAAAGTCCCTGGCAGCTGATCAGCCGGAATGCGCTCGCGTCCGGTTTGAACCATTCCGAACCGGGGCCAGCGCCCTGCGGTTGATTGATTTTGAAGCGGAGTTGCGTTCGGCCGACGCGCCAGCCGGTAGCGTGCGGAATCCGGCCGTGTTCGGGCCGATCCGTCGCATCCGGCCGCTGGCCATTCATGAAATCGAGCTCACCGAAACGCTGACCGCTCTCGACAAATCAGGCTCGGCTGATACTTCCCGTTGCATACCGGCCGACCTACACTTCCGTGCCTTCGTTCTCGCCGGTCGGAATGCTGGTTCACCGCCCCACTAAATATTTTCCTCAAGGAGCAACACATGACTTGGACCACTCCACTCTTCTTGGCTCTGGGCATTGCGATCGTCATCTCGGCCCCGATGATGGCTCACGCTGCGGATCTCAAAGAAGGCGATGATGCTCCCGCCTTTGAACTGAAAGCCAGTGACGGAAAAACCTACAAGCTGTCGGACTTCAAAGGCAAAAAGGCAATCGTTGTCGCTTGGTTTCCCAAAGCATTCACCGGCGGTTGCACCAAAGAATGCAAATCGATGCGCGAGCACGGCAAGTTAATCCGCGAATTTGACGTCGCCTATTTCACCGCGTCGGTCGATCCCGTCGATGGCGAGAAAGGGAACGCGGCATTCGCCAAATCACTTGATCTCGACTACCCGATCTTGAGCGACCCCGAAAAGAAAGTCTCCAAGGAATACGGAGTCTTGAAGCCAGATGGCGGAGTCACAAATCGCTGGACTTTCTACATCAGCAAGGAAGGCAAGATTCAGCACATCGACAAGATGGTCAAAACCGAAACTCACGCCGACGACATCGCCGCCAAACTCAAAGAACTCGGCGTCGCCAAGACTCCCACCAAGTGAGCATCTCACAATTGTCATTTGCAAATGGACCTCAACAAACTTTCCGTCCCGGTGTCGTTGGCAGAGGCGGCGACATGAGCGTGGTGAAACTGAACCTCTGCAACAATTCCCCAAGGAGAAAACCGTATGAGTCGTTTCTTTTCAGTCGCCATTGTGGCGAGCGTGATGGTGGCCGGTGCGTTGCTGGCTGCGGAACTGAAGTCTGGTTTGCAACCCGGTGATGCTCCGCCGCCCTACAACGTCAAGGACTGCACAGGCCCCAACGAAGGCAAGTCGCTGTGCTATCGCTGCAAGTACTCATCCCGCCCGGTTGTCAACATCTTCGCTCGCGAGATGACTCCCGAAGTCGTCGCGTTAGTCAAAGAGATTGACGGCGTGGTCGGCAAGAACGGCGAGAAGAAGATGGCCGCGTTTGTCACGTTGCTGACCGAAGATCCCGATAAGGACGAAGCCAAGCTGAAAGAGATCGCCAAGAAGCAAGGCCTCAAAGACACGCCGCTGACCGTTTTTGACGGCGTGGCTGGTCCCGAAGGCTACAAGATCGACGAGAAGGCCGACCTCACCGTCATGATGTGGGTCGAGAGTAAAGTGAAAGTTAACCACGCGTTCGCGAAAGGTGACTTCAAGAAGGACTCAGTCAAAGCGATCGTCGAAGACACCAAAAAGATTCTGAACTAGGCCAATTTGGTTCATAGTCACGACAAATCCAGCCACCGGCGCAACAAGCGCCGGCGGCTTTTTTCATTTGGGTGAGTGGCTAAGTCTCGGTCGTCGGATTCGCGAATACTGCCGAACAAAAGAGATGACGCCTTCGATCCGATCAATTACGCTGTCGGTATCAAGCTGTCCCATTGGCTTGTCACGCCACGTTTTGGCTCGTCCTGCAAGGCCCAAACTCAAATGCCGCAAAAAAAATTCGACGTCACTGGGTTGGAACTGTCTCGCCGTCGGATTCTAGCTGCTTCCGCGGGGTTTGGTGGATTTTCGCTTCCTAACTTCTTGCAGTTGCAAAGCCACGCGGCTTCGGCGAGCGGCACTGAGAAGGGCCAGGCAAAAGCTTGCATTATCCTCTTTTGTTGGGGTGGAATGAGTCATTTGGATACGCTGGACTTGAAGCCGACGGCTCCGGTGGAAATCCGTGGTAGCTTTTCGCCAATTCCGACCGTCGTGCCGGGCATTGACGTGGGTGAGCACTTGCCGAAGCTCGCGCGGCATACGGACAAGTTGGCCATTATTCGCTCAATTTACCATGACGATTCGTTTCATGGGCGCGGCATGTATTGGAATCTGACGGGGCACAAGCCGCCGCGTGCGGCAAACATCGCGCCCATGCGAGATGACTGGCCTTCGATCGCCGCCGTGGTCTCCAAGTTTCGCAACGCTCCGCGAGGCGTGCCGAACGCCATTCGCATGCCTTATCCAATGGTCGATAACGAAACTCTGCAAGCGGGCGAAGACGGCGGTTGGCTGGGAGTGAAGTACGATCCGATCGTCTTGAGACCGTCCGGCGGGCAGCCTTACGAAGGCTCATCCAAAACGCTCGGTGCGGAAGTTTTGAATCTCAGCGATGTGGACAAGAATCGATTGAACGCACGGCGCGACTTGCTGTCGTCGATGCGGTTGACCGAGCGGCCGTCGAACGACTACGAGAGCTTCAAGCACTTTCACTCGCTGGCCGAAGACATGCTGATGGGGACGGCTGTGAAGGAAGCCTACAACTTCGATCGCGAAAATCCGAAGGTGCGCGAATCCTATGGGACTCACTTGGCCGGTCAGAGCTTGCTGCTGGCGCGACGGATGACCGAGGCGGGCGTTCCGATCGTCCAGGTCTGTTGCGGACCGGGCGATCTCGGCGGCGGACGCGATACCTGGGACACGCACGGCAACAACTTCAACCATCTGAAAAATCGGCTGCTACCGGTGTTCGATCACTCGGCGTCGGCGCTGTTGCAGGATTTGTCCGATCGCGGCACGCTCGACGAAACACTGGTCGTGATCTTGACCGACTTCGGCCGCACGCCGCGCATCAACGCCAATGCCGGTCGCGATCATTATCCGAACGTCTATTCGATCGCCTTTGCCGGCGGCGGCATTCGCGGTGGCCAAGTCTACGGCAGCAGCGACAGCAACGCCGCTTTTCCGAAGTCGCAACCCTGCACTCCGGCCGACGTCCATGCCACGATTTTCACCGCGCTGGGCATCGACCCAAAGGCCGAACTCCGCGACATGCTCAACCGACCGTTCCCGATCAGCGACGGCGAAGTGCTGCCGCTGTCTTGAATCTCTGCCGCGAGCCGTTACCGTTGTGGCGTTTTGCGCGCGGCTTTTTGCGCGAATGGGAACCGATTCACGAAACGCCAGACAAACCAAGGATGTCTCTGTGCCACGACGCGACGATATTCACAAGATTTTGATCATTGGTTCCGGTCCGATCGTCATCGGGCAGGCTTGCGAATTTGATTACTCCGGGACGCAGGCATGTAAGGCACTTCGCGAAGAAGGCTATGAGGTCGTGCTGGTCAACTCGAACCCAGCCACGATCATGACCGACCCGGAAACCGCCGATCGGACCTACATTGAGCCGATCACGCCTGAGTACGTGGCGAAGATCATCGAGAAGGAACGTCCCGATGCCGTGCTGCCGACGCTCGGCGGGCAGACGGGCTTGAACACGGCGATGGCGTTGCATCGAAACGGGACCCTGGCGAAGTTCGGTTGCGAACTGATCGGTGCCAAGGCAGACGTCATCAAGAAGGCGGAAGAGCGGGATGCCTTCAAGCAGGCGATGCTGAAGATCGGCCTTGATGTGCTGCAGTCGGCGGTCGTTCACAATATGGATGAGGCTCGCGAGGCGCTGAAGCTCGTCGGGTTGCCGGCAATCATTCGAGCCAGCTTCACGTTGGGCGGGACCGGCGGCGGGATCGCATACAACCGCGATGAGTTTGAGGACAAAGTTCGCAAAGGGCTGGCGCTGTCGCCGGTCACTGAAGTGCTAATCGAGGAAAGTGTCATCGGTTGGAAAGAGTACGAAATGGAAGTGATGCGCGACGTGGCCGACAACGTCGTCATCATTTGCTCGATCGAGAATTTCGATCCGATGGGCGTGCATACCGGCGATTCGATCACGGTGGCTCCAGCGCAGACGCTGACCGACAAGGAATATCAGCGGATGCGCGATGCGACGATCGCCTGCATGCGCGAGATCGGCGTTGAGACCGGCGGCTCGAACGTGCAATTTGCGATCAACCCGCAGACCGGGCGAATGATCATCGTCGAGATGAACCCGCGCGTGTCACGGTCTTCAGCGCTGGCGTCGAAAGCGACGGGATTCCCGATCGCGAAGATCGCGGCGAAGCTGGCGGTTGGGTATCGGTTGGATGAGATTCCGAACGACATCACGCGCGAAACGCTTGCCTGCTTTGAGCCGACGATCGACTACGTCGTGACCAAAATCCCGCGCTGGGCCTTTGAAAAATTCCCCGATGCCGACCCGACACTGACGATCCAGATGAAGTCGGTCGGCGAAACGATGGCGATCGGCCGCACGTTCAAGGAATCGTTTCAGAAGGCGTTGCGAGGTCTCGAAACGGGACACTTCGGACTCGGTGGCGGCAAGAAAGATTTGTGGGGCACGCCCGATCAACCGAGCCTCGACGTCATCGAATCGAAGCTGTCAGTGCCGAATGCTGATCGCGTGCAGTATCTGCGATACGCCTTCAAGTCCGGGCTGACGGTCGAGCAAGTCTTCGAACTGACTCACATCGACCCGTGGTTCCTAAATCACCTGCGTGAGATCGTCGAACTTGAAGGGGAAATCCGCACGGTGCCGAAGCTCGAAGCGGCCGACGGTCCGATGTTGTGGCGGTTCAAGCGAGCGGGCTTTTCGGATCAACAGTTGGCCTATTGGTGGGACGTCACCGAATTGGACGTGCGGCGATATCGCAAAAAGCTCGGCATCGAAGCGACGTTCAAGCAAGTCGATACGTGTGCCGCCGAGTTCCCCGCGTTCACTCCGTATTATTACTCGACCTACGAATCCGAAGACGAGACGCCAGCGAAGCAGCCGGGCAAGAAGCGAATCATGATCCTCGGCGGCGGCCCGAATCGGATCGGACAGGGGATTGAATTCGATTATTGCTGCTGTCACGCCAGCTTCGCGCTGCGGGAACTCGGCATTGAATCGATCATGGTCAACTCAAATCCAGAAACGGTGAGCACTGATTACGATACGTCCGACCTGTTGTTCTTCGAACCGCTGACGACTGAAGACGTACTCAACATTTGCGACCGCATGGACCCTGACGGCGTGATCGTGCAGTTCGGCGGACAGACACCGCTCAACTTGGCGAAAGGACTCGAAGCAGCCGGAGTCAAGATCATCGGTACGTCGCCCGACATGATCGACGCCGCCGAAGATCGCAAGCGATTCCAAGTGATCCTCGATCAACTCGGGCTGCGTCAGCCGCCGAACGGCACGGCCAGCGACATCGCCGGAGCACGTCACGCCGCCGAACAGATCGGCTATCCGGTCCTGATTCGACCCAGCTTCGTGCTCGGAGGCCGAGCGATGGAGATTTGCTACGACGAAGCCCAGTTGGTGAAGTTCACCAGCGCCGCCGTTGAAGTCTCGCAAGGTCGCCCGGTGCTGATCGACAAGTTCCTCGAAGACGCGACCGAAGTCGATGTCGATGCGCTGGCCGACGGCCGCGATGTCGTGATCGGCGGCATCATGGAGCACGTTGAAGAGGCGGGTGTGCATTCGGGCGATTCGGCCTGTGCTTTGCCGCCGAACTCGTTGCCACATTCGGTCATCGACGAAATCCGCGAAGCCACACACAAGCTCGCGAGAGCACTGCAAGTTCGCGGGCTTATGAACATCCAATTTGCCGTTAAGGAAGAAGAGGGCAAACACACGGTCTACGTTCTCGAAGTGAACCCGCGAGCCAGTCGGACGTCACCGTTCGTCAGCAAGGCGACCGGTCGCCCACTGGCGAAGATCGCCGCCAAAGTCATGGCCGGAGTGAGTCTACGCGAGCAGGGGATCACCGAAGAAATCTGGCCGAAGTACACTGCGGTCAAAGAAAGCGTCTTCCCGTTCAATCGCTTTCAAGGCGTGGACATCATCCTCGGCCCGGAAATGCGGAGTACGGGCGAAGTCATGGGGATCGACAAAGAGTTCTCGATCGCGTTCGCCAAGAGCCAAATCGGCGCGGGAGCCAAACTTCCGTTGAGTGGCTCCGTCTTCATCAGCATGGCTGGCCGACACAAACAAATCATGATCGAGCCGATTCGCCGCCTACAACAACTCGGTTTCAAACTTCTGGCCACAAGCGGCACCGCTCGCGTCCTGAACGAAGCGGGACTGAGCGTGACCACCGTCAAGAAACTGCAAGATGGCCGCCCAAACCTGCTCGACTACATGGCCAACGACGAGGTCCAACTGATCTTCAATACGCCGTCCGGAAAAGGTGCCCGTACCGACGAAGGAAAAATCCGCGCGGCAGCGGTGATCTACGGCGTCAGTTGCGTCACAACGGTCCCCGGCTGCCTCGCCGTCATCCAAGCGATTGAAGCCCTCGCTCAAAACCCGACCCCGCGAGTTTGCTCTCTTCAAGAATGGCTGGAGCCGGCGCAACCGAGCTTGGTCGCCACGAAGTGACTTGATACTCATCACGGCCTCCTGAGATTGAAGTGGCTGTCCTAACTGGCTATTCATCGGCAGCCTGTTGGCGGGCGAACGCGCCGCCAACTTCCTGACGCTGGTGAGCAGCGTGTTACGCAACGACCTCGACGTCTACGCGTTTCTGAAATCCGTTCTGGACGCGCTGCTGTCGGGAAGCACCGACTACGCCCCACTCCGCCCCGACACCTGGGCCACAGCGCACCCCGAAGCCATCCGAGCCTACCATCCAGCCGACCGCCGCCACCGCTACGCTCGAAATTCGCCCGCCGAGCCGATCGCCATGCCTGTGCCACAAGTGACAGTTCGTAGCACCTGGGCGTGGGTGACGCTTACCCACGTCGAGCGGTTCGGCCGACGTGATACTCGCCAACGGATTCACGGCGCCGGTCTCCTCCGACAAAGTTCCCCACAGGGATCTCGTTGGGCAACTCCAACTGTGCCACGAACTCCAACAGCACCGTTTCGAGCACGTCAGCATCAATCTCGGCCAGTACGTTGGCATAGGTCTGCCGCACCGGTGGCTTCCGGAGAAATCCCAGCAAATGCCACATCTCGACGTCATGCAATTCGAGCCACTGCACGACCGGACGAATCCCTCGAAACCCACACAACCTGGCGC
>JANMIF010000187.1:0-37447 GCA_031375695.1 Planctomyces sp.
GCTCCGCAAACATGCTGAACGCACCCTCGACTCCCTCTGGACCCGCATCGGCCAACTCGTCTCCGAATTCCTCCCCGACGAATGCCGCAACTATCTCCGCCACGCTGGATACACTGCAAACTAACCACGGAAATGCTCTAGCCCGTTGTCTTTCTCATTTCGTTCGGACAAATTCGAGTCGAGAATGAAATGCTTCCAACGGATTTAGGAAGACAACGAATGCGGAATCATCAGGAGTTACTTGATCCATGAAAGTATTTTTTGTGGGAGTGTTGATTGGGGTGATGTCGTTCAAAGCTATCGTAGCGGCGGAGCCGGTTCGGCCGAATGTTGTGTTCATATTGACGGATGATCTGGGGATCAACGATCTCGGCTGCTATGGCCGTAAGGATCAGGCAACGCCTCGACTGAATCAGTTGGCAAGCGAGGGCATGCGGTTTACGTCGGCGTATTGTGCCCAGCCGATTTGTTCACCGTCGCGAGCGGCAATCCTCAGCGGGTTAACTCCTGCGCGAGTGCACCTGACGACGTTCTTACCGGGTCGCGGTGATGCACCGTCGCAGAAGTTGCTGCACCCGAAGATCGAAATGCAGTTGGGATTGGAGCGCGTGACGATCGCGGAACATTTGAGGGCCGCTAGCTACGCGACCGCCTGCATCGGGAAGTGGCATCTCGGCGGAGCGGAGTTCGGGCCGAAAGATCAGGGGTTTGACGTTGTGTACGCCGGCAAGCCCAACACGACTCCAAGCGACATCGAAGGTGGCAAAGGGGAGTTCGATCTGACCGCGCGGGCGATTGAGTTCATTCGGACGAATCGTGATCGGCCGTTCTTTCTGTATCTGCCACACAACACTCCGCACATTCCGCTGGCGGCAAAAGTCGAGTTGATCGAAAAATATCGCAGCTCGTTCAACCCCGTGTATGCGGCGGTGATCCACTCGATGGACGACTGCGTCGGACGGCTACTGGACGCGCTCGATGAGATGAAGTTGGCGGAGCGAACGCTGATCGTATTCACGTCGGACAACGGTGGCGTTCACATTCCCGAATTGAGAGAAGATCCGCCGACACACAACACGCCGTTCCGAGCCGGCAAGGGCTACGTCTACGAAGGGGGCACACGAATCCCGTTGATCGTGCGGTTGCCGGGAGTCGTGCCAACCGGCCGAGTCTGCGAGACGCCGGTCATCAACACCGACTGGCTGCCGACGATTCTTTCGGTGTGCGGCGTCCCGTTCGATGGCCTGACCGACGGCGTCAATATCTTACCGTTGCTGAAAGGGGGCACGTTGCCGTCGCGACCGCTGATGTGGCATTTCCCACATTACACGAATCAAGGTGGCCGCCCCGCCGGAGCGATCCGCGTCGGCGACTGGAAGTTGATCGAACACTACGAAGACAGTCGCGTTGAGTTGTTCAACTTGGCGAACGACTTTGCCGAGGAACACGACCTCGCCGCCGCCGAGCCACACCGAGTCGAGCAATTCAAAACGGAATTGGCTCAGTGGCGCAAGTCGGTCGATGCGCAATCGAATTCGATCAACGAACAGTTCGACCCAACATGGGGCCAGCGACTATACCACGACATCGACACGTCACGGCTCAAGCCAGAACCGACCGCCGCCATAATGACTCCGAAGCTGCGCGAGTGGCGTGCCGGAATGGATGCGGTGGTTGGAAGAAACAAAAAGTAGAAGTCGGTAGAAGCCAGGATCACTCAGACTGGTCTTACTTCCCGCAACGACTCAATCAACTCCGTCGCCGTCTGGCCCGGAGTTGTTGATGCGCAGATCGCCGAACTGACGGCAATCCGGCTCACGCCGGCATCGCGCACGGCGGCGATGTTCGATCCGTTGATGCCGCCGATCGCGAACCACGGCAGCGTGATTTCCAACGCCACTTGACGCACGAAATCCAAACCCGCCAATTGCTCGAACGATTTAGTGCCGGTCGCGAAACAAGGCCCGACTCCTAAATAATCGGCACCGTCGAGCGCCGCTTGCCGGGCTTGTTCGATCGTGTGTGTCGAGGCGCCGACCAACCGTTGTGGCCCGACGATTCGACGGGCCTCGCGCACGGTCAATTCGTCCTGGCCAACATGCACGCCGTCGGCATCGGCTAAGACGGCCAAGTCCGCTCGGTCATTCATGATGAACAGAGCGTCCGCCTCGCGCGTCCACTGCCGTATACGTCGAGCCGATTCCAGCAACCGACGATCGCTCAATTCTTTTTCGCGAAGCTGCACGATCCGCACGCCGGCCGACAACGCCTGACGCACGGCCGGGCCGCTGCCGTGATGACACAACGATTCCGTCACCAGGAAATAAACGTCGCACCCGCTCAGCCGTTCGCGAGACGCCAGCGTGGTACACAACGCCTTTTCGATTGTGTACAGCCGATAGCGCACCTGCTCCAAATGCCCTGACAAGCGTGGATCGGCCAGCCGGAGGTGGGGACTCTGTCCCGCCCCGAGATCGTGCCCCGACGTCACTTCGCCACCGATCACCAATTTCGAGAATTCCTCCAGCGTCCGCAGCGCCTCTTCGACTCGCCGACAATTGGCGACGACGATGTCCCATGGGGACCGTCGCGTTTGCTCTCGCTTCGTCTTGATCTGCGTGCCGACGTCTCCGAGCGTGTCTCGCGCTCCGACAAGGCCCAGCCGATCAAGGTCGCTCAGCCGCTCCGTCAACTCGTGCCGCAGTTCTTTCAGCAGCCGCGACAAGTGCGCGTCGTCGAGCGAGAATCGCACGAAGTCTTCGATTACCCGCAGTCCCTCGCGAGCGCGATTCGCCGCCGCGTCGAGAACTCGCAACGTATCCGTCCGATCCGAACTCGTCGGCTCGGTCCAGTGAATCGCGAAGTCGGCCGCGATCGGCATGCCAAGTTGCCCCGACTCCGCTTGCAATATCGCTGACAATTGTTCGCGGCTTAGCCCGTAGGTCGCCAGCGTTTTCGCAACCTCAAGATCGACCGTCAGCAAGGCCATCAGCAATTGCTCGGTCCCCGCCTCAATGTCGCCGCCGGATTGCCAAGCCAATTGACGAGCTTCCCGGACGACATCACTGAGCATGGAGCTGAGCATCATCGGCACCGGCGGATCGGATTCATTCTCTGCCGGATCGTCTGTCTCGGATCGGACAAAGGCAAACAGTGTCCGGATCGCCTCCTCGCCGAGTCCGTGTTGCCCCAACAGTTCACTCGCCCGGGATTCTTCGCGCGACAACGCCCACAACAAATGTTTGGGCGCGACATCGACCGCCTCGGCGATACGGGCCAATCGTCCCGCCCGCTCCAACGCCCGCGCCGCTCCCGATGTGAAAGCCACTGACATCGCCGAAAACTCCTGATCGCGAATTCCGAACGACGAAAGAATGACAAAGCCGCATCCAAATGACGAATGACGAAGTACACAATGACGAAAGAAATCCGAATGGCGAATGATGAAGTGTTTTGGCAAACGCCGGCCAATGGCCCAAGCTCCGGCTTCGTCATTCGAACTTCGTCATTCTTTCGTCCTTGGGTATTTCGGAATTCGTCATTTGACCGCCTCGCCCCCGTCGCGCGTTTCCAGTTGTTGCAACACGTGACGGTCGGTTTCTTTCGAGTAAAAGCGGGCGGAGCCGTCGGCGTGCAGAAACATCGCGCCGGTTCCGGCCGCGTTGCCGAAGCCATGAGCTTGCCGGTTCAGCCCCTTGCCGATGGCTCGGATGTTTCCCGGTTGGCCCCACGGTGGAAAATCGGCGGCGATTTCTCCGACGATCAGCGTCTGTGATAAGCCATCGGAGACGGCCTCGCGACGAACGGTTCCGCGTTCGTCGAACAGGCCGAGATGTACCAATCCGGCTGGCTCACGCATATCCGATCCGCCGACACCGGCGAAATGCGTCAGGCCAAAGCCGCGCGGGTTGCGATTTGGCAGACGTCCAGCGATCGTGAATTCGGGGACGATTGTTTGCATCGGCGTTTGATTGGCAGGGACATCAAACGGCTGACCTTGATCGATCTGCGCGAACAGCGCGGCCTGTCCCAGATGCGGGAGTAGCGGTGTCATCCAACCATGCAGCGGCGCGCCGTTCGCACTTCCATCCGACATCAAGGAGGCTGCCGGATAGTGGCCGTGCTGATCGTGATGACGTTCCAAAGCCTGGCCGATGTTTCGCAAACGCGAGCTGATCGCTTCACGGCCGACGTTTTCACGCCATTCGTGACCCCAACGTGCGAGCAGCGTCGGAGCCAAGAACATTCCCATCGCGCCGAGGCCGATGCCGCTCCACGCCAACGGCCGACCACGCTGACGTCCGTGAGACCGCCGCACCTCACTGTCAGCCAGCAACCCCAACCACGACGCGATCAAACCAGCCAACAGCGCGGGTACTCGAAACAACCAACCCGGCCACAGACTTAGCAGCGCCAACAACAGCGTGCCGATTCCGCAGAGGCCCGCTGTCAACGCGCGACGCGACCAAGCCGTCACCAGTGGTTGCTCAATCGTCAACGCCAAGCGACTTGGAATGTCAGTTGCCGCTGTTGGCGCGATGTTGGTCGATTCGATCAATCTCTCTGATGGCGCACTGTCGGGAGAACTACGATCCGGCGAATTCATGACCGCCCACAAACCTTTGGGCTTGTCGGTACTCTCCAGTGATTTCACGTCGGCGGGATCGGGCGAGCAATCCTCGTCAGTCGAACTGAGAGTTCGCATCAAAGCCCACAAGCTGCGCGGCGCGACTGCGGGAATGTCGGGATCAGTTTCGGCCATGCCAACAACCTCGATTCGACCGACAGCACTTGTGGAATGAAGACGTTGATCGCCAGGAGAATGGCGGCTGTCGATCCGAAGCTCAACCAAGCCGCGAGATTGATCCGAACGATTGGTACGACCCGTTCCATTGGGTTGAGTTCTCCGATCAGGCCCTAGCTACCGATTGACGGGTCACGAGCACCGGCCTACGTTACCCATCAGCCGATACCAATTGATGATCGGCTCCCACCGTTGATCTGCCCCGACCTCAACCCACCTAACGAGGGCACCGCCATGATGGCCAGCTACCCATGTACCAGCCGTTCGTCGCGAAACTGCCTGCGGATGTTGGTCGCGTTGTTGGCTGCGAGTTGCCAGTTGCCCAGCATTTCTGCGGCGGCTGAACCGGTGCCGCCGTTGCATCAGCGAATCGATCAATTGGTGAATGCGGCGCCGTTGGGACCGGTGGCCGTCGTCTGTTCGGATGCGGATTTCCTGCGGCGCGTGTCGCTCGATTTGACTGGAATGCAGGCCAGCGGGATCGACGCGAAAGCGTTTCTCGACGATCCCGCGCCGGACAAGCGAATGAAGCTCATCGACAAATTGACAGCGTCGCCGAAGTTCATTCGACATGTCGCCAATCAGTTCAACGTCACGCTGATGGAACGCCGAGCCGACGCACATGTCCCCGGACCGGAATTCGAGAAGTTTTTGTACGAATCGTTTCTCGCCAACAAGCCGTTTGATCAGCTTGTGCGGGAAATCGTCTCGGCGGACGGAACCGATTCGGCAACTCGACCGGCCGCGAAGTTTTTCCTCGATCGTACGGCCGAGCCGAACTTGCTGACTCGCGATTTGGGCCGCATCTTTTTCGGCCGCGATTTGCAATGTGCTCAGTGCCACGACAGTCCGCTGGTCGATGATTTCAAACAGGTCGAGTATTACGGCCTATACGCCTTCGTCAGCCGCACTTCGTTGTTCAATGACGAAGCGGCGAAGAAGCAGATGCTCGCCGACAAGGCGGACGGCGAAGCGGCGTTCACGTCCGTCTTCACCAAAGAATCGGGAGCGACCTCGCCACGATTGCCGGCCGGATCGCTGATCGAAGATCCGCTGTTGCCGATCGGCGAAGAATACAACGTGCGTCCCGCCGACAAAGTTCGCTCCGTGCCGAAGTACAGCCGCCGAGCCAAGCTGGCGGAGGTGCTGACCTCGACCAACAATCCGCAGTTCAATCGCAACCTCGCCAACCGCTTGTGGGCGATGATGCTCGGCCGAGGGATCGTGCATCCGCTCGACTTGCATCATTCGGACAACCCGCCGACGCACCCGGAGTTGCTTGATTTGCTCACGGCCGAGATCTTCGCGACGAAATACGACGTCCGCTCGATGTTGCGAGAAATCGCGTTGACGCAGACATATCAGCGGTCGGGTGAGCTTCTCGCCGATTGGGCTGCGGCATCGACTCAAGCTGTCGCGCTGCTGGCAGTTCTCGATCCGAAGTCGAAAGAATTGTCCGCTGCCGTCGATCAAAGCAAAGAAGCCGCGAAGCCGGCCGACACGGAATTCGACGCCGCCAAGAAAGCCGCCGTTCCCGTGCGCGAGGAGTTGACGAAAGTCACCGCCGCTGCCGTTGAGGCTCGCAAACAATGGGACGCGGCGACCGCTGTCGTTACGAAAACCGAAGCCATGATCGCACCGAAGGCCGAGGTCGTGAAACCGATCTCCGAAGTCGCCGCCAAGGCCGCCGAAGCCCTCGCAAAAATTCCAGCCGATGCCGAACTCAAGAAGGCGACCGACTTCTTTCAAGCGCGCGCGACCGCATTGACTAACGAAATCGCCGCGCTGACGAAAGCTCGCGACGATCAAGCTGCCGCCGCGAAAGTGAAAGCCGATGCGTTCACGCCCGCCGCCGCCGCGATCAATCCGGTGCGTGAAAAGTGGCTGGTCGAGAAAACGAAGCTCGATGCTGCTCGCGAAAAGGCCGAAGCGGCCGCCGCAGTCATTCGGTCGCACAACGTCAATCGACAATTGACCGTTCGCCGGATGAACGGGCTGAAGACGCTGGCTGGATACAACGAACTCGTCGCGAAAGCCGCCGGGTCGCAAGCAGTCCTCGTTGCCAAGCAAACGGAAGTCAACACCGCCCAGCAAGGGCTGACTCAAGCGGCCGATGATGCCGCGAAGAAGGCGGCCGAGGCAAAGATCGGCGAACTCGCACCGCAATTGACCGCCGCTCAACTGGCCGCGAAGTCTGATGCCGACGCACTCGCCGTGAACCGCGAAGCCATCACACAGTTCTGCACCGATCACTTTTACGTCGCGAGTTTGAGGCCGCTGACTCCCGAACAACTTGCGTCGAGCACGCTGATGGCCGTCGGGCACGTTGCCATTCAAACGACAAACGCCAACAACGAACTCGACAAAGCTGCACAAGCTCCGGCTCAACCGGCTGCCGCTGGACAAGCGGCAGTTGCGCCGGCTCAACCGCCGCTCGGTGGACGTGAGCGGCAAGTCGAAGAAAACGTCTGGGAAAAGCTGCTCCGCCCGAACGCCGGAGCCTTCGTGAATCTGTTCGGCGGCGGAGCCGGCCAGCCTCAAGACGTCTTCTTCGCGACCGCCGATCAAGCGCTGTACTACGGCAACGGCGGCACCGTATTCGCATGGTCGAGCGTGCTCGCCGCCGCATTGAATCCGCAGCAAGACGTCAAACTGCTGGCCGACGAACTATACCTCAACGTCTTCAACCGCCGCCCAACGGAAGCCGAAGCCACCGCCGTCGCTGTGTACTTGCAATCACGAGGCAACGACCGCGTCCCCGCCCTCCAAGAAATGGTTTGGGGATTGCTCTCGTCGTCTGAGTTCCGGTTTAATCATTAATTCCCGCTTGTTGACCGAGCACACATTTGTCGCGCGGAGCGTGACGCTAAAGTTCAGGAGACCTAGCCATGAAGTGCAGTTATGCCTGTCAGTCTGCGGAGCATTTGATTGCTCGACGTCAGTTTTTGGGGAGCCTGGCGACGGGAGCGGGAATCGCAGCGGTCGGGGGGATCAACTTTCTGACTCGGCCTGCGGCGGCGGAGCAACTGGCGAAGAAGCAGATGCGCGTCGTGGTTTTCAACATGCTCGGCGGTCTTAGCCAATTGGAAAGCTGGGATCCAAAACCGGGGACCGACACGGGCGGACCATTTCGAGCGATCGCGACATCGCAAACCGGAGTTCACATCAGCGAATTGCTGCCGCACACGGCCAAGCAGATGCACCGGCTGGCGCTAATTCGCAGCATCAACACGGCGGAAGGGGATCATGGCAAAGGGATGCACATGATGCTCACAGGACGGAAGGAAACGCCGGGAATGCAGTTCCCACAGATTGGTGCAGTCGCAGCGAGGACGTTGTCGTCGGATAACGCCGCTTTGCCGGGACACATTGTCATCACGCCGGGTGGTGGTGGCGGACGAGGCAACGACGCTGCCTATCTCGGTCCGAAGTATGCCAGCATTTCGCTCAGTGGCGGAGCGCCGGCTAACTCAGCTCGGCCGGAAGCGATCAGCGAGGTGGTCGATGTGGCTCGCAATGACTTCCGCAAGAAAGCCAACGAGCAGTTCAACCTCAAACGTCGCACGGCGATGACTGACGCATTCACGCAGAGCTACGATCAGGCTCAAAAGTTGATGACCGAACGGGACGCATTCGACATCACGAAAGAGTCAGAAGGCGATCAAGCTCGATATGGCAAACACGATCTCGGCCGGCATTGCTTGTTGGCTCGGCGGCTGCTGGAACGGGGCGTTTCGTTCGTGCAAGTGACGCATTCCAATTACGACACGCACAACGAGAATTTCAACTTTCACCTCGAACAGCTTGGCGAATGGGACGCGCCGTTCGCGACGTTCGTGGCGGACATCGCCGATCGCGGAATGCTCGAAAGCACGCTGATCGTGGTGCTGTGCGAATTCGGCCGCACGCCGAACATCAATCATTTGTTCGGCCGCGATCATTGGGGCAACGCTTGGTCGGTGCTCGTCGGTGGAGCCAAGATCATCCCCGGCGCGGTGATCGGCAAAACGAACGAAAACGGCACAAAGGTCATCGACCGCGAAGTGACCGCCGGACACTTGTTCCACACATATCTGCAAGCAGTCGGCGTCGATTCGTCGGGAACTTTCGACATCGGTGGTCGGCCGATGCCGATTGCCGATCCAGCCTATCAAGGGATCAAAGAGTTGATCGCATGAGTTGGTCGTACAAACCCGAAGCGCAAGCGAGGGCTCAACGAAACTTGAATTCCTCGTCTTTCGGAGCGCTTGTTCACACGGCGGGTTGGTGTGTTCGTTGGCATATCGCCACATATCGCCGTACAGCTTCGGTCATGCCGAGTTCAAGGGCATCGGCGATCAACGCGTGGCCGATCGAGACTTCTTCGACAGAAGGCACGGCTTCCAGAAACGGGCCGAGGTTGTCGAGGTTCAGGTCGTGGCCGGCGTTGACTTGCAGTCCAACTTGTTGAGCCGCACTGGCGGTCGCTGCGTACTCAGCCAGCGATACGTCCCGAGCGATCGTCGGAAATGCGCGGGCATACGGTTCGGTGTAAAGTTCAATCCGGTGTGCACCGGTGGCCGGGACGAGTCGCAACAGTTCGGGAGCCGGGTCCATGAACAAAGAAACGCGGATTCTGGCGGCGCGCAGCGGCGCGATCACTTGCTGCAACAACGAACCGTGAGCAACGACGTCCCAGCCGTGATCCGATGTTTTCTGATCGGGGGCGTCGGGGACGAGTGTGCATTGTTCGGGGCGGACGTCGTGGACTAGTCGCAAGAAATCGTTGGTCGGATAGCCTTCGATGTTGAATTCGACTCCGGCTTCGCGAGTCAATTGCCGCAATTCGCGGACATCGCTTGGCCGAGTATGCCGCTCATCGGGTCGAGGATGTACAGTGATCCCGGCCGCGCCCGCCGAAATGCACATGCGGGCGAAATGCCGCAGGTCGGGAATTCCATTGTCTCGCGTGTTTCGTAGCAGGGCGATTTTGTTGAGATTGGCGCTAAACGCGGTCATGGCGGGGCGACTCAAATTCGTGTGATTTGGGCGTTACAGCCGGGATCATCCGCAGACTGACTCGGTTCGGCTAGCCTCGACTGGGCCAAAGCGGAGTAGCCGTCTTCGGGAAGCGTGGTATGATTGCCGATCAAATTCCATCATTTTGGACTCGGCTGGCGTATGGCCGATCGGAGTGGATCGTTTTACCGGTGGTTTTTTCCCAAATCGTTTTTTGTGAGGCAGAAATGTCGCAGGTTGTTGATCAACTGGAGCCTGTGGCCGCGATGCGGTCGGTCAGTGTTGAACCGGGATTCGATGATTTTTCGTATCGTCCGTTGCCGCCGTTGGCTCCGGTTTCGTTGTTATTGGGCTTGTGTGCGTTTTCGGGCTGGCTGAGTCCACTCGGCCTAGTGTTCGCGATCTTCGGAGTCATTCTGGGAATTGTGGCCCAGCGACAGATTTGTGCAGCAGACGGGGGCTTCAGCGGCAAGGGGCTAGCGAACGCGGGAGTCGTCTTGTCGGCGTTGTTGTTTGTCAGCGGTGTGGGGCTGCACATTTTTTGGTTCGCGACCGAAGTGCCGGAAGGATTTCGACGGATCAGTTTTTCCACCGACATCTCGAAGAAGGCGTTCGTCATTCAGAACGGCTACACAACTGTGCATCCCGACATTGCCGCTTTGAATGGGGAAAAGCTGTTCGTGAAAGGCTACATGTATCCCGAAATGCGGCAGGATGGATTGGAGTCATTCATCCTTTGCCGCGATAACGGAGCCTGTTGTTTCGGTGGGCAACCGAAATTGACGGATATGATCCGCGTGAAAATGACTGAAGGCCAGACGGTGCGGCATAACCCCAATTTAGTGTCGGTGGCGGGAGACTTTCGGTTGAATGCCGGAGACGTCGGCGAATTGAAGCCTGCATTTGAGCTCGACGCCTCCTATTTCAGCTCGGCCAAGACGTCGTATTGAACGCCATTACTAACCCTAAGCGAGGGCGAGCGTCCCACAAATCTGCCAATCCCGAGTCTGGTGGAGCGTTCGCCTCGCTCTCGCGTCGGGTTAGTGGAAGTCAGGGAAACTGATCAAGCCAAGATCAGTCAGATTGGCTACCATCACGCCCAAAGTGAGGAGTCCTTTGATGCGATCTTGGCACTCTGATTTGATCCGAGCGATTGTGATTTTCGCGATCACTACGATTCTGTCCGCTGGCTTGTCGGGCTGTGGGCATGTCGCGGGGGAATCGGCGACTCGGACGGTCACGGTCGGCGGGACCAATCCAGTTGCCAACACGACCGAAGCGGAGAGACAAATCGTTGCGGCTTCTCATGCGACCGACGTGGACGCGACAACTCAAACTGACTCGACACCACCGACTGACAGACCGAAGGTCGCCCAATCGGCGTCGAAGACAGAACCGGTTCAGCCGGCGGTTTCCGAGGCACGCACCTTCAAAATCGAAGGACCGGAAGAGGCATTGCGAATCAGTTATGATGACTTCGATTTGTTGAAGGTCATGAACCTCGATCCGGTCCCGCCGGACGCTCCCGAACGGATGCCGAAGTGGTTGAAGGAATTGGACGGCAAACGCATTCGAGTTCGCGGGTTCATGTATCCGCCGTTTCAAGACAAGGACATTCGCGGTTTCGTGCTGGCTCGTGACAACCAGATTTGCTGTTTCGGCCGCACGCCGAAAGAGTACGATCTCGTCGATGTCTTCATGCGGTCGGGAGTGACGACCCATTACATTCAGAACCGACCGTTCGACGTGGTGGGCGTATTCAAGATCAAATCTGAAATCGAGAAGTTCACCGCAATGTACGAATTGGAAGACGCGGTCGTGATTGAGAAATAGAACTTGCCAAGACCTCCTTTTTGAACCGTCCCGAGAAATGGGAACCAATATGAACGCTTTACGAACAATCGCCTTGACTACGTTGCTGAGCTTGTCACTGGTTTCGGCGACCGCTCACTCGGCTCACTGTTGTCCGTTCTGTTCCGCGCCGTCGTTGACGCTGACGGAGCAACTCACGCAGGCGGATGCGGCGGTGTTGGTGCAGTGGGTGGACGGGAAACCGCCGGAAGAAAAGGCGGCCGGGAGCACAACCTACATGGTCGTCGAAGTGGCTCGCGGGCCGAAGGACAAGATCAAGAAAGATGAGAAAATCACGGTGCCGCGCTTTCGAGCCGGCAAGAAAGGCGATCTGTTTCTGCTGACGGGCGTGAAGGACAAAGAGATTGATTGGCAAGCTCCGCTGGAAGTCTCGGAAGCGAGCTATCAATACATCGTGCAAGCTCCCTCGAGTGAAACGCCGACCGCGAAGCGCCTGGAATATTTTTTGAAGTTCATGGAGTTCCCCGATCAATTGGTCTCGAACGACGCTTACGGCGAGTTCGCGAATGCTCCGTATGAAGACATCTTGAAGATTCGGGGAAAAATGGATCGGACGAAAATCGCGAAGTGGCTCACGTCCAAAGAGACTTCGGCGACGCGGATCGGGCTTTACGGTTTGTTGCTGGGCCTGTGCGGGCAGCCGGAAGATGCCGAAGTCATGCGGAAGAAGATCGAAGAAAAGACCGAAGATTTTCGGCTCGGCATCGACGGCGTGACATCGGGCTACTTGTTGCTGACCGGTGGCGACGGATTGGACATCATCGACAAGACGAAGCTGCGCGACAAAAAGGCTCCGTTCAGCGAAACCTATGCGGCCATGCAGGCGCTGCGATTCATGTGGAGTTACGGCAATGATCGAATCACAAAAGAACGATTGCGGCAATCGATGAGAGAGTTGCTAGACCGACCTGAACTGGCCGACTTGGTGGTTGCCGATTTAGCTCGTTGGGAAGACTGGTCAATTCAGGACCGGCTCATGTCACTGTACGGCGAAGGGGACTACAACATCCCGTCGATCAAACGAGCGATCGTGCGGTATCTGTTGACGGCGGCGAAGGTCAATCCGCCGAAAGCCAATCCACCGAAATTCGATGACCCAAAGAAGACCGACAACTCCGTCGCTGCCAATAGCCCGAAGCCGGAAGAATTACCCGCTACGACGAAGAGCGACCTGCCGAAAGGCGATGATCCCAAGAATTCCGATTCGGCGAAGCCGATCGAACTGCCGGCGCATGTGCTGCAAGCACGTGCGAATCTTGAGGCGCTCCGCGAGAAAGACCCCAAGACGGTCAAGGACGCCGAGCGGTTCTTCTTTTTGCAGTGAACGACGACTCCAATTGCTGACGGTTCATTTAGCCAGTCACGCCAATCTTTGAGCGGAGCGATTCCAGCAGCCGCACGGCAGTGCCGATGTCCGTTTTTTGGCGGGCGCGATCGTGAGCGATCTCTCGTTCGATCGTCAGCGGCCCGGTGTAACCCAGCGAAAGTAGCGTCCGCAGGTAAGTTTCCATGCCGACGTCTCCTTCGCCCAGCGCGACTTCGGTCCCCCAGCCGGTGCCACGCTGATCGGGAGCCGCCCACTTCGCATCTTTGCAATGAATGCTGCGAACCAGATGCCCGACCTTTTTCAACGCGTCAATCGGATCGCCGGTGCCGTACAGGATCATGTTGGCCGGGTCAAAGTTGATGAACAGGTTGTCGCGGCCAACGTCGCGAATGAACTCCAGCAGGTGATCGGCCGATTCTTGTCCGGTTTCGAGATGCAGGTTCTGACCGTTCTGCTTGATGTAGTCGAGCAGTTCGCGAGTTACTGTGATCAGAGATTGATAGCTAGCCGACTGGCGATCGGCCGGAACAAATCCGATGTGCATGCCGACCGCGGTGCAGCCCAGCCGTTTGGCGAAGTCCGCGATTTCCTTGAACTCCGTCGCGCGAGCCGCCCGTGTCGCCTCGGGGACGAGTCCGACCGTACGGGCTGTTGTGGCGATGTCGGCATAGCTCTCGCCGTCGAATCCACTGAAGACGCAGGTTACGGTGATCCCCGCTTTCGCACAGCGATCCAAGAAGTCGCGAGCGGCAGCTTCCGTGCGCGACTGCTTGTGCGGAGCATGAACTTGCACCGTCGGGATTCCCAATTCCTGAGCTACATCCAGATGCACTCCCAGCCCGGCATCCACGGAGGCAAACACACCGATCGCCCATTTCTGCATGATGACATTCCTTCGTTTCACGATTCGTAATTTGTGGCGCACGCGGCTTGCGTACGGGAGCGGGATATTATCGAAGCGGTGGCTGTCACACTAACCCGACGCGTCAGCGAAGTCCGCCGGATTCACGACGCCTTATTAACTCAGGGACTTGTGAAGCTTCCGCCCTCGCTGACGTTTCGGGTTAGTGCGACGAGTTCGATTCCGTCGCATCCGCCGGTGGCAAAATCGTGATCTCGCCGAACTCGCCGGCCTGCTCCGCACGGAACCCGTGATGACGCAGTAGTTCGAGGATCGCAAGAAAAATTCCGACGATCCGGCTGCGCTGCGACGTGCTATCGAACAGCCGAGTGAACTCCGCTCGTCCTTCGTCCCGAACCTTTTGTCCGATCTGTTCGACATATACCGAGATCGGCGTGTCGTCATAGCGGATTTTCGACTCTTCGTCGACGACCTTCTTTTCGAGCACGCGGCTGAGCGCGCTGATCAAGTCCCACAATTCGACATCTTTGATCCTGTCGGAACTTACATCGCGCGCCGCATCCGGCCGCTCGTTGCTCAGCCGCGGATATCGCTCTTGCCATTCAGCCGCTCGCTCTTCGAGAGCCGTCGCCGCCTCTTTGAACTTTTTGTATTCGAGCAATTGTTGAATGAGTCCACTGCGCGGATCATCCGGCGTGTCGAGTGGCATCTCTTCCACTTCTTCGGGACCGGGAAGCACGAGCCGGCTTTTGATTTCGATCAGTGTGCTGGCCATTACGACGAAGTCACCGGCCAAGTCGATGTCGAGAAACTGCAACGCCGCCAGATACCGCTGAAACTGCCCGATGACATGCGAGATCGGCAGGTCGAGCAAATCGAGTTCATTCCGCCTCACCAAAAACAGCAGCAGGTCCAGCGGCCCGGAAAAGCGATCTAACTCCACGCGATACGTCGTCATGTTTCAATTCCAACCGCGAGCGAATGAAAGCGGCTCCACCGCAAACTCAATAGCGGAGACAAGTCGCCGCAGTCAAAATCGTTACCCGCGATACGTCGCGAAGGCGTTCGGTGTTTCCCACAGCGAGACTTCGACGATCGGAAAGCCCTGAGAATGAGTGAACTCAAAAATTGTCTTGGCGATATTTTCGGCGGTCGGGTTCACGGGCAGGATCATCAACGGCTCGCCGAGTTCTTGCAGATACGGCAAGGCGGGGTCGGCTTCGTGCAGAATCATGCGGTGATCCAGCTGCTCGTCGATCCACGTCCGCACGACTTTCTTGATGTCCGTGAAATCCATCAACATACCGCGATCGTCCAGCTCCTGGCTTTCCAGCAAGATGACGGCTCGACCGTTATGGCCATGCAGATTGCGGCATTTTCCGGCGTAATTCAGCAACCGGTGCCCGTAGCAAAAATCGATGTGCTGCGAAACTTGAAACATGGTGACCTTTTCGATGTTGGAATCTGGCCGAACGGATGGCATTCTACGGACAACTCAGAACGATCAGGTAGCCATGACGACCGACTCAAATCACGGACTGATTCCAGCGATTCATCGCAGCGGCCGGCGCGCGGTGATCGCGGTTACTGGCGGCGGGAGCTTGGCGATCTCGGACTTGCTGACAGTGCCGGGGGCTTCCGCGTTTCTGCTGGAGGCGACTGTGCCGTACTTGTCGACCTCGTTGACATCTTGGTTGGGGCGCGAGCCGGAACAGTTTTGCTCGCGCGAGACGGCGCTGACAATGGCGGCGGTCGCATTGCGAAAGGCTCAGCGATTGGACTCGGACGCCGCGCATCCGATCGGCTTGAGCTGCACGGCATCGTTGACGAGCGATCGGCCGAAGCGGGGCGAGCATCGAGCCTGGGTGGCGGCGCAATCGTTGACCGGGACGTGGCTGTTCGGCTTGCGATTGGACAAAGGTCATCGCGACCGTCTCGGCGAAGAGCAATTGGTCGCTCAGTTGCTGCTGCGGGCAACGGTGAAAGCGTGCGGTCTGCGTCACTCGGCGGAGTTGTCGCTGACTCTGAAAGACGAGTTGACCCATGAGACGATCGTCGCCGCCCCGCACGTCGCGGGAGTTTGTTACGGGCGATCGCCGATTGCTTGGTCCTTGCCGTCGGGCGCGATCGTCACCGATCCGAAACAGACGATCGCAGGGTTACTGTCAGGCTCATTTAATCCGCTGCATGAAGGTCATCTGAAATTGGCTGCAGCCGCTGAACGGAGGCTCGGAGGCGCGGTCGCATTTGAGTTGGCGGTCGTCAATGCCGATAAGCCGCCGCTCGATTTTTTGACGATCGAATCGCGCCGTCGGCAGTTTCGCGATCGCCCTCTGGCGCTCACGACCGCTTCTATTTTTCTCGAAAAGTCGCGGTTGTTTCCGCGAACGACGTTTGTCGTCGGCATCGACACGGCCGAACGAATCGTGAAGCCGAATTACTACGGCGGCGAATCCGAAATGTTCGCAGCTCTCGACGAAATTCGTTCGCACGGTTGCCGCTTCCTCGTGGCTGGCCGCCGCGACAGTGACTCTTTCCGAACGCTCGGCTGGTTGATCTTGCCAGAGCGGATGCGCGATTTGTTCGAGGAACTGCCTGCCTCCGAGTTCCGCAGCGACGTGTCCTCGACCGAGTTGCGGCGACAACGGTTCTCAAATGGCGGCGACGGATTGATGGGGTGAATGGTCAGCGGGGGGCTACCCCCGGATACCGCCGTGTTCGGATCGGGAATCGAGTAAGCCCCGATCGCGTTGAGGAACGTTTCGTCGTTCCGCCGCTGCTCAATGTGCTCCAGACACGTCCCCTCGTACAACGCGTTCATCGCCAGGCTCAGCACTTGATCCGACTCATCATACGGACAGCGCCACTTGAGAATCGGCACCCCCGAATCAATTGCGTCGATCAGACCGCTCTCGCGAGCGACTCGCAAAATCAGCGGCACACCACGATAAACGAGGACTTGCGTGTTCTCGGCCAGTTCATACTTCAGCAATTGAGTACCGTTGGAGCTCCCAACATCCTCCGCACAAGTCGCCCGTCCCGAGCGGCTTGCAGCCGGTTCTCAATCCGCCGCTTGCGACCAGCCAACCTCTTCGCGATCCTTCCGGCGTTGTTGTTCACTCGAAATTCTTCCGTGACTGGTGTGTGATGATTCGTTGATCATCCTCAAACACCACAAATCATCCAGAGATTTCTTTTTTGTGACTCGTTCAACAAAGCTTTCTGGAAAAGGTCGTTGGTTTCAGGACTAGAGCGCCATATCCTGCGTTAGATGTTCTATTTCTTATTCCTATTTACGCGGAAGTGCCGTCATGTTGGATCATTTCATACCCTCACAACGCCGAGGCTTCACATTGATTGAGTTGCTGGTCGTGATCGCAATCATCGCAATCCTGATTGCTCTGTTATTACCTGCCGTGCAGCAGGCCCGCGAGGCCGCTCGGCGATCGCAGTGCAAGAACAACCTCAAACAATTCGGATTGGCGATGCAAAACTACCACGACACGTTTCTGCGATTCCCCGCCAGCGGCACAACCGCACGAGGCTCCGGCATCTACGCTTGGGGACACGGCTGGGGGATCGCCGTCCTCCCGTATCTCGAACTCGCAGCGCTCTATAAGAAATTTGATTTTCACGGTGTGAGTAGTTCGGCGACTCCGCACACCGGATTGATCTACACCGGGACCAACATCGAGAACGGGAATTTGTTGAGCGGTCGGATGCTGCCCGTCTTTCGCTGCCCCTCGTCAGTGACGAATGAGATGGGTTTGCTGGGCCAGACAATTCCAGCTGGCGGAGCGCAATCCCCGACGTACACAGCCATCAACGGCGCGATCGATCATTCCACCGTGATCAACTACGACGGCAACCTGAACCCTCACGCCTCCACCGGAAGGCAGTCGCTTGGGGGGGTGCTGCTACCGTTTTCTGGCAAACGAATGGCGGACGTGACCGACGGAACGTCCAGCACGATTTTAATGGGTGAGCAATCCGAGCTGTGTCGTGATGCGGCTGGAATCCCGCGTGATTGCCGCAGTGATCACGGCCACTCAATCGCCATGGGAGTAACGTTTTCCGATACACGTTGGTTCAACAGTGCCACGGTTCGGTATCCAATCAACCACAAATCCAACACGTCCACCGGAATTGACAACTCGAGTTTATTCTACGGAGCGAACAACCCGATTCTGTCCGCTCATTCGGGGGGTGCTCATGTGCTGTTGTGTGACGGGACGGTCCGGTTTCTCAGCCAGTCACTGAACTTGCAAACGCTGTACAACCTCAGCAATCGTAACGATCGAAATCCGGTTGGCGAGTTTTGATTCGCGTGCCGAAATGTCGTCACTCACTTTGCGAGAAGGGAAGCTGATGTCGGATCGTTTATTCGTCGTGCTGTTGCTGTCGATGACCGCAGTGTTCGGGTGCGGAAATGCCGATGGCAACAAAGGAATCGTTCGCGGTCAAATCACGTTTGCGGGGAAGCCGGTGTCTGACGGAATGATCCGCTTTGAAGGTTCGGGCGTTTCGGAGAACGCCAACTTGGACGCCGAAGGGAAGTATCAAATCCGGAGTTACCAAGGGGTCGGCTTGGTACCAGGCTCATATCAGGTCGCCATCTTGCCGCGAGTCGTACCGAGCGACGTGCCCCCCCTGGCCGGAGCCGCTCCGCCAGAAGATCCGACAAAAGATTTTCCGCACATCCCCCCCAAGTTCCGCGACATCAAGACCAGCGAGCTAAAAATCACAGTCGAGCGGGGAGCCAATCCGCCCTTTGATTTCGACTTATCGAAGTGAATTGCGCCTTTCGTATGAGGCACGATGATGCCACTGGATTTTCGATTGCGTTCCGTGATCACGCCGATCGCCTTGGCGCTGCTTGTGGCGGACGCTGCGTGGGGTGACGAAGTGGCCGCACCGCCAAAGAAGATCGTTCCGAAGATCACCGTCAGCCGCGAGACCACTTGGGCGACGGAGCCGCTCGACAAAGAGGGGTTCGTGGACTTTTTTGAGGTCATCAATCGGCGGTATTCGGCCGGAGTGACAATCGAGAACAACGCGGTCGTCTCGCTGTATCGGGCATTTGGTCCGATGCCGGGTGGTGGGCGGCAGCCAGACGAATTCTGGGAACGATTGGGCATCGACAAGCCGGATTCTGACGACAGAATGTTTTTCTTCCTGGAATGGTTGGAACACAACAACTTCGACATCGAAGTGGTTGGCCGGGACGTCATCAACGATTGGGATGATCGGTCCCAGTCGCGGCCCTGGCAGCGAGACGAGTTTCCGAAGGTGGCGGAATGGCTCGACGACATGGCCGATCGGTTGGATTTCGTCGTCGAGGCGACGGAGCGGCCGGAGTACTTCACACCGGTCGTGAGTAATGGCGGCGACGCGATATTTGATGTACTGCTGCCAGGAGTTCAATCGTCTCGCAACTTCGCGCGGGCGTTCGTTTCGCGAGCGATGTTAAGCCTGGGAGAGGGGCGTCGCCTGGATGCCTGGCGAGACTTAATGGTTGTGCATCGTCTGGGTCGTCTGGTCGGCCGCGGCCCGTTTCTGATTGATGGCCTCGTCGGCATCGCGATTGAGCGAATGGCGATTGATGCCGAGCTTTTGTTGATCTCCGAAACTCAGCCCTCGGCCAAATATGTGGCCATGTACCGCAAGCAGTTGGACCGCTTGCCGCCGATGTCTCCGATAGCCGAGAAGATCAACGTCGCCGAGCGACTGGGATTGCTCGATGCCTGCCACCGTTTCGCGAGCGGACGAATGAGTTTCGAAGACACGCTGAATAGCAATCTGGCAGATTTGGAACATAAGGAATTGCGCGAACTTCGGCGAATTGTGGAGACCGTACTGGTGCACAACATTGATTGGGACGAGGTGCTCCGATCCGTCAATCGCTCCTTCGATCGAGTGCAATCTGCCACACGGTTGTCGACGTATCGCGAACGGGTCTCTGTGCTCACGACGTTGAATGACGAACTAACTCAACTGGCCAAGCAACGGCAAAGCCCGTTGTCGCTGCTGGTCATTTTCGCTGACCGACCAACGCAAACGCGATTCGCTACCGATGCGATCCTCTCGGCGGCGATACCGTCCAATCTGCCCTGCCTGCGCGCGGACACAAGCGTGAACCAACGGATGCGAAACCTCAACGTCGCCTTGGCCTTGTCGGCGTATCGCAGCGAGCACTCCGAGTATCCGAAATCGCTGAACGTCCTCGTTCCGAAATATGTCCCAGCCGCCGTGACCGATCTGTTTACCGATCAACCCTTGCGCTATCGAACCGTCGGCAACGGCTACCTGCTTTACAGCATCGGCCACAACGGAACCGACGACGATGGCCAAGGGGAAGATGAGAAACCGTCCTGTGACGACCTCGCCATCAAAATGCCCGTTCCACTGCCGAAACCGTAAGCCGTGCTGTGCGGCGTGGCTACGACGGTTATTGATGCGTCGACCGTTAACGATCGCGACAAACTCACATCTTCTCGCAGGTCTCGATGCCCAGCAGGTTCAGGCCGGTGGAAATCACTCGCGCGGTGAGGTCGCAGAGCAACAGGCGGCTGGTGCGAATTGCGGCGTCGGGTTCTTTCAGCACGGAGCATTCTTGATAGAACGTGCTGAAGCTGTTGGCCGTCGCGAAGAGGTAGTCGGTCAGGATGTTGGGGCGGTAGTCGGTGGCGACACCGTCGATCGATTCGGTGAAGCGGAGCAGTTGCAGCGACAAGGCTCGTTCGGATGAGTGCGTGATTTGGATTTTTCCTTCGGCGGCGCGAAGTGTGTCGCGGTCGATGTTGCCTTTGCGAAAGATGCCGGCGACGCGGGCGTAGGCGTATTGCATGTAGGTCGCCGTGTCACCGGTGGTGGCGAGCATTTTGTCTTCGTCGTAGACGTAGTCGCTTTCGCGGTTGTGCCGCAGGTCGGCGTACTTGATTGCTCCGATACCAACGGTCTCGGCCACGGCGGCTCGCGTGGCGGGGTCGAGATCCGGGGTCGGCTGGCCTTGCTCATCTTTCTTGGAATCATCGCTGTCGGCGACGATCTTCGCCGCCTTCGCGACGGCGGCATCGAGCAAACTCTCCAAGCCAACCGTGTCACCCGATCGCGTTTTGTACGGCTTGTTGTCCTTGCCCATGATCGTGCCGAACTTGATGTGAACGAGATCTTGATCGCGATAGCCCGATAGCCGCGCGACCTCGAACAGCAATCGAAAATGCTCTGACTGCCGAGCATCGACAACGTACAGCAACGTGTCGGCTTGCAGCTCTTTGACGCGATATTGAATCGTCGCCAAGTCGGTCGTCGCGTAGGTGAAGGCTCCGTCCCCCTTGCGGATGATGAACGGCGCGGCGTTCCCCGGCACGAAGACACAGATGGCTTTGTCGCTCTCGACCGCCAATTTCTTCGATTGCAAATCGGCGACGACCTCCGCCAGCCACGGGTTAAAGAAACTTTCGCCCAGCGACAGATCGAACCGGATGTCGAGACGATCGTAAAGCCACTGCAACGCCTTCAAACATTCGGGCAAGAACTGATTCCACAGCCGCGTGTTTTCCTCATCTCCCGCGTGCAGTTTGGCCGTCTCCAGCCGAGCCAATTCGCCGACCTTCGGGTTTGCATCGGCCAGAGCTTTCAGTGGCGCGGACTCTTCAACCGCCGCGATCTTCTTTCGTGAACTGCTGAGTTCTTCCGTCGCCAGGGCGATTTCGCTTCGCAATTTCTTGGCGGTCTTGTCAGCCGACTTGTCTCCGGCGACAGGGGTTTGATGCGTCGCAGTAAGCTGTGTCTGCAACCCGCTGACCTTGGCTTCTTGCTTTGGAAGATCAGCTTTCAGCGTGTGATAGTCGCCAAGCTGATTGACCAATCGGTACAGCCGAGCCAATTCGGCAACCGGCGACTGCTCGAACGCGGGACGATCAAGAAAATTCTTGTAGCCGAACAGGATCATCCCGAACTGTGTGCCCCAGTCGCCGATGTGGTTGTCGCCGATGACGTGATGCCCGCAAAACTTGAGGACTCGATACAGCGCGTTGCCGAGAACCGTGCTCCGCAGATGCCCGACGTGCATCGGCTTGGCGACATTCGGAGCCGAGTAATCGACCACGATCCGCTTCGGTCTCGCGGCCGGTTCAACACCGAGCCGAGGATCGGCGACGTTGCGATTGATCTGATCGAGCAGCCAATCGTCTCGTAGGCGCAAATTGATGAATCCCGGCCCCGCGACTTCCGGCGGCTGACACAAGTCGTCGAGCTGCAGCTTGCCGACAATCTCGGTTGCCAGTTGTTTTGGATTCGTACCGAGTTGCTTGGCCAACGACATCGCGCAGTTGGCTTGAAAGTCGCCAAACGTCGTATCCTGAGCCGGTTTGACCATCGCCGCGAACGGCGCGGGATCGGGAGTCAGTTCGGCGAGCACGGTCTCGAATCGGCGACGAAGTTCAGTCAGGACATTCATGAGAGGTCTTTAATCCACAAAAGGCGGGTTGCGTCGTCGGAACAACTACTTCACCAGCGAGCCGATGCCAGAGAATCGAAATTGGTCATCGACGTAGTGCTGAATCACGTAAAACGCGAAGAAATAAAAGCGAGCCGAGCACCAAATCGCCAGCCCCAGTAAAGCGGCCGTCCGCCAATCGGGATGCTCGGCCAGAATCAGCAAGCACGCCAAGATCGCTGCGACTAAGAAGAGAAAACCCTTCAGAAAAATCAGCCGGGGATTTCTTAAGTCAGCCATGATGACGGCCATCCGAAGTTCCTGACCCCTGTGCGCGTTAGCTGGCTTCGAGCGTTTTGACCTCCGTCTTCCAATCGACATGCGGAGCGTCGGCCCAGAGATGCTCCAGGTCGTACAGTTCGCGGCCGGTTGACGAAAAAACGTGCAGCACAATGTCACCGTAGTCTTGCAGAATCCACGTTTCCGACGTTCGCCCTTCGACGCCGACTCGCGGACGGCTGCCGCGCGCCTTCATCAGCTTTTCGACTTCTTCTGCGATCGCGCGCATTTGTCGCGTGCTCGTCGCGGAGGCCACGACGAAGAAGTCCGTGATCGGCGTGACGGGCGTCATGTCGAGTACGACCGTGTCTTTGCCTTTGAAATCGTCCGCCGCCTTGGCCGCTAAACAAGCCAACTCACGGCTGGCCTGCTGACGTTGTGCCAATTCTGGAAGTGCGGATTTCGTTCGAGTTGTGATGAGACTGTCTCCCCAAAAGTAGCGACCGAAAATGCCGGCCGGTCAAAATCGAATCGGCCAATCGGAATTCCGCCAAATAGTGGCGAATCCCCGATTGGCCGAACAGGCTGTCACAGTGAATTTATGAGCCGCGTACACCACAGAACTACGATGGGCCGTATTTGCGATTGAAATCTTGTTGCAGATTTGGAATCCGATTCTGTTCTTTCTCCCAAATCTCCCTAAGCGGGAAGGGGAATCGGTCGGCGTCCGGCTGCACCCCGTTCTTCAACTGAAAAATCTTTTGCCAAAGCAAAATCGCCCACAGGCATTCTTCGATCGCGTTGTCATCGCTCCCGATGTCGGGGTATTTCTTGATGAGTTCAGCGTAGCCGTTCAAGCCTTTGACCAGCATGATTTCCGCCTGATCGATGTCGTCGGCCGAACCTTTTCGCATCCTCTGTTCACCGTCGTAAAGATTTCGATGCACGTCGACCGTCTGCTCTTGCATTTCGGAATGTGCCCGGATTCGCCAGAAGCGGTAGTTAGTGACATCTTGGTGGAAGTCGATCGACTTACGGATGAGCTTCGGATCGACGCCGAATTGTTTGGCGATCTCCTGCACATCGGAGTCGTAGGCTTCCATGCGAATCTGGAAATGTTCCGCGCCATAATCGTCGGCAAATTCCATTTTTCCGAAGTTGTTGACCCAGTCATCGAATGCGACGGCCCAGGCTTGCCGAGTCTGATCATCGAATTGCCCTTCCTTCTGCAAGGCTTCAGCATAATCTAGCGACGAGCGAGCTGGATATGATCGAAACAAGGCTCGCATCATGATGTGCTGGACATGTTTTTCCTCGGCCTCGTTAGCCTTCTGATACCAAACCCTCGCGGCCAAATAATTGTCGATGCCTTCTGGATTGATTTCGTTGTCGGGGCCGCCGCCAAATCGCTCTTTGTCGGGGTCTTCATATTTGAAGTACTTGCGGAAATGCTTCCACTCGTCCGCTCGGCCGATTTTTTGTCCCACCGTGCGTCCCGTCTCCCAATAGACTTCGGGGTGCTTCACGTTTCGCTTGGTTCCCTGCATTAGAAACTTGGCACCCTCCTTGACCCAAAAGTAGCGGTCCTCCACGGCGTCCCATTCCGCAGAAACGTTGTACGCGAGATTCCAGCCGAGATATCGCCAAACCTGAATGTAGTGCGGCTGCAGCAAGATGACCGACTCCGTCGTGGCTCGCATTTGAGCCCACTGTTTTCGGTCCTTTTGTTCATCGAGTTCCATGCGCAGCAGATTCACGGCGACGCCGCGCATGCCCAGCAACACCAAGTTCATCGTAGCACTGGTCGGGTCCACTTTGCCTAGTGTGGCTTCGCCCAATTCGTATTGTTGCCGCAGGCCGGCCAATTTGCCGCCGGTCGAGGCATCGGAGGAGGGCATCCCCAGCCAGATCACCGGGACCATCAAAATCACGATGCCGATCAAGTAAGCGACTTTCCGCTGCTGTGTGGTCAGTTGTTCGATCATTTCGATTCCAGCTCCCTCAACGTCAGGCTGTAGTAACCGATCAAAACACAGGGGATGACGTAACCGACCGTCATTGCCAAGCTGCGTGCCAAGGCCACCGACCACGGCACGTCAAAACCGTTAGCCACATACGGCGACATCATGAACGAACTCAAATCTGGAATCAGGTATTGCACGACACCCAAGACGGAGAGCATCACTTCGTCGATCCCCTGCATGATTGCCGTGCTGGTCGCCTTTTCCAGTTCCGTCGAGTCGTTCTTGTGGGTGATCAGGCGATACCAAGATTCCAACGGACCGCCACCTTTTTGCTCGCCGGTCACCAGTTTGATCATGAATTCGCGGAACGCTTGGCCGACGATCAAAATAGTGAAGGTCAACAACGCGGCGACCGGGCCTTTTACGAACGTGCTGGCCATCACACCGACCGAAACCACGAACACAGTCAGCAACCACACCCCCAAAACCGCCTTAAAATAACCGACCAAAAACGATCGGTCCGGCAGCCGTAAGAACATGTCTGGCCGAGCCATTCCCAAATACTGTCCCGAATCCAAACACTGCACTTCGATCCGCAACCTGTTGTCATCGACCAAGTCCGTAAGCAGATTGACTGTTCGCGTCTCCTGCTTCCCCTCGTCGAAGTACTTCACTTCGTTTTCGAGCAAGTGCTCGTTCAAGGCGAACTCCGCAACCTCGAAGGATTTCAACGGCACGCGAAGTTGCTTGGTCGGATTCACCAGGACATACCGCACCTGCAACGATTCGCCCATCCGCCCCTTATGAGTTCGGAAGGCTTCAAACCGCGATTCGATTTTGATCCGATCGCGAATTTGTCCAACGGGAAAATCATACAACGCCGCAGACTTTGTCCCACCTTCGACATAACTACGGAATTCCCAGATATCGCCCGTGTTAACCCCTTTGTCAGTAGGGTTCCCTTCGCGATCCAGAAACTTCAGCGTGCCATACACCGGCACGCGGCAGATGAGGTCCGCACCGGAAACCTGACGACGAATCCAGACATAACCCACGACACCCATGATGACGACGATCAGCGCCGCCACCGTTGAGAATCCGAGAATCCGGCCCATCACAATCTCGTTCCGCCGGACAGGCTTCGTCACCACTGTGTGCATCGACCGCAACCGAATGTCTTCGGGAATCCCCCAGCATGACAACAACAACAGCACCGGGATCGTCAACCATGACACCGTGGTCAGCGCGAAGCTGACCGCGTTCTTCACTTGCAAGTCCGCGCGCAAGTTCGATTCCAGAAACCAGCCGGCGAACATCATTAAGAACGCGAACACCACGAACACCAACAGAGCTTTGCGACGCACTGCCTCTTTAATCGTCAGCAGAGCAATCGCCCAAATCCGCCGCGGCGAAAGATTCAGAAAATCATTTAGCCCAGCAAAGACACGATTGATCACCGCGACAGGACCGGCCGCGCCGAAGACGCCTAAAGCCAGCAGGACCGTGATCGCAAAGATCCCGCCCGCGAAACTGCCGAACACTTTCAGCCAGTGCTGAAAGCCGTCAATGAAGGAAAAGGGGTCGCGATCAAATGTCATGGTCGCTTTCCGACTCAAAAAAGAAATGCAAGAACGCCAGCGGTCCGACCCGCACTACGAAAAACAATCACACGCGGATCAGGACTTCTCACTGCCAGCCGGAACATATCGCTGACCCGGACGCTCCTGACTCTTTTGCACCGTCTTCAAGAACAGGTCTTCCAAACTGTTCGTCGGATGCCCATGTCGCAGCAACTTGGCATTGTGTTTCGCCAGTACTTGTTCGACATCCGCCACCGCTTCGGGGCTGAGCTTAGAGGTCAGCAATTCCGTTTGCTGCTGCTCCTTCAACAAATCCTCGACGCGACCCAGTTCTTTCAACTCACCGGCATAAAGAATCGCGATCCGATCGCAAACGTCCTGCACGTCCGCCAGCAAGTGGCTGCACATGACGATCGTTTTGCCTTGATCTCGCAACTTGACGATCAAGTCTTTCATGTCGCGCGAACCCAGCGGATCGAGACCGCTGGTCGGTTCATCCAGCAGAATCAAATCGGGATCGTTGATCAGCGCCTGAGCCAAGCCGATGCGGCGTGTCATTCCTTTCGAGTATTCCTTCAACTGCCGTTTGCGAGCGTTCTGCAAGCCGACCATTTCGATCAACTGATTCGCTCGCTCTTTGCGCTGCTGTGGCGACATATCAAACAGCCGCCCGTAAAAATCGAGCGTCTCTTCGGCGTTCAGGAACCGATACAGATACGACTCTTCTGGCAGGTACCCGATCCGCTCGTTTTTGCTGACGTCCGAGGCAGTTTTGCCGAGAATGTTGATTTCCCCTTCGGTCGGAAACAGCAGACCGAGCAGCAATTTCATGGTCGTTGTCTTGCCGGACCCGTTGGGCCCCAGAAGTCCGAAGACTTCGCCCTTGTGAACTTCCAGACTGAGCGAATTCAGAGCACGGACTTTCTTTCGGCCCCAGAAGTCCCGATAGATTTTGGTCAGATTTTTGATCTGAATAACCGGCTGTTGCTCCATTACCACGCACCTTGAATTGAAAGTTTCGTCACGAAACGAGAAAACAAACAGCGGCCTGGTGACTCGCAGGTCCGCCGAAGACGACAAGAATTGTCGGCGACTACGCCCGCAGTGACTGCACCTGTTGGGCTTTTTGGTATGATCGCCAAAAAATCCGGCCAGCGGTCTGGCGCGGAGCATGAGAATCTAAGGCGGTCCCGCAAGTGATGCAAGTTGTTGGTGTGTTTGAATCCAGCGCGGCAAGAATAACTAGCGATTGCCATGTATTCATCTGCGGGATTGCAATGCTTGACGGGGTATTGGGCCGCCTACAGAATTCTGGGGCCTCGAGACTTCGGTGTCAAAATCAGCCAAAGAGAAGCTTTCTATTCCAGAATTAGCGCCAATTGGCGGTTCTCAATGCAGATCGTCTTTATTCTTCTTGGCTCCTATCTGATCGGTTCGCTGCCGTTTGGTTTGCTCATCGCGCGAGCGGTCCAAGGGATCGACATTCGTGAACATGGCAGCCGGAACATCGGGTCCACGAATGTGACTCGTGTCATCGGCAAGAAATGGGGCGCGATCTGTTTCGTACTCGATGTGCTGAAGGGGGCGTTACCGGTCGGGTTGCTGCCGAGCCTGTTGCTGGGGACCGACAACATAGAATTCAGTCACTGGCAAGTGGCCGCTGGCCTGCTCGCAATTCTCGGTCACATGTTTCCGATCTGGCTCAACTTTCGAGGGGGCAAAGGGGTCGCGACCGCACTGGGTGTCGTGGTGATGCTGGCTTGGCAGTCGACCGCGATCACGTTCGGAGTTTTTGCCGTCTGCTTTGCCATTTCGCGAATCGTGTCACTCAGTTCGATCGTATCGGCAGTGGTGTTTGCGGTGCTGCAACTGATCCGCCTATGTCCGCATCCATTCGCCGCAACCAAATGGAGTCTGGCGGCGTTCAGTCTCGCCGTCCCGGCGCTGATCATCATGCGGCATCGAGCCAACATCGGTCGCCTGCTGCGTGGCGAAGAACATCGCTGGGGTGCCAACTCCGCCGCCGCCGCGCCGCCCAGCGACGAAGTTTGATCGCGAGTGTTCTTGAGTTCGCGTCCACGGCGAATATCTGGGGATCAGGCCCAAAGTTTCGGAAATCGTTCCGGCAAAGGCTGATCGAACGGAATACTGGCGATTTCGTGGATGTGGCTGGCTGATCCGAAGCCGATGATCGCGGAGGACATGGCCGGGTGCGACAGCGCGAAGCGGAGGGCCAGTTCAGTCATTGAAATTCGGCCGGCGACTTGTGCCTGAATCTGCCCGGCGCGAGCAGCGTCGCGTTGAAACAGTTCCAGCGGAAAGTACGGCGTCTTCAGCGTGTGAGCGCTCGGTGATTGACCAAGCAACGCTCCGGCAGCGAAGACGCGAATCGCGAATACTCCCATATTCATTGCAGCGCAATCGACAAGAATGTTGCCGAAATCGGTGTCGCCGACCTGCGGCGAAGTCGCACTGCCGGAACTGGGGTTGAGCAGGTTGTACGGCGTCTGCACGGTGTCGAATTCTCCCGATCGAATTACTTCACGCATCGCGGCGCGATTCCCAGTCCCGGTCAGACCAAGATGTTCGATCAGCCCATCGTCGCGCAGTTTCCGAAAGGCGTCCGCGACTCCGCCACTTGATAAGATGTCCGCCGGAGTGATTGACGCCGGTTCGTCACCGCGATTCGCGGTGATGCCGTTGTGAAGTTGCAATAGCGTGACTTTTGAAACTCGCAGCCGCTGCAAACTTTCTTCGACCGATCGGCGGACGATGTCGCTGATCGACTCAGTCGCATCGAGCGGGATGCGAACTTTCGTGGCGATGTGAATCGGGGCCGTCGCCGCTACGGCGGATAACGCTCGACCCAAGTTGAACTCGGAACGGCCGGCTCTGTATCCGGGTGCAGTATCGAACCAATTGATTCCGGCTTCAATCGCGGCGTTCACAGCTGCCGCTTGTGTTTCGGCGTCGTCACCGACCATCAAGCCCGACACGGGACCGGCTCCGAACGAAACGGCCGAAATGCGAACTCCGGTGCGGCCCAGTGTGCGGTACGGCATGGCTCATTTCTTACTGCGGATGCCAAGAGCGGACTTCGAGTGTTGACTCGATCACTTGGCGACTCAAAGCCTCAACGCCATAAATTGTCGGAGTCGCGCCGATACGTTACCAGTTCAACGAGAGCCTTTCATGTCCAACTTCGCCACTCGAATTCAAGGGCCGATCGCCGTCATCGGAGATGTGCATGGGCAGATCGAGAAGTTGGATGTGATCTTAGCTCGATTGCGACAACTTCCGGATTACAAGCAGCGCTGGATTGTGTTCATCGGCGACATCGTGGATCGGGGGACTAACCCGCGTGCGGCGCTCGATCGGATGCTGACCTTGCAACGCGAGCATCCGGCCACGACGGCGATTGTCGGCAACCACGAATTGGCGATGGCCGGCGCGCTCGGACTCGTCCCGGCTCCGTCATTCGCCGAGTGGGGAACGGATTGGGTTCAGCAGTATGGCGCGGACACGACCTTCGCCAGCTACGGCGTGGAACACGGAGATCTCACTGGACTGAAGGCCGCTTTGCCACTCGAGCACATCGACTACTTGGCAAACGGACCGTGGGTTGTCGAACACCCACAAGCAATTTTCGTCCACGCCGGCCTCGATCCGAATCAGCCGCTCGATTTGCAACTTCGGATCCTGCGACAGCGCGATTTCACGCTCACGCGCCCGCCGTGGCTATGCTCGAAAACGTTCGTCGACAATGGCGTCCCGGCCGATTGCCCATTCTTGGTCGTGTCGGGACATGTGCCGGTCCCGGAAGTCATTCTCCGCCCGAACCGCCTGTTGATCGACACAACCGGAGGACGTGGAGGCGATCTGAGTTGCGTGCTGTTCCCCGAATTGATCGTGATCACCTCCGGCTTTGAGCCGCCACAATCGTTGGTCGAACCCGACCTACCCCAACCGTGGTGGAAGTTCTGGTGAAGAGGCGAAGTGTGTCGTCTCAATGATTGAACAAGAACTCGCGAGAATTCAGCAGCGTCCAGAGTAAATCTTCCGCAGCCTGTCGTTGATCGGTTTGTTCTTCAAGATATTTTACTGCGGTCGCTAGCTCATCGCTTGTTGGCAGTCGCGAAATCGCGCCGAGGTACAGTTCTTCGATGATTTCGCGAGGGGACTTCTTTTCCTTTTCGGAACTTTTGGGATCGAACAGTTTCGCGATCTTGCCTTCGCCGCTCGACAACTTGTTTTCGACTTCGTCGGAGTTCGCGAGCAGCAGCACTTGAGCCAGCGTTGCTCCTGGCGAGCGTTCACATTCGCAGGCAGTGACTCGTTTCGGGCGGTCGAAGGCGTCGAGGAAGTACGAGCCGAAGTTTTCATGCGGCAAGTCGATCGCTCGCGCGGAGGAGCCGACGCCGCTGAAGCGGTCTTTGACACCGGTCGCTTGATTGACCGCATCGAGCAAGACTTCGGCGATCATGCGCCGCGCGTAAAACCGAGCGAAATTTTGTCGATCGTGTTCATTGTCGGGCGTAGGCTCGCATGACAACTGATAAACGTGGCTCGTGACCATTTGCCGGATCGATCGCTTGATGTCGAATCGGTTCTGCTTGAAGTCGTCGGTCAGCCACGTCAGCAACTCCGGGTTCGACGGCGGATTTGTTTCACGCAGATCGTCCACTTCGTGAACGATGCCTCGGCCGAAGAAATGTCCCCACAGTCGGTTGACCATCGTCTTAGCAAAGTAGGGATTCTCCGGCCTCGACATCCAATCCACGAGCGCGTGTCGCGGGTCTTGCTCGGATGTGAACTCGGCATAATTGCCGTCGAGAAACTTCGGTTTCGGAGCTTGCTTCGTGAGCGGGTTGATGTCGCCTCGAGTCACATTCGGAGCGGAAAAGTATGGCGGCGGTTCGCCAAACGCCTTCTGACCCAGTCGCATGAAGAACCCAGCGAAGCCGTAATAGTCTTCCTGCGAATACTTTTCATACGGGTGATGATGACACTTCGCACATTGCAGTCGCAGGCCGAGAAACACCTGAGCCGTATCGGCCGTTGATTGATGCAACAGGTCATCGCGCATCTGCCAATAACGATTGATGGCCGGAGCATCCTGCCACTCGCCCGCCGCCGCGATCACGCCGCGCGCGAACTCGTCGTACGGCACATTGCGAGCCACCTGATCTTTGATCCAATTGTTGAACGCATACGACGCTCGATCAGCTCCAGCCAAATTCGAGTTTCGCAGGATCGAACCCCACCGCAACGCGAAGAATGCCGGGTAATCGGGCGATTCCAGCAACCGATCAACGGCTGCATCACGCTTGTTCGGATTCGCGTCAATTACAAACTCACGGACTTCGTCGGGGGTCGGCAACCGCCCGCAGAGATCGAGGGTGACTCGCCGCAGGAACACCGCGTCGTTGATCAGCGGCGATGGCTTCAATCCCAGCTTCTTCCATTTCTCCGCGACCAGTCGGTCGATCTCTGCCTTCGGCGTGAAGGTGGCGATTTCTTTCAGCGGCTCGCCATGCGGCACGAGCGCCATGAATACCGCGACTTGTCCCATATACCGGACCATTATCGCCGCCTCGCCCGATTGGCCGGACGTTGTGACGAGGCCATCGTTCGAGACGCTCGCAACGACTTCCAGATTGCTGGCGAAGTCCGCCTGCCGAGTTACATCCCGCTGCGATCCGTCGCTGTATTCTGCAACCACTGCGATTTGCTGCTGATCACTAACCCGATGGGTGAGCGAGGGCGAGCGTTCCGCAGAGGTTGAACTCGCTGCAGACGCCGATCGCGTTTCGCCCTCAATTGTGCTTCGGGTTAGTGTGCCGCGCATCACGCGTTCCCGCGGCGCGACGTGCAATTTCACGACGCGTGGCGCATCAGGCGATGCGGCCGGCGCTCCCGACTCGATCCAACTTTGAAACAGTCGATACGGTTCCGACCCCACTTCGATCCGCCGGCCTCCGCCGTGAGGCACCGATCCCACTGCTTTGCGAAGCAACAAACTGCTGAGCGCGTTCCCGACATTCACACGCCGCCCGCGAGCTTCCTTTACGAGTGCCGAGTAATCAAAGTCGGTATCGAACCCGAATAGAGACAACTGAAAACCGTTCTGCCCGTTCTGCTTGCCGTGACACCCGCCGGCATTGCACCCGAAGCGGCTCAACAACGGCACAATCTCCGTTGCGAAATCGACTCTCCGCCCATTCGACATTCCGCCGACCTTGACCGGAACTTGGGTTGTCGAACCGCCGACAGTGACTCGAATCTCGGCGGAGCCGTCCGCCAAGGGAGTCACATAACCGGCGGCATCGACAGCCACGAAGTTCGGTTGCGAACTTTCATATTTCGCCGCGCGAGTTGCATCCCGTCCCTCGACTTCAACCAACAACTGCCGACGAGCAAACGGATCGCTCAACGACACCGAGGCAGGTTGCACCAACGGCGGCGCGGCCTGAATCATGACGGCGCAATTCGGAACGCAAAACGCAATTAACGAAACCACGGATGACGAAAGTGGTCGAAGCATCTGGCTCCCTTTCCGGCGGGGCATATTTGGCGGGCGTGTAATGTGTCGCGCCGAACCGGACGAGACAGCCTTTGCTTGAGATTTTTGCGAAACGCACAGGCGAGCCGGGACTAACGCCTTCCGTCTCGCCAGCGCAATTCTTGTTTTGCTCATTCCGCTTTCTTTTCGGAATCCGCAGCAGGGTTCGATTCGTCAGGCTTCTTGCCATCGGCCTTTTTGCCCGCATCAGACGGCTGCGCCTTGTCGTCTTTGCCTCCCGACGGTTTTGACGCCTCGTCCGGTTTGTCGTCGGTCGCCGATTTGGCTTCTGAGTCTTCCTTGACTTCCGCCTTGCTGGGCGACTTGGCAATGACCGGTGTGGCAATCGGTCGCGGGTCGGCTTCCATCAATTGCAGGCGTCGGTTGATCATCAACACGCGGCGTTCGATCTTTTCTTCGTCATCCAGACCTTGGCCGTGAGCCAGTTTTTGCACACGCGATCGCAGGAACCGCAACGTGTCGAGCACCGTTTCCGACTGCACTTGCATATCGGTTTGCAGTTGTTGCTCCAACGCCACGACCAGCGCGTTGAGCGATTCTTCCGACAACTTTTGGTCTGCGGCAAGTTCCTTCAGTCCTTTTTCGACGACATCGTGATTTTCGTGCAGCGCCGCACGGAATTTTTCTTCGGTCACGCTGGTGGCCTGAGACAACAGCTTATCGGTCTCGGTGATGACATACTCTTCGAGTTTGAGTCTCGCTTCCGGAATAGCTTCTCGCGATTTCGCGCTGAGTTGTTCGGCCCACGCCGGAGCGGAGTCGGCCACTTGCTTGACCAGTGCCTGGCGTGCTTCGGGGAGTCGGTCATTTAACATCTGAGCGCCGAGCGGAACCAGCTTTTTCGGTTCCAGCAGTTCGGCGATCATGCGATATCCAAAATGAAAATAAATCGCCAGCGCGATCAGAACGAGAAATCCAACGATGCCCATCAGCTTGGCCGCGCTGCTCAAGTTGGCTTCGTGTTGTGAAATGGACTGCGATGCACGGTTCAGCCGCTCGGTCAAATTTTGAACGGAAACGTTCGATGCACTTGGCCCGGAGGCCGCGGGAGTTGGAGAAGTATTCATGAAAAACCCGATCTTTTTCGGAGAAAGTTTGGAAGACAAACGATTACGAGGCTCGGCGTTATTTCGTGGCCATAGCATGCGGATGCCGCGACATTTTGATCGCCAACAAGTCCATCAATTGCCCCAGCAACTCATCAGTCAGCGGCGGGTCTCCTTTGGCAGGAGCGGCAGCTGGTGGAAAGTCATTCCAGGACACGGACATCGTTTTAAATTCCTTTTCGAATTCATCGACGTAGTATTTCTTGACCAGCCGGTCGAGCGCGATGCAAGTATTGTTCATCATGAGGTCGCGGACTTTCGGGTCTTGCACCGACGGAAATTCTGCAGCGATCAGCTTTTCGTGTTTACGCAACATGTCGTGATGATGATTTTCGACTCGTTTCGACAGCCGCAACGGCAGTCCGGTCATCAACGTTTCACGCTCTTTATCGAATGTCTGCATGAACAGAGGCATATCCTTTTCCGCTTGAGAAACGAACGCCGTGCGGACGACGGGAGTGATCCCGTCCACCAGCTTTTGAGCCTCCTTGGAAAAATCGTCTTGATTGTTGTTGACTGACTTTTGGAGTTCCGCCACCAGACGTTGTTTGTAGGCATCGCTCTGAACCATCCGAGCCAAGCCGTAAAACCGCTGGCCGGAAAAGACGACGAACACCAGAAACGCGATGACGATCATTCGCCGCGTGCGCCGCGTACGCTCCAAAGCCGCCGTCAGCGCGGCAGCTCGCTGTTCCAATTCCGCCACGCGCGCGGCGAGGCCGGTCAAATCGTTGGCTCCGGGTGAGCCGGGAAACACATCGTTGGTGGCAGACATGTCAGTCTCCTTTTCGAGAAAGTGAAAACGGTCTTGCGCGTTGGCCCGCAATGAACCCGAGAAACCCCAATGACTAGAATGCGTTCAGAAGGGACGCTCGAATCCGCAAGGAGAAACCTCGTGACAGCGTCCGTTGGGCGGGCGTTACAATAAGATGGCAACCCTAGATTTCAACCGACAGCGGACCGATTAGCCAAATCTTCAGAAAAGTTTCGCACCTTCTTGCAGAAACGGGGACGGTCTTCGAAGTTTCCCCAATGGAACGAATTTGCCAAACGGGAATGAACTGAAATGAGGGTGACGATGAATGACACGGTGTTAGTGACAGGCGGCAGCGGTTTCATTGGCACCTGGGTGCTACGAGAGCTACTTGCGCGAAACGTGCAGCCAGTGGTGGTCGATGTGCAACCGACTCCGCCTCGTTGGCAAAGAGTGCTGGGAAGCCGCGCGGCGGATGTGGTCTTCGTCGAAGCGTCGTTGTTGGATCGTGACCGGATACAAAACGTCATCGAACAGCACAGCGTCACGCAAGTAATTCATCTCGCAGCGATGCTCACGCCGGAATGCCAGACTGATCCGTGGTTGGGTTGTCAGGTCAACGTCCTCGGCAGCACCACGCTGTTTGACGCGGCGCGACGGTCGGGACAAGTTCGGTCGCTGTCGTATGCCAGTTCGTATGCGGTCTATGGTTCCGAGGCCGACGGCGAAAGCAGCGAACCGAATCGGCCACCGATGTTTTACGGGGCCTTCAAGCAAGCGGTGGACCTGATCGCCGAACAGTATTGGCGGCACTTTGGGATCGCGTCGGTCGCCGTCCGTCCGCATGTCGTTTACGGCCCGGAACGAAATCAAGGGCTAACGGCTGGCCCGTCGCTGGCCGCGCGAGCTGCCATTCTCGGCGAGAACTACACGATCAGCTACACGGGGCGAGTCGGATACGACTACGTGGAAGATGTCGCTCGCGCATTTGTCCGAGCGGCGTTCGAGTGTCCGCCGGGACACACGGTCGTCGATCTTCCCAGCGAATCGGCTACGACCGAAGAGTTTCGTGCCGCGATCATTGCCGCCGTCCCCGATGCGGCAGCACGGATCACTGTCAGCGGACCAGCCATTCCATCGAATGTTCCAACGAATCCGAATTACATTGCCAATGTGTTTTCCGACTGGCAATCAACCTCACTCGTCGAAGGGGTGAGAAAGATGTTGGACTTCTATCGTTCGGTTTGAAACGATTTTCCCAGGCGAACCGGAGGACGTTAGCCAACTCGCCTGCTGGTTTTTTGAAGGGATCACATCGTGTCGCGACTTCACGTTTGGTTCGTGTACGTCTGCGTCCTGCGCCCAATCCTGAGCCATTTCTCGTTCGCTGATAGCGCTCTTCAGGTCGATCCCAGGACCGGAGATGACTCACAGGACGGGATCACTCGACCGGTCAAGACGATTGCGCGAGCGATTCGACTGTCTCAGCCGGGTGATACGATTCATCTGCAAGCGATCGTGTATCGCGACGGTGCCGCGTTCTATAACAAGTCGGGCGAAGCCGGAAAGCCGATCACTTTGGATGGTCACGGCGCGACTCTGGATGGTTGCGATCCGCTCGATCCAAAAGGTTGGGTCGAAGCCGAACCGGGGATGTTTCGCAATGATGATCTGATGCCGCTGACAGATGCGATCATCGACCGTTGGTTCTTTTTCATGGACGGTAAGCTCAATCGGATGCACCGCTGCTCTAAGGGGCCGAGCGAGCCGTTGAGATCACCGGAGGCTTTGAAGCCGGGTGAATGGACGTTCGTCAAAGATGCGGAGCGTACGAAAGCCGCGCGAACCGGTTACATTCACGGTTCGTTTTGGCTGCGGCTGATTCCGGGCCAATCGCTGGCGGAGGCCAAGATCGAAGTTCCGCTGCGAATGGCGGGAGTGTCGATGCACGGAAAGTGTGCCCACCTCGTGGTGAAGAATCTGACGGCGACTCGGCCCTACAACGACGGCTTCAATCTGTCGGACTGTCGCGGCGTCACGTTCGAGAACATCCGCGCGATCGACTGTGCCGATGACGGCATCAGTGCTCACGGCGAATGCCGATATCGGGTCGATGGTTTCACGTCGATCGGCAACGCGACCGGCATCTGTGACACTGGTCACAGCGAGACCACGTACCGTCGCGTGGTGATCCGCGACTGCATTGGCATTGACCTTTTCTTCCTCGACACGGGGACATATTCGGTCAACGACTCGGTCGTAATCTCATCGGCTGCAAAAGCCGTCTACCTGCAAGGCCGCGACAAACCGTCCGAGCCGTGTCGTCTCACGCTGGATAATGTGCTGATCCGTCGTGAGCGAACCGAGAACGAAGTCCGTGTCTCGACCAACTGCGTGCTGACCGCTCGGCGCGTGAGCTTTCTGAATCTCGATCTGCAAGCGACCGGCGGCGACATCGAATTTGATCACTGTGTTTTCGGCGGAACCGTCGCGACGAAGACGCCTCGTAAGCCGCGAATTCACCTTTGGAAAGACGCGAAGTGGCACGGTGTCGGCGATTGGTACGATCTTGAGTCGGTGCGTGTCGGCCAGAGCACGTTCGCGCCAAAGACATTCTCCGACTTCCAAGCACTCACTGGCAGCGACGTTGGCTCACGCTGGGAAGTGCTGACGACAAGTCCTAGCGACACGGGCGCGGATGATGACGCGTTGAAAACATTGCTGAGGTAGCCGCGCCCGCCAGAGCTTGTTGAATTTCTCGTTGTGAAAGTTTTGATATTTTTTTGATCCGCTTCCGATTTTCGCGCGAACGTCGTCCGCTTGGTGCGGGTTCCTTGGGTGAGCAGTTTGGTGGACGAGTTCGTGGTGGGCAAGGAGG
>JANMIF010000191.1:0-9486 GCA_031375695.1 Planctomyces sp.
GCCGATCTCCGCATCGAGGTACGAGACGTAGCGGTAGTACTCGGCGATCATCTCGCGAATCTTCTCCGGCTGCCGAGGCCAGCGGAGCAACGCTTCGTCGCGAATGGTCATCTCGCCGTTGTTCCACGGATGCTGCGGCAGGAAGTTCGGTGGCAACGGGATCTGATTGGCGTCGTAGCGGATCTTGAAATCCTTCGGGACGAGGTGTGGATCATGCGGCGCATCGAACGGGACGTAGCAGAAGAACGGCCGCTCGTGCTTCTCGTTGAGAAACCGAATCGCCTCATCGGCGAAGACTTCGCAAGCATGCTTCGGCGCGAGTTGCGGCGGCGTCAGCGTGCCATCCACAAGATCGCTGAGCTTGGCGTTCAGTGGATTCGTCATGCCTCCCTCAAAGATGCCGCGAGCCTGTTGAAAGCTGCGCCCGATCGACTTCTCGCCGTTGTGCCACTTGCCGCTGACGAACGTCGAGTAACCCGCACGGCCAAAAGCCGCTGGCCACGTTTCATCGCGCAACAGTTTCTCATCAATGCGGAACAGACACCGCCCGGACAGCAACATGGCTCGCGACGGTACGCACGTCGCGCCGTTGAGTCCGCCTTGCATGTAAGCTCGATCAAACGCCAATCCGCGCCGTACCAGCCGATCGAGATTCGGCGTCTGGATGTGCGAATTCCCCAACGCCGCAATCGTGTCCGCTCGCTGATCGTCGGCGAACAGGAACAGGACATTCGGTCTCGCGTCCGCCGCGTTTAACACGGTCACTTGAGCGAGCAGCAGAGCGGCGAGGAGTGCGACGCGATGTTTCATGGTTTGTCCTGTGGACTGGTTTTCTTTGATTCGAGCGGCGAAGTCGGTTCCTTCACCGGGTCGATCAGATGATTCCGATTGTTTCTCTGCGTCAAGTTGAACGGCGGCTTCCATCCGCCCGGCGCGTTGGCCACGACCACCGGCAGCCCGGTGTTGTCGTGAATGCGGAGGTTGTCCGCGATCAATCCGTTCGACGACATCCGCCAGCAGTGAATCGCCTGACCGGTACTCTTAATGACGTTGCCGACGACCTCGTATCCGTCGAGTTGGAAGTTGGGCTCGATCGACGTCGTCGCGGTCTCCATGTAATTGTGGTTGCAGCGGACGTTTCGCAGATGACCGCGATGGGACGGATGGCCGAGCAGATAGCCGCTGCCGTTGGGATTGATCGTCCGCGTGTGAAAGATGTCGATGTTCTCTGCATCAAACGATTCACCGGGAGCCACGCCGCCCCCCGCGAGAAACTTTCCGGTGTGCTCGCCGTAGAGCATCACGGAGCGCATGGTGTCCGTCGTCGTGATGTCCCGAATCACAACGTTCCTCACACGGCCATACACCAGGACGCAGGCGTTGATGTCTTTCACGAGGCCGCTGGGCTGGGTGTTTTTCGTCGCGTTGAGATCGATCGTCCCTTTGCCGACGACGCGGACATTCTCAATGTACTCGGGCTGCAATCCGTGGCCGATGCGGATGCCGTAGGACTCGCGGCCATCGTACGAGACGAACCACAGACTCCCCTTGTTATGGCCGAACCGGTTTTTAAAACGGATCTTCACTCCGGCGTTCAGCTCCTGCCAGTCGCCCGTGATCGGCACCCCCTGCACACGTTTGTCGAAGATCTTGCCCACTCCCCATGCGAAGGTGTCCGGCCCGCCGTCTTGGCCCTGGCCGTCGATGACGATGGTATAGATGGTGACGCCGGGAGAGACCTCGTTCGAATGGGCTTTGTCGGCGAGCGACAGATCGTATTCGCCTCCCACGACCAGATCATCCAGCTTTTTCGGCGCTCCGTGGTCCGTGGTGATCTCGGGAGTCTTCTCCTGCGTGGTCTCGCCATCCGCGAGCTTCAAGGTCGCTCCCGCCTGGAGTTCGATCTCCACCGACTTGTCGATGTACAGCAGCGACCGATGCTTGCCGAGTTTGTGTTGATGAAGTCCCGGCAGAAAGACCAGTCGATCTCCGGGTGCAGTTCGGTCGAGCGCCGCCTGCGGTGACTCGCCGGGCTGGAGGTGATGGTCCGCGCCTTTCGTTGGCACTAACGGCAGCAGGGCAATAATGAGTAGGGCGAGATGTCTGATGGATCGTCTCCTTTTTCCCAGAGCTTCCCGAATCGGATGACGGCAGATTCCAAAAATCCAACTCAATGAGGCAACCCCTTCAAGTCATCAGGCATGACCGGATTGTCCCTGGACTGTTCTGCGGCGAGCAACTTGGTGAGCTCGGCGACTTTGTCCGGCTCCTTCGATGCCAGGTTGTCATTCTCATAAGGGTCAGCCGCAATGTTGAAGAGTTCGGGCTGGCCCTGTTTGCGGGCGATGAGTTTCCACTCGCCAAATCGGAGGCTGCTTGCACCTGGCGTTGCGATGTAGATGTTACGTGACGCCGTGTTCGGGACCGCGCCCGTCAGCGCAGACCATTGGCTGATGCCGTCCCACTTCAGGTCGTCCGTCGCTTTGAAGCCCGTCAGTTCGGCGAGGGTCGGAAACCAGTCGACGCAATGCATGGCGGTCTTGAACTTGTGCGGCTTGAGCGTTCCGGGCCAATTGGCGAACGCACAGACGCGAGTCCCTCCTTCGTAGAGCGTTGCCTTCTGGCCGCGCAGCGGGTCGTTCTCGCTGTTGAGCGGTGAATCCAGCACGTCGCCGGCATAGGCGTTCTTCAGCGATTCGATCCCGCCGTTGTCACTGGTAAAAATGATGAGCGTGTTGCCGCGTTGCCCGGTCATTTCGAGTGCCGCAACGAACTGACCGATCTTCGCATCGATCTGGGAAACCATCGCCGCCATGCGCAGGCGTGACTCGTGCTTCACCGGGTCAGCGTGGAACTTCACGCCCTCGTAGAGTGCCTTGAATTCCTCCGGCGCATCGACGGGAGTGTGGACCGCGTGAAACGGCACATAGACGAACCACGGGGACGTCTTCGCCTCGATGTGTCGCAGGGCTTCGGTGGCGACAAGTTCGGTGGCGTTGCCTGCTTCGTGAAAGAGCTTCCCGTCGCGATGCCAGGTGTCTTCGTACGGATTCCCTTTGCGATACTTGTGGGTCCACGGGTCTGCCGCGCCGGTCAGCGTGCCGTAACTCGTGTCGAAACCGTACGCGTTGGGAATCCACTCTGGCCTCGCCCCCAGATGCCACTTCCCGGTTTGATGGGTGCGGTAACCAAGAGACTTCAGCGCCGATGCGAGTGTCACGGTGCCCAACGGCATCGCTCGCAGATTGCTAGGCGACAGTGCCTGCGGTCCAAACCGTCCGGGATATCGGCCGCTCATCAACGCCGTGCGAGTCGGCGTGCAAACCGGTTGCACGTAATGCTGATCAAGTTCGACACCTTCGCGCACGAGCCGGTCCATCACCGGCGTCTTCCCGAAGCCACCGTGCCAGCCGACATCGCTCCAGCCCAAGTCGTCGGCCACGATGAGCAGGATGTTGGGTTTGGTAGCAGGCTTCGGCGCGTCGGCAGCGTCAAGCGATACCAGCGGCACGAGCAGCGCGAGGGTGAGTTGGAGTACGGTTGGTCTCATGTGTGGATCATCCAATCAATTCCTTGATGACCGTGCCGCCGAACTGGCTGAGTTGCTTGAAGCGTCCGGCGTGGTAGTACGTGAGTTTGTTGTCATCGAGTCCGAGCAGACGCAGCAGCGTGACGTGGAAGTCGCGGACATGGGCTTTGCCCTCGACGGCTTGCATGCCGAGTTCATCCGTCGCGCCGATCGTGTGGCCCGCATTGCAGCCGCCTCCCGCGAGCCAGATGGTCATCGCGTTGGGATTGTGATCGCGACCGTACGCGGTGCCGCCACGCACACCGTTGTCGGGCGTGCGACCGAATTCTCCGCACCAGACGATAAGCGTGCTGTCGAGCAGTCCGCGCTGCTTGAGGTCGGTGATGAGCGCCGCAATCGGTTGGTCCACGCCTCGCACGAGATTGCCATGAGCTCGTTCGATGTAGTCGTGACTGTCCCACGAACCGTTGTAGAGCTGCACGAAACGCACGCCCTTCTCGACGAGTTTGCGGGCGAGCAGGCACTTGCGGCCAAAGGCATCCGTCGCGTCTTTCCCGACGCCGTAGAGTTCCTTTGTCTTCTCATCTTCCTTGGAGAGGTCGAGCACTTCCGGAACCTGCATCTGCATGCGGAAGGCCAGCTCGTAGTTGTCCATGCGAGCGGCGAGTTCGTCGTGGCCGGGATGCTGCGCGACGTGCGCCGCGTTAAGCTTGGCAATGAGATCGAGATTCTTGCGCTGCCTCGCTGCGCTCACTCCGACGGGCGGCGTCAGGTCGAGAATGGGCGAGCCTTTCGCACGCAGCGGCGTGCCTTGGAAGTTCGCAGGCAGATAGCCGTTGCTCCAGTTCGCCGCGCCGCCCTGCGGGTAACTGACTTCGGGCAGCACGATGAAGCCGGGCAGATCCTGATTGACGGTGCCGAGTCCGTAGTTCACCCAGGCACCGATCCCGGGATCGCCGCCGAATCGGTTGCCGCAGTTCATTTGATACATCGCGGTCGGGTGGTTCACGCTGTCCACCGTGCAGCCGCGGAAGAAGCAGATTTCATCCGCAACCTTCGCAAGATGCTCCCAGTTCTGCGCCATGTCCGCGCCGCTCTGGCCGTGTTTCGCGAACTTGAACGGGCTTTGCACGTAGTACCGCTTACCGCTTTCCATCGCGGACTTTTGCTTCCCTTCGCGCACGAACTCTTTGAGGTGCATCTCCGCCAGTTTGGGCTTTGGATCGAACGTGTCCAAATGCGAAGGGCTGCCTTCCATGGTGAGGAAAATCACGCTCTTGGCTTTGGCTGGCAAATGCTGCTGCTTCGGCGTGAGCGGGTTCGTCTTCGCTTCGTCAGCAAGCAATGCACTCAACGCAACACTGCCGAGGCTGGCCCCCAAGCTGTAGATGAATTCGCGGCGTGTTGGCCCATGCAAATCGCGAACGTCTGCGCCGGGGAAGAAGCGGTTAGTAGACATAGACGAACTCGTTGGAGTTGAAGAGTGCGAGGCAGACATCGGCGAGGGCCCGAGTGTGTGTTGAGACATCAGTCGGTTGCAGGTCGGGAACGAAGTCGGCGTAAGCATGCAGTCTCTCGTTGAAGGAGAACTTCTCGCCTGTGTTTTCCTCGACTGCATCGCGTCGCACTTCGAGCGGCGGCTTTGATGCGACTGTCTTGGTGTCGCTCAGTAACGCTTCGATGTCTCGCCAGTGGGCGAGGCAGGTTTGCAGTTCGTCCTGGCTTGGCTGACGCGAGAACGCCAGCGCGAAACTGCGAGCGATGGCTTGCTCATCGGTCTGAGCTTCCTTCATCGCGCGGTTCGCCAGAGCCAGTGCTCGTGAGTGCGAAGCCTGTCCGTTGAAGAGACTGAAGACTTGCGGTGTGACGGTGCTGGCCTCGCGACGTTCGCACGAAAAGTCCGGCGCAGGGGCATTGAAGACTTCCTGCAACGGATCGGGTAGGCCGCGGACTTTCAGTGCGTAGATCGAACGGCGATGACGCTGCCGTGGTAATGGATTCGGCGTCCAGCCGGCGGCGAAGGTCCCCATGACCTGACGCGGTTGCAGCGCGGCTTCGAGGTTGATTTCGGGTCGGGTCGGAATTCCGCCGAGCACCGGATTGAGTTCACCGGTCGCGGCGAGCATCGCATCACGCAGTTCCTCGGCCGTGAGTCGGCGCGGTTTGAAGACGGCGTAGCTTGTACCGGTCGGGTCTTTTTCGGCGAGCGTCTTGCGGTCGGGGTGCCGCGTGCCGCGACGATACGCCTCCGAGTTCATCATGATCCGGTGCATCGCTTTGAAGCTCCAGCCGTCTTCCACAAACGTCGCCGCGAGCCAGTCGAGCAGTTCGGGATGCGTCGGCTTCTTGCCGGTGCTGCCGAAGTTGTTCGGATTGCCCGCGATTGGTCGTTCGAAATGCCAGAGCCAGATGCGGTTCACGATGGCTCGCGTCGTCAGCGGATTCTCCGCGTTCGCCACCCAATCCGCGAAGGCGAGCCGGCGCCCTTCGATGGTGTCGGGGATCGGTGTCTGCTGCGCAGCAACGAGCACACTGAGGACTCCGGGCGTCACCTTCTGACCGGCACTAAAAGGATCTCCGCCGGTGAGGACGCAAGTCACCTCCAATTCGCCCGCAGTCATGCGGTCTGACGGCATGCGCAGCGGGGTGAAGACGGTCTTGTATTGCCGCGTGCGACCGCCATACACGGCGAGCGCGTACGGCTCGTAGCGTTCGAGTTCCCACTTGAGACGTTCTAGACCTTTGCGGGCGACTCGCTCGTTTCCATAGTCCTCGGGACTGAAGCCAACGAGTTTCGGTGGAAACTGATCCTCGGGCACGCCCTCTTTCATGATCGCGTTGCGAGCCGCGTTGAAGAGGTCTTTGAACTCCCGACGCGAACTCATTGGTGTTCGCGTGGGAGACTTCCCGTCGGCAGCATTTGCAATGGCGGCGTTCCATCTTGCAGGATCAATGCCCTTTTCTTGAAACCAGGATTGAGCTGCCGCCAACATCTGATCGTCGAGTCGCGCGAGGACTTCAAGATATTCCGCGCGCCGCATCTCCAGATACTTCTTCTCCTCAAAGCCTGTCACGTTTTCGTTCGACAGAAAGGGTGCGGCGCGCTCTGCGAGCTGTGTCGTCGCGAACACGGCCTGGATCGAGTAGTAGTCGCGCGTGGGCACTGGATCGAACTTGTGATCGTGGCAGCGCGCGCATTGCAAAGAGTGCGCGAGGAAGGTCTCACCGACGCTGTTCACGACATCGTCGAGGAAGCGTTGGCGCGCGACCTTCTCCACCTCCATGCCCGTCAGCTCCCATGGCCCCATGCGCAAGAAGCCCGTGGCGACAATTTGCTCCGGATCGTTTGCGTCGATCTCGTCTCCGGCGATCTGCTCGCGCACGAACTGGTCGTAGCGTTTGTCGGCGTTGAACGAACGGACGACGTAATCGCGATAACGCCAGGCGTTGCCGCGTTCGTAGTCATTGGCAAAGCCCGACGTATCGGCGTAGCGCGTCACATCGAGCCAGTGCTGCGCCATCCGCTCGCCATAGTGCGGCGAGTCCAGCAAACGATCGACGACTTTCGCAAACGCTTCCGCGTCTGACCGCGAGTCCTTTACGAAAGCTTCGACTTCCTCCGGCTTGGGCGGCAGTCCGATGAGATCAAACGTCGCGCGGCGAATGAGCGTCACTCGATCCGCCAGTGGCGCCGACTGGAGACCCGCAGGCCATCTCGCCGCGATAAAGGCGTCGATGGAATTGCCGTCTTTCATCGGCGGAATCGGCTTCTTCACCGGCTGATAAGCCCAGAGACCTTCGCTCTTGTATTTCCGCTCGGTCCACTCCGGCGACAGGCCCCCCGAAGTCTTGACCGAGACACCATCTTCTGCGGACCACTTCTCGGAGTTCGCCTTTGCGATTTCCTTGGCTCTCGCGTCATCCGGCCAGAATGCTCCACCGGCAATCCAATCTTTGATCCATGTCACCTGCTCGGCGCTCAGCTTATCCGCTTCCTTCGGCGGCATCGGCTGCCAGTCGTCGTGCTTGCGTGTCACCGCGAGATAAAGCGGACTCTGCTCCGGCTTGCCGACGACCAAGCCCGGCTGCTCGCTCTCGCCACCTTTCAGCATGGATGCGAGCGAACGCATGTCAAACCCGCCTTTGATCTGCGCCTCATCCTTGCCGTGGCACGCCAGGCACTTCTCGTGAAACAAGGGGATGATGCGACGTACGAAGAGCTGCTCGGCTTGCTCATTGTTCGCAGCGGAGGCATTGCTCTGGACGAAGGCGACTCCGATGACGAGCTGCATCACGAGAATGGAGATGATCTGACGCTTCATCGTTTTCAGTTCCGTCGGTTCGGCAAGTTCAAATGCGACGAGAACAGATTACCAAGTTCTGGACCAAGCCTCACCGCACCTGCCCTTTGGCGCGGACTTGTTCGAGGAGAGCCGAGAGTTCCCGCACTCTTGCAGGCTGCTCAGCATACAGATTGTGCTTCTGCGCGAGGTCGTTGCGGAGGTTGTAGAGCTCGCCAGGATGCGGGTTCTTGCCGTAGCCGTTCGCCTGATCGAACCACTCGGGCACTTTACTGACTCCACCGGTCTTCGCCGCGATCAGCACCCAGTCGCCGTGGCGGAGCGCGTAGCCATTGGCGTTCGTGTTGTGAACCAATGTGCCTCGCGAGCTGGGGGCTTCGCCTGTGAAGAGCGCGAGTTGGTTGTAACTGTCTTCGGCGGAACCGGGCGGGATGTCTGCTCCGACGACAGTCGCAATGGTCGCGAAGAGGTCGATCTGGCTCAGGAGGCCGTCGCTCACCTTCCCCGCAGGAACCTTGCCTGGCCAACGCGCGACGAACGGCACGCGATGGCCCCCTTCCCAGATGTCGCGTTTGAGACCGCGCAACGGACCCATGCTGCGATGCTGGAAGTTTTGGATGCGATCATAGGCGTAATATTCGGGGCCGTTGTCGGCACTGAAGACGACGAGCGTGTTGTCCGCGAAGCCGCCGTCCTGCAGCGCTTGCAACACGCGGCCCACGGTGGCGTCCGTCTGGGTCACGAAATCGCCGAAGCCGCCCGCCTTCGATTTGCCGACAAACTCCCGCGTCGGCACGATCGGCGCATGGGGCGACGTGAAGGGGAAGTAGAGAAAGAACGGCTCGCTTTGCTTCTGTTGGCCGATCCACTCCACGGCCTTCTCCGTGAGCTTCGGCATGACGGCCCAGAAGTCCCAGTCTTTCACCGATGGTCCCGGTCGAGCTTCCCACGAACCTTCGGCCGTCCGCTTCGGCGTGGCGAGCGGCACAGTCGGTTCGGTGATGACGCGGTCGTTCTCGAACCACGCATACGGCGGGAAGTTCGGCACATCGTCGCCGAAGTAATAGTCAAACCCGTGCGACAACGGCCCGCCGGGGATCGGCTTGTTCCAATCAAAGGCGTTCGGCGCGAAGCCGTCCTGAGCCTTTCCCGATCCCCTGGTCGGCACAGCTCCGGGCCTCTTGATGGCATTCCAATCCCATCCCAGATGCCATTTGCCGATGCACGCCGTCTTGTAGCCTTTCGTTTTCAGCAACTCGGGCAGCGTGTCCTTTCGGCGTCGAGGATCGGTTGATCGAAGGAGTTCACGATGCCGTGAAACTTCCGCCAGTGATACCGACCATGCAGCAGCGCGTAGCGGCTGGGAGTACACACGCCCGACGAACTGTGCGCGTCCGTAAACCGTGTCCCCTGCGCCGCGAGGCGGTCCAAGTGTGGCGTGGGAATCTTGGACTCCGGATTCTGTGCCCCGAGATCGCCCCAGCCCATGTCGTCGGCGTAAAGGATGACGATGTTAGGCGGCGCGGCGTGCGCCCAGGTTCCGCTGAGAAGCAAAATCGATGTGCAAAGGGCGAGGATTGTTTTCATTTCGTGGCCTTGGGTTTTGTGGCTTTTGTCTTGAGTGTATCCACTTCGTCCTGCTTGCCGAACTTGGCG
>JANMIF010000194.1:0-12301 GCA_031375695.1 Planctomyces sp.
CCTCCTTGAGTCCGAACAACTCAGGAAGAGTACAGCAACCTCGCCGAAGCCCTGAAGACCAATCACGAAAATGCTCTAGCCACTGCTGGTCCAATCGGTCCTACGAGAACTACGACCATCTCTTCGAGGTCGCCTCCAGCACTTGATGCCAACACTGCCCCAGCACCGACCTGATCAAATCCGTCTGCGCCAAAAGCTACATCCCAACACGCAGCTAATTTCTGGGAACCGGATTATAAAGATCTTCACGGCCTCGTGGCCCAGAACCTGCCCAAGAACAATTCTGTAGATCGGTTTTTCAAGCCGGTCGAAACGAATGGCCCGGTTTGAAAAACCGGGCTACAAAAGCGCGATTTTGTTCTTGGACAGGTTCGATGCGGTCGTCACGATCATTACGCAAACAGTTCTGTGACCGGTTTCGTGCCGAAGTCAACCAGCGGGAATGGGCGGCCGGCGGGGCCAGGAAGGTGAGACTCGATGTTGAAGCCGAGGCTGTGGAAGATCGTGGCCACGACTTCCGATGGATTGACCGGTCGTTCGGCTGGGTAGCCACCGATCGGGTCACTCTTGCCGATGACTCGACCACCTTGGACTCCGCCGCCAGCGAAATAGCTCGACCAGCATTGCGGCCAGTGATCTCGGCCGCCGGCCGGATTCACGCGTGGGGTACGGCCGAATTCGGCGAGGTTGCAGACCAACGTGTTGTCGAGCATTCCGCGATCGTGCAGATCTTCGATCAGTGCGGCATAACCTTGGTCGTACATCGGGGCGACGATGTCGCGCATTCCCTCGATTGACGTGAACGGTTTCGTGCCGTGAATGTCCCAGGTGATCTCGTCAAAGACCGTCAAGAATGTGTTGATCGTAACAAATCGGACGCCCGATTCGATCAGCCGTCGAGCCAACAGACAGCACTGTCCGAAGCGGCTCATGCCATACTTTTCGCGAACTTCTTTCGGTTCACGCGACAGATCGAAGGCCGCGCGGGCTTGCTCGCTAGTCACCATGCGAAAGGCGGATTCGAAACTGCTGTCTACGAGCTTGGCGTTGTCGCTCTTTTCAAAATTGCGAACGGTTGAATCGACGACTTCGCGCAGCTTGCGGCGGCGGTCGAGTCGTGCCTCGCCAATTTGCGGCGGCGGCAAGAGATCGGGCACTCGAAAGTCGGCCTTGGACGGATCGGCATTCAAAAAGAACGGTGAATGCGCTTTGCCAAGAAAGCCGGCATCCTGACCGTGAGGCAATCCGCCGCCGGTGTTGCCCATCGTTTGTGGCATGATGACGTTTGCGGGGAGATCGTTTCGGCGACCCATTAGGTAGCTGGCCACGCAGCCGGCATGAGGCGTGATAATGCCGCCGTTAAAGAGCCGGCCGGTCTGCATCAATTGATGGCCGGTGTCGTGAACCGCAGCTCCGGTGTGATAGCAACTACGGACGATCGAGAATTTGTCAGCGATCGCCGCATGCCTCGGGAAAATCTCGCTGATCTGAATCTCTGGCGACTTCGTGGCGATTGGTTTGAATGGGCCACGAATTTCATCGGGGGCTTCAGGCTTCGGATCCCACGTTTCAAATTGACTTGGGGCGCCGAGATTGAAAATCATGATGCAGGACCGCTCGTCCTTGCCGTTGGTGGTTGCGCCAGCTTCTTTGGCTCGGACGGAGTCAGCCAGCGAAAGCCCGGTCGCGCCCAATGCACCAACTTGCAAGAAATCGCGGCGAGTCACACCGTCGCATGTGTGAGCCGTGCCGTTGCTAGTCAATGTCAGCATCGCGAACTCCGATCGTTTGGAGAAGAATCGTGGCGGATTCTAACGCGAAAACAGTCGCCTCAAAGGCCGAACACAAAAAAAGCGAGCGTCGTTTCCCGACGCTCGCTGAGTTCATTGTCTGATTGGCGGAATCCGTCAACCCGCCTCAATCGGCATGAGTCAAGTAAAGTTCCGCAGGCAACTGTTCAAGCACCACGCCATTCGGATCGCACAATTCTTCGCGAACGATGTTCATATCCTTGGGAGCTTCAATTCCCAATCGAACCGCATTCGGCCCGATTCGCACGATGGTCACAACCACCTGATCTCCCACCAAAATCCGTTCGCCCACCTTCCTGGATAGCACCAGCATGTTCTGTCTCCTTCCTTAGACGTTCTTCCATGTTTGACCGCCTGGCTCCGAAAAACCGTCCGCTCAATTCCACCCCGGACTGCTTATTCAGAACCACTTGCGATCGCGTCGCCAACCTGACGACGTCGGCGGAATGATAACACTCAGAATCGGCTCGGCTAGACCAAACGGGAAATTCTGCTCAATCGAATTTGTCACGCTTTGCAAAACGGGCCGGCCCGGAAAATAGGCAGGCGATAATCGTCAGGATTAACGACCGAGCCGGCCTGTGAAAAAACTGAGCAGAAGCGGGATGGCCACATAAAGGCGAATTCACGAGTGCTCTTCCCACTGGCAGGCGAATATCTCGATTATTCCGAGAATTTCAACAGATCTACCAATCCTGCCGAAACAAACCCAACGACAGCGAAGCGGCCGCTCGGTATGCTGACTGATTAAGCATCCACACTGAAAGAAGGAGGGCAATCACCGTCGCTTTGGGGAATTAAGCCTTGAGATTGCTCAGAATCTGCTCACAGGCGGGAGACTTATTGAGAGCGTAAAAATGCAGCCCGGGAACTCCTCGACTGACCAACTCGCGGCACTGGCGAATGGCCCAATCGACCCCGATTTGGAATTGAGCCGACTCGTCCGACTGGACTGCTTCCAACCGGGTCGAGAGTTCGGAAGGGAAGACGGCACCGCATAGGGACGTGATCCGTTGGATTCGAGCAAACTCGGTCACGGGCATGATGCCAGGAATGATCGGGACGCGGATGCCGGCCTGTTCGCAGCGATCTCGGAAGCGGTAGAAGTTGTCGTTGACGAAAAACAATTGCGTGAAGACCGCATCCGCACCGGCATCGACTTTTCGCTTGAGATTGTCGAGATCGGTTTGAACGTCGGGGGCTTCCGGGTGCTTTTCGGGATAGCCGCCGACTCCGATGCCGAGGTCGGCGAATCGCTCGCGGATCAATGCAACCAGTTCGTTCGCGTATCGCAATCCTCCGGCGACTGCCTGATATGTTGTCTGCCCGGCCGGTGCGTCGCCTCGCAAGGCCATGATGTTCTGAATTCCGCTGGTTTGCGCGAATCGCAGCCAATCAAGCAGTTCGTCGCGAGTCGCACCGACACATGTGAAGTGCGATGTCGCTGCAATTTGATAGCGGCGCTGAATTTCTACGCAAAGTTCAACGGTTCGCTTGCTTGTGCTGCCGCCAGCTCCGTAGGTGCAGGAGATAAACCCCGGCTGAAACTTCGTCAGTCGGTCAAGTGTTGCGAACAACGCGGCGTCACCGGCGGGGGTCTTGGGAGGGAAAATTTCAATCGACAGTCCAAATCTTCCGGAGCCGTAGTTATGGCGGATGAGCATTGACGGTTCTTTCGTAGCCAATATGGCCAGAGATTGGGAGTGTCACGAATCGCACCCAATCTCTGGCGAGATTGGCTACGGCGGCACACGAGCCGAGTGCGCCACAAATCCGAAGCCGATTGTAAAGGTTGCTGCCTGATGGCGAAATCACCTAACTTACGGTCCATTCGTTCGTGACACTGAACCACTGTTTCTGAACCTGTTCGATTCTCAAAGGAGTTCTCATGCCAGCCGTGTTGGAAGCCGCCTCGAAATCACAAACTCAAAATAAAGCTTTGCCGTTCAAGGTGCGAGACATCCACTTGGCCGACCTGGGCCGAAAGAAAATCGAATTGGCTGAAGTCGAGATGCCAGGCCTGATGGCGCTCCGCGCGAAGTTCGGCGGCAAGAAACCGCTCAAGGGAGCACGGATCGCCGGCAGCTTGCACATGACGATCGAAACGGCAGTGCTCATCGAGACACTGGTCGAGCTTGGTGCTCAGGTCCGCTGGGCGAGTTGCAATATCTTTTCGACTCAGGACGAAGCTGCGGCGGCGGTTGCGGTCGGTCGTCACGGAACACCGACTAACCCGCAAGGGGTTCCAGTCTTCGCGTGGAAGGGGGAAACGCTCGAAGAGTATTGGTGGTGTACCGACCAATTGTTTAGATGGCCGGATGGCGGAACTCCCAACATGATCCTGGACGACGGTGGCGATGCGACGTTGCTCGTCCACAAAGGGGTCGAGTTTGAAAAGGCGGAGACGGTGCCAGCAGCTTCGACCGCGACGAACGAAGAGTACGCGGTGATCTTGAAACTGCTTGCTGACATTCAGGACGAAGACAACAGCTTCTTTCGCCGCACTGCCGAGAATATTCGCGGCGTCACCGAAGAAACGACGACCGGTGTTCATCGGCTGTATCAAATGCACGAAGCGGGCAACTTGCTGTTCCCGGCGATCAACGTCAACGACAGCGTGACGAAGAGCAAGTTCGACAACTTGTATGGCTGCCGCGAATCACTGGCCGACGGCATAAAGCGTGCAACGGATGTGATGATCGCGGGCAAAGTCGTAGTCGTGGCGGGTTACGGCGATGTCGGCAAAGGATGTGCGTATTCGATGAAGAGCCTCGGTGCTCGCGTGCTCGTGACCGAGATTGACCCGATCTGCGCGTTGCAGGCGGCGATGGAAGGCTACGAAGTCACGACGATGGAAGAGGCGGCGGCTCGCGGCGATCTCTTCGTCACGACGACCGGTTGTGCGGATGTTATTCGGGGCGAGCATCTCGATCGGATGAAGCATCATGCGATCGTCTGCAATATCGGCCACTTCGACAGCGAGATCGACGTCGGGCATCTAAAACGCCGGGGCGACGTCAAGCGAATCGAGATCAAGCCGCAAGTCGACAAGTGGGTTTATCCCGACGGCAAGGCGATCCTGGTGCTGGCGGAAGGACGACTCGTCAACCTCGGTTGTGCGACTGGTCATCCAAGCTTCGTGATGTCGAACAGTTTCACGAATCAAGTTCTCGCGCAAATCGCGATTTGGACGGAACCGGATAAGTACGACATCGGTGTGCATCGCCTACCAAAGAAGCTCGACGAAGAAGTGGCTCGCCTGCACCTCGAAAAGCTTGGCGTGAAGCTGACGAAGTTGACCTCAGCTCAGGCAGAGTATCTCGGAGTTCCAGCGGAAGGACCGTACAAGCCGGAGCATTACAGGTATTAAAAGCTATTAATGCTTCGGGTTAGTTAGGCAAGCGGCCAGTGTCGAGGAGACTTTGAACTTGCCGTTCGGATTCCGGTGTCGCGGGGTAAACCAGCGGCAGGCCGTTCGGCAGTCGCGAGGGCGTGACGAGCCATTCGCCGCGCTGACGTGTGACCGGAATCAACAGCAGCGTTCCGGTCGGCTGTGAATCGCGAGGCAGTTCGGTAATCTGAATTTGTTCTTCGGTGATCGGCTGTTTCCAGCACTTGTTAACGTGCATTCGTCCAGCGGACCAATCTTCGACGGTGACTTTCAAAACCGCATCAGATTCGAGAATTTGCATGCGGTTGAGAGTCACCGGGTTGCCGGTCCAAACGGCGAGGATCGCCAGCGCCAGCAACCAGAACAGAGCCACGATCACCGCTCGCCACCAGCGACGCAGGGCAATCCGATGATCAACCTGCTGCGCCTCGGTCAGGTTCAGCGGAGGTTCGACCCACGGGGTTGAGTCTAAATCCATAGGGTTCCTCCTTGACCATGTGGAGCGTTCTCGCTCGCTCGTTGGGATACTTGGATTCTCACGACCGGAATGTGGCCGGTATGGCGAACTGATAGTCGCGGTCAAACGCCGACTCGAAGTCATATACACCACAGAAGTCCGATATCTGATCGCGATCGGTTTTGCTCAATTGACCCCGTTCGATCAAATCCCAAACGATGCGGCCGAAGTCTTCGGTGTTGGCGATTCCCCAATGCCGCAGCACAGGGATCGTCATCAGGCCAAACTCCTTCAACGCCAACTCACGAATGCCATCCAGCAGTTGCGGACCGGAAATGTGACCGGTCGGAGCCGTCTCAGTCTCTCGTGGCTCGCCCCCTTTTCCGAGGCGTCGTTGCGTGAATTTCAACGCGAGATCAACGAATTCATACGCTGCCGGATGATACCGGACTCGCGCGACAGGGGCTTTGCGGGTTTGGCTCATGTCGAGCAATATAACCAGACGTCTCGGCAGGGCCAATTCGCATTTACGCATCTTCCAGCAACCGGGTGACAAGTGCAGTCCAACCGGTTTGATGCGACGCTCCGCAGCCGCGGCCTGTGTCACCGTGAAAGTATTCGTAAAACAGCGCAAGATTCCGCCAATGCGGATCGGTCGCATATCGAGCTTCGTCGCCATGACAGGGGCGGCGGCCGGTTGTATCGGGAAGAAATAGCGAGGCTAGGCGGCGCGACAATTCGCGAGCCACTTCTTGCAGATTCATCCAGACGCCAGAGCCGGTTGGGCATTCGACTTGGAACCCGTTGCCATAGAAGTGGTGATAGCGTTCGAGCGATTCGACCAGCAGGTAGTTCACCGGGAACCAGATCGGTCCACGCCAATTGGAGTTTCCGCCGAATAGGCCGGTTGTTGATTCGCCGGGGACGTAATCGACTCGTAGCGTTTGATCGCCGCAGCAAAAGATGAACGGATCGTCCGCATGAGCCTTCGAAAGAGCTCGCACACCATGTGGCGACAGGAACTCGGATTCATCGAGCACTCGTCGCAACACTCGTTTCAAGCGGTCACGCGACGGAATTGCCAGCAGCATCCGCTTGTCGCGCGGCGAGGCGGACGTTTGTTCTGGCTCGCAGATCGTGATTTGCCGCAAGAGGTCTTTCCGGTTTTGCAGGAACCAGCTCATCCGTTTCTTAAATCCGGGGAGCCGGTCAAGCGTGTGCGGGTCGAGAATCTCAACAGCGAACAGCGGAATGATGCCGACGACAGAGCGAATCCGCAGCGGCTCGCCTTGACCTTTCATCTTGAGCTGGTCGTAATAAAACCCATCGGTTTCGTCCCACAAGCCGGAGCCCCCCATCGTGTTCATGGCGTCGGCAATCGCGACGAAGTGCTCGAAGAATTTCGACGCGATGTCTTCGTAGCTGGGGTCTTCCGCTGCCAGTTCGAGGGCCATTGCCAGCATCGTCGAACAAAAGAACGCCATCCACGCGGTCCCGTCCGCTTGCTCCAAGTGCCCGCCCGTTGGCAGCGGTTGCGAGCGGTCGAACACGCCGATGTTGTCCAAGCCGAGGAACCCGCCGGAGAACAGATTATTCCCCTCGATGTCTTTCCGATTCACCCACCATGTGAAATTGAGCAGCAGCTTCTGAAACGCTCGCGCCAGAAACATGCGGTCGCGGCGGCCACGCGGAGCGGTCTGTTTGTAGACTCGCCAGCAAGCCCACGCATGAACCGGCGGGTTCACGTCACCGAGCGCGAACTCATACGCCGGCAACTGGCCGTTCGGGTGCATGTACCACTCGCGCAGAAACAGCAGCAGTTGATGCTTCGCAAACTCCGCATCGACGCGAGCAAACGGGATCATATGAAACGCCAAATCCCAGGCGGCAAACCACGGATACTCCCACTTGTCCGGCATCGAGATGACATCGCGATTGAAGACGTGCGGCCAATCGCGATTGCGGCCGAATTGCCGATTCGGCGGCGGGGTCGGCTGACCTTCGTCCCCTTTCAGCCACTGCCGCACGACGTAGTGATAAAACTGCTTCGACCACAGCAACCCGGCGAACGCCTGCCGTGCCACGTTGCGAGCATCAGGAGTCAGATCACGCGGCAACTTCGCGTCGTAAAACTGATTCGCCTCGGCGATGCGAGTTGCAAACACCTGATTGAACTCTGGCCCGAACGCCTTCTGCGGCGTCCAGCGTTGTTCAGACTTTAAGGTCAGCCGCAATCGAATTTCATGCCGGCCATGCGGCAACATTTTGATCACGAACCACGGCGCGCACTTGGTTCCAACCGGATCGGGCGACACAGCCTTGACGTCTCCGCGAACAACTCGCTCGTGAAACGCATCCTTCACATAATTTCCGTCGTTTGGCAGTCGGAACAGCCGCTCGGAATTTGTCTCGTTGTTCGTGAACAGCCATTCGTTCGGCGTCCCCTCGGCTGCGAAACGAAACTCGCCCAATGCTTCGTGCAAGGCGAGCACTGTTCCATCTGGTTGAAGTTGCATGGCCGGGAAGCATTCTGGGGATTCGTCATGTCCAACCCACGACCATGTGTTCCGAAACCACAGTGTCGGCAAGACATGAATCGTCGCCGCATGCGGGCTGCGATTGGCTACACTGATGCGAATCAAGATGTCCTGCGGCGAAGCTTTCGCATATTCGGCGGTCACATCGAAGTACTGATCGCCATCGAACACGCCTGTGTCGAGCAGTTCGAACTCCGGCTGCTCACGCCCGCGCCGTCGGCTCTCGTCAACCAATCGAGCATACGGAAACTCCGCCTGCGGATATTTGTACAAGCCTTTCAAATACGAATGCGTCGGCGTTGAGTCGAGATAAAAGTAAAGCTCTTTGACATCCTCACCGTGATTCCCTTCCGGCCCCGACAAGCCAAACAACCGTTCCTTCAAGATCGGGTCACGTTCATTCCACAACGCCAAACCGAAACACAATCGTCCCTGCCGATCGCAGATTCCCATCAGCCCATCTTCACCCCAGCGATACGCTCGGCTACGCGATTGATCGTGAGTAAAAAAATCCCAGCAGTTGCCGTGCTCTGAGTAGTCTTCCCGCACGGTTCCCCACTGCCGCTCGGACAGATACGGCCCCCAGCGCTGCCAGTCCTCCTGCCTTGCATGAGACGCTGCGAGTCGCAAGTCCTCGGCCGTGAAAGCCGATATGTCGATCGACAAAGAATCGGACAAATCTCGCCGCATTTTCCGCCTCAAATCGAATGGTGCCATCACACGTCGCTCGTCTCCGCTTGTCAGCCTATCGTCAACGTGGCCCAACGGAAACGAATTAACCGACTCGGCTCAGCCAGCGGGATTCAGTTCCTGTTCACGAAGTTCGTTCAGCCGAGCCGAGCCGCCGCAGAGATTCAAGTACTCTGCAAAATCGCGATAATCGAACAGATACTTTTCGAGGAACAAGCGATAAGCCCCGTCGTCTCCTTCGGCCGTGAGCCATTCGCGTATGTGAACCTCGTCGGAGTAGTACTCGTACGGCATGTTGCCAGGGAAACTGCCGAACGGAACTTCGCAGACGGCGTCGACACAGAAAAACGGGATCACGGTCGCTGTCGGATCGCTGCGAATATCGTCGTTTGAAATCAGCCGCTCGCAACTGAGCACGACGTGCTTGGCCGCGCGAGCCAATTCGATGTCGGCCACCGATGTTCCTCGAATTCGTGCATTGCCGAAACAATCCGCTTCGTGAACGTGAATCAACGCCACATCCGGCCACAAGGCGGGGATCGCAACGTAATCGGCTCCGGTGAACGGGCATTGAATCTGTTTGGCCGCGCTGTGCCGAAAGGTGTCGGTCCCGGCTAGGCTGCGGGCCGGCAGAAACGAAACGCCCATTGCGGCCGCCTGAAATCGCAGAGCCAGCGTGTAGTTCGTCCATTCGCACAATTCGATTTCACCGCTTTCGATCACTCGCCGCGCCTGAGGTGACAGACCGCGAGCTTCCAGGCCGACTATGTATGCCACATCGACACGACGAAGCAGTTGCCCGCGACCGGTCAAATTTCCAGCACACAAAATCTGAAAGTCATGCGTCGTCGTATGCCCGGCAAAGCTGAGGTTCTGACGTCGCTGCCGCACCACTTCATGAATCAACGCCGTCGCAATCCGATCCGCGCCGAAACCGCCCGTCGCCAAATAATCGCCGTCGTGGACAAAACGGCTCACTGCGTCCGGCACCGAAAGGACTTTGTCCACAAGCTGTTTCGGCTTGCTCCGAAAAAACGCTCGCGCGATGTCGGGATCAGGATTCGTGAACAACGGCCCATCGCCGCTGAGGGGACTTACGGAATCAAATTCACTCGGCATAAATGGCTCCCGCAGTAAGAAGCGACGATGCTACGTCTCGCCGCCCCGCGTCTCAAGCCGCGCGCCGTCTTGTCCTGTTCTCAAAAACCGTGATATGGTCCATCGGCATCCAACGAATCAGTCTGCCTCGTTTCGGCCCGCCCGGGTCGAAACGGATCATCTGGAAAGCTTGCTCATGGACGAGCCGTCGAATTCTCTAATCGAATCCTCATCGGCCGAAGACCCGCCGTCGCTCAGCCTGCTCGGCGAATGTGAAGTTTGGGATGAGCCATTGTTGGCGGATGATCTGGAAGCCGCGTATCTGCGCGCGCTCGCGGCGACCGATGCCGTCGAGCAAGAAATGAATTCGCTCGCACCGGATGCCGAGACTCCGCTGACTGCTGACAGTACATCGACCGTGAACGAGGCACCGCGCGAGCTACCAGAATCGCCGATGCTAGGCTCACCGACATCTGCCGACATCGAACCAACACGAGTTTCCGAAAAGCAAGTCGTCGAAGCCGCGCTGTTTGTCGGTGGCCTGCCGCTCACGGCAAAGAAACTCGGTTCGCTGTTTCACACCGATCACGGCTTCGGCTTCGTCGAATGTTTGATCGACGAACTCAATCAGCAATACATCGCGGAAGACCGGCCGTATGCGATCACGCTCGGTGAGGGAGGTTATCGCATGACCTTGCGGGCGGAGTTTGAAAGCGTCCGCAACAAAGTCTTCGGCTACGGTCCGAAAGAAGTGAAGCTGACTCAAGACGTGCTCGAAGTCTTGTCGCTGGTCGCCTACAAGCAGCCGATCACAAAGACGCAAATCGAAACCATCGGCAAGGACAACCCCGGCCCGCTACTGCGGCAACTGATCCAACGCGAACTCATCCGCATCGATCGCGAGCACACTCCCAAAGAGTCTCAAAAGACCGACCCACAGTACGTCACGACGCCGCGCTTCCTGCAACTCTTTGGTCTCGGCAACTTGCACGACCTGCCTGTGCTGGAGGATTTCAATTTCAAATAGCGCACGACTTTGACTGACGCATTGTCGGACTGGCGGCTTTTTTGGAATTCGATATTGTGCCGGTGTTTTCAATGTCCTTACGGAAATGCACGGCACGTTTTCCAATCCACAGTTGCCTGATGAATGTGTTAAACCAATGAAGGACTATCGTTGACAGAAGGACGAAGAGGATGTCGCTTCATAAGACTATTTGTTCTCGATATGGACATCCTGACTTTGAACCAGCACTGTCACGACATCGCGTCACATGTATTTTTGAGGCCAGAGAGGAATCGATGATGTCTTCAGCGGGGAAGTTGGCGATCGAGGAATGTGTTGTTGAGGTCGCGGTGCAGTTTCAACGATGACCGATCCCGAATCACAAAAGCCCAAGCGACGTCCACGATACAGTGGGACGCACCCGCGCACGTTCGGCGACAAATACAAAGAGCACCAGCCAGAAAGGTACTCGGCGGACGTAGCCAAAGTGATTTCGAGCGGCAAGACTCCGGCGGGCAGTCATCGGCCGATCATGGTTCGCGAGGTGTTGGAAGTGCTAGCGCCGCACCCCGGCGAGACGGCCGTCGATTGCACGCTGGGCTATGGGGGACACGCTCGCGAGTTGCTGAAAGCCGTGCAACCCGGAGGCCGATTGCTAGCTGTCGATGCCGATCCGATCGAACTGCCGAAGTCCGAAGCCCGCCTACGAGAACTCGGCTTCCCACCGGAATCGCTGATTGTCCGCCGCATGAATTACGCTGGTGTTGCTCAGTTCATCGCGGCCGAAGCACCCGCCGGAGCCGACGCGATCCTCGCCGATCTCGGCCTCTCATCGATGCAAATTGACGACCCAGCCCGCGGCTTCACCTTCAAATCCGACGGCCCGCTCGACATGCGTATGAACCCGACCCACGGCCAATCGGCCTCGGAGTTGTTATCGCATGTGGACGAATCCAAACTCACCAACCTCTTGACCGAAAACGCCGACGAACCGCGCGCGGCCCAATTGGCAACCGCAATTCTCCGCGCTCACGCCGCCGCGCCGCTGACAACAACGCAAGACTTCGCCGACGTCATTCGTTCCGCATTCGGTCGAATTCGACACGGTTTCACCGAGTCTGCCGATGACACGGTGCGGCGAGTTTTCCAAGCGTTGCGCATCGCCGTGAATGATGAGCTCGGTGCTCTCGACACGTTCTTGCGAAACCTGCCGAACTGTCTCAAGGCCGGCGGTCGTGTCGCGATTTTGACGTTTCATTCCGGTGAAGACCGCCGCGTGAAGTTGGCTTTCAAGAACGGCCTGCGCGACGG
>JANMIF010000246.1:0-5918 GCA_031375695.1 Planctomyces sp.
GCGTCGCCAAAGGCGACGCAACTCAGGCAGGCTGCCGGAGCTACGGGTTGTGGCCCTTTATGGTTTTCAGTACAAGCCCACGCGAATTTGGATACATCAAAAAGGGCGACACGATGGACCGTGTGCGGCTGGCGATAGTGATCAACGGGACGATCTTGGCTGGAGCTGAGCGGATGCTGGCTCGCGTGCTGAGTCGGCTGCCGCGCGACGAATTTGAGCCGCGAGTACTGTCGCTCGGATCCCCAGGACCGATGACGGAACATTTGGATCAGATCGGCGTGCCGCACGAATCGTTTGGAATCACCAGCCGCCGCATTCCGAATCCGCTCGATCTGTGGAAGCTGGCTCAGGCGATCAAGGCATTTCATCCCGATGTCGTTCAAGGCTGGATGTACTGGGGCAACTTGTACGGCGGGTTGGCGACCAAGTTGGCACGGCGCGATGTGTCGGTGGCGTGGAATATACGACACAGTACTCTCGACCCCAACATCGACTCACGCTCGCTACGATTTTCGGCGTGGCTGGGAGCTAGATTCTCTCAATGGATTCCCGAACGGATCGTGTTGTGTGCCGAGGCCGCTCGCACGGCACACCTGCGAGTCGGCTATGCGGCGAACAAGTTGGAGGTCATTCCGAACGGTTTCGATATCTCCGAGTTTCGACCTGACCCGGAGGCTCGACAGCGAATTCGTTCAGAGTTGAGAATTGATGACACAACTCCCCTGGTCGGACTCGTTGGGCGACTGCACCCGCACAAAGATCATCAATCATTCGTGCGCGCGGCTCGCGTGGTTTGCAATCAACGTCCCGACACGCATTTCGTATTGATCGGCGAAGAGCAAGTTTTCACAGCGACGGATTTGCACCACTGGATTGATGCCGTTGGCTTGCGCGACCAGTTTCATTGGCTCGGAGTCCGCAGTGACGTGCCAGCGATCAACGCCAGCTTGGATGTTGCCGTTTGCTGCTCGACAACCGAAGGCTTTCCGAATGTCGTCGGCGAAGCGATGGCTTGCGGAATTCCGTGTGTGGCAACCGACGTTGGCGAATGCGCTGAAGTCGTCGGCAACACCGGCCGCATCGTTCCGCCGAGCGATCCGCAAGGCTTGGGGGAATCCATCCTGGATTTGCTGACGCTCGAACCATCCAACCGTCGTGAACTCGGCCGGTTGGCTCGGAAACGCGTCTCAGAACGGTACGACATTCGGCAAATCGTCGAACGCTACGCCACGCTGTGGCGCGAACTGTCGCAACCTGGAACGGTGGCCTTCGCACCGCGCGAACGTCGGGCCGCGTGAGTTGTTTGGCTTGATCAAATTGGTATCAAGCTGAACGCCAAGCGTGCTTTGTGTGACTTCAGCCCCCGATTTCTTCCATCAGCGTTCAACAAGCGCCCATTGTTTATCCCACCGTTGCGGCGAAATCGGAATTGCCGTGCGGAGTTCTTGCGTGAACAACGAAACGCGCAGCTCTTCGATCATCCAGCGTGCGGTGATTAGCTCGGGCTGATGTTGTCCCGTTTGTCGAGCAGCGTCGACTCGCGCGATTAGCTTTCGCCAGCGTGGGTCGATGTCGGTTGCGGCTCGTTGATCTCGCGCTTGTCCGGCGGCCGTGAGCTTTTTCAGACGGAGTGTGATCCCGCTGAAATAGCGAGGGAATTGTTGCAGCCAATCCCATCCAGTTGATGTCAGAAAGTTGGCCTCGGTCAGTCGATTCAATTGGTCGCGGCAGTCGGCGACTGCCGTCTGTGCGAATGGCAACCGACACCCTGCCACGGCGCGGCGAGCTTCCGTGTACGCCGACAGCAGCGGACCAAGCAGTTCGAGGACCTCTTGGACTGCGGCCGGGATTCGCAGCTTCGCGGTTCGCAACAGCTCTTGGAATTGCGTCTTCGTTCGGGGTGATTGTGCGGTGCTGGTGAACAACGCGCGATCGGCGATCAACTCGGCCAGCAACGTCGGCAAGCGGCCTTTGTCCGGCAGCGTCGCGATCAACATCGCCCAGCGACCGAGGTCGGGCAAGTGTTGAACCTGCCGTTTGATTTCCTTGCCGGTCGCGATCAGGAACAGACGCCGCAAGCCAAGCCGCGTATCGTACACGGCTCGGTCTGCGGAATCGGCCAGACGCAGCGAAACGTTTTCGCCTTGATCGACCAGTGACGGAAAGCCCTTCAGTTTTAAGCCGCTATGTTCCAGGTCGATCGATTCCGGCAAGAGATCGAAGTCCCAATCGGTCAGTCCGTCGCGATTCCATTTCGAGTGATCAATCGCCGCGAAACTTTGCGAAGCTTTCGCGCCGAGCTGCTTACGAAGCTGATCGACATCACGTCCGGCGCCGAGTGTTTTTCCTTGTTCGCCCAGAACTTTGACGCTGATTCGCAGATGCGGCGGCAGTTGATCGTCCCGGAATTCGCGCGGATCGATTCGCTGCCCGCTCAGCTTACTCAAGATGGCCGCCAGTGATTCGTTGACATCACCCGCGCCGAACTTGATCAGTTTCAGCACCTGCTTCGTCGTGTCTGGCACGGGAACAAACAGCCGCCGCAGGTCCTTCGGCAACGACTTGATCAAGGCCGTGATCTTTTCTTCTAGCAATCCCGGCACGAGCCATCCCAGACGTTGCGGCTCCAACTGATTCAGCCCAGCTTGCGGAACTAAGATCGTGATCCCGTCGTCGTTCGCCCCTGGCTCCAGCTTATAGTTCAACGTCACTTTGACATGCTGCAGCTTCAACTCGTCTGGGAAGTCCGTTGTCGAAACTTCGGCCGCCGCCGCGTTCAGTAAATCTTCGCGTCGCAAAAACAACGATCGCTCGTTTGGGCCGTGACCTTTGATCCACTTCATCAAGGTCACGCTATCGACAACTTCCTCCGGCAGACGCTCGTCGTAAAACGCGAAATGCTCGGCATCGCCTTTCAGAAAATCAGCTCGCCGCGATTTGATTCGCAGCGCCTCAAGTTCTTCGACTAACGCGCAGTTGTGCCGAAAGAATTCCGCGCGGCACTCGAAATCCGCTTCGACCAATCCGTTCTGAATGAACAGCCGCCGCGCCGCTGCCGGGTCGATCCGCCCCAAACGGACTTTCCGTCGAGGGACGATTGTCAGGCCGAACAGCGTCACGCGTTCGAAGCCCATTGCCGAGCCAGCCTCGCGATCCCAGTGCGGTTCGCTGTGAGTCTTTGTCAGCAGATGTTCGGCCAACGGTTCGATCCAAGCCGGGTCGATCCGAGCGACCGTTCGCAGATATCGCTTCGACGTTTCGATCAATTCTGCCGCGACAATCCACTTCGGCTTTGACCCAGCCGTTCCCGAGCCGGGCCAAACGAAAGCCTTCAAGCCGCCGGCTGCGGAATATTCGTTCGACTCGGATTCTTTGTTGGCGATGCTCGCCAAGAGACCGGTCAGCAAAGCGCGATGAATCGCATCGACGTGCGGGTTTTGAGTCGGTTCACTAACCCGAAGCGAGGGCGAGCGTTCTGCAGAGCTGGCAATTCCCTGAGTTGTGGAGCGCTCGTCTTCGCTGACGTTTCGGGGTTGTGAACGTACCTTCAATCCGTTCTCGCGAGCCAACTCCACCAACTGGCGATGTAGGTCGGCCCACTCGCGCAGGCGGTTAAAGTTCAGAAAGTTTTGGAGGCAGGCTTTGCGAACCTGACTGTTCGACAGCGTCTCTTTCAAATGATGAAAGAAATCCCACAGCTTTAAGAAGCCGAGGAAGTCCGATTCAGGGTGTCGAAACGGCTTGTGTTTTTCATCGGCTTGCTGCTGCTTGTCGAGCGGCCGGTCGCGCGGGTCTTGAGCTTCCAATGCGGCGGCGATGATCAGGATTTCGTGCAGGCAACCTTCGTCGTGCCCAGCGAGAATCAGCCGCGCGATTCGCGGATCAACCGGCCACTTCGCCAACTTGCGGCCAAGCTCGGTCAATTCATTCCGTTCGTTGACCGCACCCAGCTCAAACAGCGTTTTGTAGCCGTCACGGATCGCGGTCGGCTTCGGTGGTTCGAGAAACGGAAAGTCCTCGATCGCGCCGAGATTCAACGATTGAGTTTGCAAGATGACCGACGCGAGGTTCGTTCGCAGAATCTCCGGCGGCGTGAATCGCTCGCGAGCCTCGAAGTCTTTTTCATCAAACAACCGAATACAAACGCCCGCCGCGATTCGGCCGCAGCGACCTTTGCGCTGATCGGCCGATGCTTGCGAGATCGCCTCGATCGGCAGCCTCTGCATTTTTGTGCGAGGCGAATACCGGCTGATCCGCGCCGTCCCGGTGTCGATGACCGCTCGAATCCCCGGCACGGTCAGCGACGACTCCGCCACGTTTGTCGCGATGACGATCCGACGTGCTCCGCCGTGCGGTTCGAATACGCGCTGCTGTTCGGCCAGCGTTAGCCGAGCGTACAGCGGCAGGATTTCCACATCGGCCTTGTTCGATTTCCGGCCGGCGTTCAGATTGAACTTCGCTCGCAGAAGCTTCGCTGTTTCGTGAATGTCCCATTCGGTCGGCTGAAAGATCAGGATGTCCCACAATTGTTCGTGAACGAGTTCATCGACAGCATTGAGCAACGCGCGTTGCGGATCGTCGTCCTCACTAACCCGAAGCGAGCGAGAGCGTTCCACTAGGTTGGAATCCGTTGGGTCCGTCGAGTGCTCGCCCTCGCCGACGCTTCGGGTTGGTGAGTCGTAACCGCGCCAGCGGAGTTCGACGGGATACATCCGGCCGCTGACTTCCAGAATCGGAGCCGGCCCCATGGCCGATCCGAAGTGCTCGGCGAACCTCGCGGCGTCGATTGTGGCAGAAGTGATGATCACTTTCAGGTCCGGCCTCTTCGGCAACAGTCGCTTCAAATAGCCGAGCAAAAAATCAATGTTCAAACTTCGCTCGTGAGCTTCATCGACAATGATCGTGTCGTACTGATCGAGAAACCGGTCACTACGAGTCTCGGCGAGCAACACGCCATCGGTCATCAACTTGATGAGCGTGTTCGGCTGCGTCGCATCGGTGAAGCGAACTTTGAATCCAACAGTGTTTCCGAGCGGCGTCTTCAATTCGTCAGCCACTCGAGCGGCGATCGTCCTCGCGGCAACTCGCCGAGGCTGCGTGTGCCCGATCATCCCGCCGATGCCGCGACCGAGCGACAGACACAATTTCGGCAACTGCGTCGATTTACCGGAGCCAGTTTCGCCGCAAACAATCACGACTTGATGTTGTTGAATCGCCGCTTCGATCTCGCTGCGTTTGGCAACAATCGGCAGGTCGGCCGGAAACGCGATCTGCGGAACGCTGGCCGCGCGATTTCGCCGAAGATCGCACGATCGCCGGAAGTCCGCTTCAAACTTGGCGAGCTGCTGATCAATCGACTGCCGCGCTCGTTCGGCCGTTCGCAACCGATGCAAAGCCTGACGCAGTCGATGACGATCACGCGACATCGCCTCGCCCAGCCGACTTTCCCAATTTTGAATCACTGCCGCAGTCATCGCGCGGATGGTGTCAACCAAACGGCGGCAGGTCTAGTCGCAGACTCGCGAGAGTGTGGCGCATGCCGCTCGCGTGCGCTAGTATTGGTACTCTGCAGCCGATTTTCCCTTGTTGGACTACCGTCACGAAGTTTGGATGGGCGGACCAGTTAAGCTCATGCCATGCAGGATGTCGGTGATCACCTCACAACTTTCGACAATAATTCCACTCCCTTCCGAACCGACGACTGGCCGCTCTTCGATCCCAACGATCCCGCCGTACGCGTGGAGAAACCCGAAAAGACTGACGAAGTCCGCGGTGTCAAAAGGAATTTCAAAGACTGGGAGCGTCCGCGAATGACGCAGTAAGTCGTGCCCGGCTTGGAAACTCCTGGTGCGATGGCTGCCAATGACTGGAACTGACGAATCAAAGGCCAAGTGTCAGTAATCGGAGGTCAGTCCCGG
>JANMIF010000286.1:0-7836 GCA_031375695.1 Planctomyces sp.
CGGCATGCGCTGGCACGTCGAAGGCACCACCGACCTCTGCCAACTCCGCGCCCTTTACCGCAGCGAATACGCCACCTGGCAACACTACTGGTCCCGAACCGCACCAACTTGACTACCTACTTTTCCAATGCAGGCACGTTCAGTCTTTCTTTCAAAAACATACTCTACTTCTTCTCCGTGGAGTTTTCATTTGGCGGGAGCAACGGTGCGGCCTCCTTCGGTACCAGCGTGCGCATCTCGGCGAGTTTGGCTGCATGCTCACTCTTTGTCGCGAGATTCGTCCACTCATGTGGATCGCTGCCGATGTCGTAAAGCTCCTCGCCGCCGTCGAAGTAATGGATGTAACGCCATTTCTGGGTGCTGATGGCGTAGTTTTCCGGCCGGTCGAGATGCGTGATGGCTGCATGCGGCCACGGAGCGGACGGATCACGCAACAGCGGCACAAGGCTGCGGCTCTCGATGCCTTCCTTCGCCGGTAGTCCGCACAACTCGGTCAACGTACCAAACAAGTCCACAAGGCTTACGGCCCTGTCGCAAACGGATCCCGCACGCGTGCCATCCGGAAGCCCGGGCGTACCCTTTGGCACGCGCACGATCAATGGCACACGATCGCAGATGCGCCAGCCGGTGAATTTCTGCCAATGTTCCTTCTCGCCGAGATGCCAGCCGTGATCGCTCCAGAGCACGACGATCGTGTTGTCGCGCTGCGGACTCGTTTCCAGCGCATCGAGCACGCGCCCCAACATGGCATCGGCAAAGTGAATGGAGGCGAGGTAGGCCTGAATGCCCTTCTTCCATTGGCCCTCTCTTTGAATGTGCTCGAAGTAGCGATTTCGCCCGAGCTTCTGACCGGCGGGCGGCACGTCATCGAGATCGTCCGCCTTGACGCCCGGGCCGGACTGGATGTTTTCCAGCGGAAACGGCTCGAAATATTTCTTCGGCACGAACCACGGCTCGTGCGGACGATAGAGACCGCACGCCAGAAAAAACGGCTTCTCGTGTTCGCGCTGCAGTTGCTCGCCGATCCACTTCGTCACGAGCCAGTCGCCGCCGAACTCCTCGTCCGTCACATCGAGGTCGGCCCAGTCCGTCTCCACGTATTGCCAGTCGCCGGCGCGCGGCAAACTCACGGGACGATTCTTGGGATAGAACGTGCGTGGAAACGGGTCGTCCTTCGCCTTGGTCGGGAAGTAATCATCCCACGACGCCGGATCAATCACGTAATGGAGGATCTTTCCTGAGCCGGCCGACCAGTAGCCGTTCCGCGAAAAGTATCTGGGCAGCAATTCGGCATCCGGCAGCACCTCGCGCATCTTCTGCCTGTTGTTGTAAAGTCCCGAGCGATGCGGCGGCAGCCCGCTCATGATCGCCGCACGCGATGGATTACACGACGCACCGGCACAGTAGGCGTTCTTGAACAACACTCCGCTTGCTGCGAGCCGGTCGAAGTTCGGTGTCTTGGTCTGCGGATGCCCGCCGAGGCAGCCGATCCAATCATTGAGATCGTCCACCGCAATGAAGAGGACGTTGGGCTGCTTTGCTGGCGCATCGGCGGCGTCCAACGCGGCCGGCAGGATGAACAACAGAGTCGCGATCACTTTCAGCCAACGCTGCATGTCATGCTCCCTTTTTCTTCCCTTTGCCTTTGGCCTTCGGTGGCACGGCGTCGCCATCGTTCTTCGTGGGCATCGGGGCGTGTACTTCGGCTCGCCAGGCGACGAGGCGGGCGTGGAGTTCCTTGGCCTTGGCGGAATTGTCTTTCGCCAGGTTTTTCGTTTCGCCGATGTCGTCGCTGAGGTTGTAGAGTTCCAGCCGGCCGTCTTCGAGAAACTCCATCAGCTTCCAATCGCCGATTTGAACGAGACTCACCGGCGTCGTGCGCCAGAGGCCCGGACCAGACCCAAGATAACCGGGGAAGTGCTGGTAGATGGCATCACGTTGCAACTTGGTGGCGGGATCGCGGAACAGTTTTGCAAGGCTCTCGCCGTCGAGCGTCTGACGCGGTTGCGGTGCGCCGGCGATTTCCAGCAACGTCGGAAAAACATCCACATGAATGGTCGGGACGCCAGATGACGATCCAGGCTTCGTCACACCGGGCCAGCGCACGATAAACGGCTCGCGCGTACCCCCTTCGTAGAGGCTGCCTTTGCCGCTGCGCAGTGAGCGTTGTCGGTGATGCCGCCGCCATCCTCGTCAGCCCCCTTGGCCTTCTTGCCCTTGGCTTCCAGGCCCGGATCGCGCTGGAGGCCACCGGGCCGGTTGTAGCCGCCCACTCCGCCATTATCGCTGGTGAAGATGAGCACCGTGTTGTCGGCCAGCTTCAATTCATCGAGCGTTTTCATCACGCGGCCGACGCTTTCATCCACCGAGGCGATCATCGCGGCATAGGTTGGATTGTTGTGTCCGCCGACTCCGGGCTTCGGTTTGAACTTGGCAATCAACTCGGCCTTCGCGTCGTGAGGCGCATGGACTCCGAAATGCGGCAGGTAGAGGAAAAACGGCTGGTCCTTGTGTCGAGTGATGAAGTCCACGGCCTTGTCGGTGAGGAAGTCGGCGAGGTATTGGCCCTTGGGATAATCGGTCTTCGGGTTCGTCGCGAATTCAAAGTGCTGATCCATGCTGACGATGGCCTCATCGAAGCCGCGTTGGCCGGGTCGATAGTCTCCCTGCTGACCGATGTGCCATTTGCCGAACATGCCCGTCGTGTAACCGGCAGCCTTGAGTTGTTTGGCGATGATGTCGCGGTCGAGCGGAAGATCGGTGACGTTGTCCACGGGCCGCAGCGGGCGTTGGCTCCAATCAAAGCGATCCGTCCCGCCGACGGTGTAGACCCCGGTACGAGCTCCGTATTGCCCGCTCATCAACGCGGCCCGAGTCGGCGTGCAATTCTGACAATGATGATGGCTTAGGAGCTTCATCCCCTGCGTCGCGAGCCGGTCGATGTTCGGCGTCTCGTAGTATTTGCTGCCGAAACACGCGACATCCGTGTAACCGAGATCGTCGGCCATGATGAAGATGATGTTCGGCTTGGAAGACGGCTGTGCGGCCGCAGCGTCAAACGCGGACAACGAGGCGAGCAGCAAAGCCACGAGCAGCGAGAGTCGTTTCTGGGACATGATCATTTTGCCTTTGAGTTCGTTGGGTTCGCTCTTTCAGACTTTGCCCATTGCTTCATGAGCCCGATGTTCTTCTCGACCACGGGATTCCCCTTGCCGAGATATGCCGCCATGTCGCTGTCATACATCGCGTCGGATTCCGGGCCGTGGTCGTGAGTGTCGACCATCCATTGATCGAGCCGCGCGCGAAGCTGTTCCAACGTCGCGCGATGTGCGGGAACGGCGGCGAGGTTCGTCACCTGCCAACGGTCGGTCGTCCATTCATAGAGTTCTTCAGCAGGCCGGGTCGGACTGAACAGCAGTGACTCCGCGAGCGGATCGAGTTGGGACTTGTCGTGCAACGATCGCAATGTCTGCACGATGCTCTTGCCGTCCTTGTAAGCGTTGGGCTGCAAGTGCGGACGCTGCGGATAGAAGTTGCGAATGTAGAGAAAGCGATCGGTGCGCACGCTGCGAAGGCGTTCCACCGTTTCATCGCAGCGGTCGCGAGCGGCGAAGACAGCAGCACGCGGTGCATAGTCTTTCGCGAACACATCGCGGCCGTGCATGGAGGCAGGCACCGAGAGGCCGGCAGCAGCGAGTGAGATCGCGGCCATGTCGATGTGCTCGATGAGATCCTCACGCACCTGTCCCGACTTGATCCCCGGCCCGCGCACGATGAACGGGATGTGCGTCCCTTCGTTGTAAAGGAACTGCTTGCCGCGCGCGTGACTGATGCCGTGGTCGGTCATGAAGATGATCAGCGTGTTGTCGAGAATCCCTTCCTTATCGAGTCGCGAGACGACATCGCCCACATGCTTGTCCGTGAAACGCACCGCATCGAGATACGCGGCCCAATCGCGCAGCAACACCGCATCACGCGGGTAATACGGCGGCAGCGTGACGGCGTCGGGATCGGTCGAGTTCCCAAATTCCTGTTTCGCCCTCGCCAACAACTGCTTGGCGCTGTCGTCAGTACCGCCCCGCAGCTTGCCACCCGCCAACTGCACCTGCATGAAGAAGGGTTGCCCCGCCGCGCGCCCGGACCAATCGGCCGAGTCGTAGATGCTCTCGTCCCATTCGAAGTTGTAGTCCGTCTTGCCCAGTCCGGGTCCGTTCCGCTTTCCCTTCTTACCAGCAGCGCCGACTCCCACGGGCAACCCGCTGCCAATGCAGGTGTAATATCCCGCCTGTTGAAACAGCTTCGGCACCGGCACGACTCCCTGCGGCAGATGAATCTTCAACTCCCCTCGCCCGCTGCGATGATGATGCGCCCCGATGCTGGTCTGGTACATCCCCGTGATGAGTGCCGACCGACACGGCGAGCAAACCGGTGCGGTGACGAACGCATTCGCAAAGCGAGTCCCTTCCCGCGCGAGCCGATCCACATGCGGCGTCTGAATCGTCTTCTCGCCATAGCACGAAAAGTTCGCCGACATGTCATCCACCACGAACCACAGAATGTTCGGCTTCTTCGCAGGGACATCGGCGGCCTGTAGCACCGTCAGCGGAGCGAGCAGCAGGGCGATCAAGATTGGGAGCTTCATGGAAGGGCTTTCGGGGAGCGTGTCTGAAAACTCGCATTCTGAGCCGCACGGCGCTAGCTGCGGGTTCTTGACGATTCCAGAACCCGCGGCTAGCGCCGTGCGGCTCACGGGACACAATCATTAACGCACTTGGGAGTACCGTTATTGTTCAACAACACTTTCTGACTGAACGATCCCTTGGGCTCAGAACTTCCAACGCTTGGGCTTGCGAGAGTAAGGAAGGTTTCCAAATGCCGACACTCGCCCGCTATTTGGGTTGCGTCTTCGGGATCACCTTGTCCCACGGTTCGACGTTGGCGCGGTTCGCGTACTGGTTCCACATGTCGGCGAGTTTTCTCACACGTTCCGGCTGTTGGCTGCTGAGGTCATGCTGCTCGGAGCGATCTTGAGCGATGTTGTAGAGTTCCCAAGGCTGATCGTGCTCGGCGACGAGTTTCCAATCACCGGAACGGATGGCGCGATTGCCTTCGTGCTCCCAGTAGATCGCTGCACGTTCAATCTGGCCACCGGCGAAGAGCGGCGCGAGGCTGCGTCCTTCCAGCGGCTTCGCGTTGGCGGGATAGGCCGCGTCGGCGAGATCAATGGCGGTGGCCATGAGGTCGATGAGGTGGCCGGGCGTGTGTTCCAACGAACCTTTTCGCAAGATGCCAGCCGGCCAATGCACGATGAGCGGCGTCGAGATTCCACCTTCGTGGACCCAGTGTTTGTGCTTGCGGAAGGGCGTATTCGACACTGTCGCCCAAGCTTCGCCATAGCCGATGTAAGTGTCGCCCGCGCCGGCCATGACCCCTTTGCCTTGTCGCACTGGAAAGCCATCGCGCGTCTGTTTCGGGATCATGTCGGGCTGGAGGAAGTCGTTGCTCAAAGGCGGCAACGTCGCGCTTGCGGCGCGGGGCACGCCTTTCGGACCGCGGCCAATGCCCTCGGCACAACCGCCGTTGTCCTGCAAGTAGCAGATGAGCGTATTTTCGTACTGCCCGTTTGCCTTCAACGCGGCGACGAGGCGTCCGATGCCGTGATCCATGCGGTCGACCATCGCAGCATAGACTTCCATGTTGCGCTGATCCCATTCCCAGAATTCCTGCTCGCCCAGTTTGCGCGGTAATGGCCAAAGCGTCGTGTTGCCGGTGCCGATGACACCTTCCTTCAGCATCTTTTCATAGCGCGTCTTGCGAATCGCCTCGTAGCCGGCGGAGAAACGGCCTTTGTATTTGGCGATGTCTTTCTCCCGCGCGTGCATGGGCCAATGTGCGGCGGTGTAGGCGACATAGAGGAAGAACGGTTTTGCTTTCTCATGTTCGCTCACAAAGCGCACGGCGTGATCACTGATCGCGTCGGTGTAGTAGTAATCGTCGGTCGGATATTCGGGATCGGCGAAGGGCGAGACAAAAGCGTTGTCGCGTGTGAGCGTGTTCGGGTCGAAAAAACTGCCCGCTCCGTGAATGGTGCCATAGAAGCGGTCGAAGCCGCGCTGGAGCGGCCAGTTGTGCTGATCGGCATTGCTGCGTGGCTTTGTCGATTTCGTGACGTGCCACTTGCCAACCGCGTAACTCTTGTAGCCCGCTGGTCTGAGAGCTTCAGCAATCGTGACGCAGTTCGTGTTCAAATCGCCGCGATACCCGTCGAGTTTCCGATCCTCCATCATGTGCCCGATGCCAGCTTGATGGGGATACAGCCCCGTGAGCAGACTCGCTCGCGTCGGGCAGCAGCGCGCCGTGTTGTAGAACTGCGTGAACCGCGTGCCGCCCTGCGCGAGGGCATCGAGATTCGGTGTGTCGATCTCACCGCCGTAGCAGCCGATGTCCGAGAAACCCATGTCGTCTGCGAGGATGACGATGACGTTGGGTTTGGGCTCTGCCGCAGTCACAGAAAATGCTGTAGTGAGGAAGAAGACCTGAGTGCTCCACAGCAGACAGGACGCGGTGATCAACGTGCCAAACCAATTCATGTTGAGTTTTCCTGAGGGCATTGTCGCTGATCGCTCCGCGATCAGAACGTTTGATCGCGGAGCGATCAACGACACATCATTCACTACACCGCGAAGCCAGAACGGAGAATTTTGAGGACCAGCCCGATTGGGCACATTCTACTTGTCTTGTGTGGCCTTGCGCTTGGCGCGGCGTTCCGTTTTGTTGGTGGCGTTTTCGGGATCGTCGCCTTTGCCGGCGGTGGCTTTCACCTCCGGGACATTGGTTGTGGGGAATTGTTTCGCGAGTTCCACCTTCAGCGCGGTGTGCTCGGGCTTCGACGCCAGGTTGGTCCATTCGTAGGTGTCGTTACTGTGGTCGTAGAGTTCCTCGCCGCCGTCGGCGTAGCGGATGTAGCGCCAACGCTCGGTGCGGATGGCGTGATTGTCTTTCCCGTGTGTGGTGAGTGCCGGTGCCGTCCACTCCGCTTTCGGATCGGCGAGCAGCTGGCGGATACTCAGGCCTGTCACGTGTGCGGGCTTGGCGATGCCGGCGAGGTCGCAGAGGGTCGGATAGGTGCTCATGAAATCGACCGGTTGCGAGCAGACGCCGCCCGCTTTTGTGACGCCGGGCACGACCCAGATGAACGGCGCTCGTGTCGCTTCCTCCCACAGCGCGAACTTCCGCCAGTGCTCCTTTTCGCCCAGATGCCAGCCGTGATCGCCCCACAGACAAATGATCGTGTTGTCCTTGTAAGCGGATTTCTCCAGCGCATCGAGCACTCGGCCGACTTGCCCGTCGAGGTAGCTGATGGCGGCGAGGTAACCCTGCACCGCCTCCTTCCAGCGGCCAGAGGCGAGCACGGCGGCGTGGTCGCCGGAAGCCTTCGCCATTTTCAATCCGCCGGCGGGCACATCGGCGAGGTCATCTTTCTTGGTGGGCGGCAGTTCAATCTGATCCAGCGGGTGCAAGTCGTAGTATTTCTGCGGCACGTTCCAGGGCATGTGCGGCTTGTGAAAACCGGGCACGAGGAAGAACGGCTTGTCGTGCTTCTTACCGAGTTCTGTGATCGCCCAGTCGGTCGTCGCAGTGTCTGGCACACACTCGTCACCTCCCGTGATGACGCCAAACTTGATCCCGCCGATGCTGCGATCCTCCAGCTTCCCGCGCGCTGAAGGTTCCTTCCCGCCCGTCGCCGTCCACTGCTCGGGAAAGCCCAGCCCGCCGTGCCACAGCTTACCCATGCCGAGCGTCTCATAGCCCGCGTTTTTGAACTGCATCACGAGC
>JANMIF010000358.1:0-1856 GCA_031375695.1 Planctomyces sp.
GGCCGTCAGAGTCACGCTCTCGGCCAAGTTGTCTTTGGTGTTAATGGTGAATGAGCCACTCGACAATGTCTTGGTGGTGTCGCCGAAGGTACCGTTGGCATTGCTATCAAACTGGGCGCTGCCGCTGCTGGTCATCGTGACTATCGTGCTCCAGTCGTTGGTCACCGTGTTGTTGAACTGGTCCCTGCCGGTGACCGTCACGACGAACGTGCCCCCTGCCGTTTGCGGCGACGTCGCGCTGACCACGTAACTGTTGACCGCCGCCGGATTCACGGTGAAGGATAACGCGCTTGGATTAGTTAACGTCGGTGACGTGGCGTTATTGGTCGTCGTGATACTGTGCGACCCCGCTAATTCATCGTAATACAGGAAGCTGGCCGTTGACGTTCCTGCTGTGATAGTAAAGGTGCTCGCCGTGGTCCCTCCGGTCGTCTTGAATGCCTTGTTTACCCCTGTCGAAGTCGAGGACGGCGTTACGACGACCGCTCCCGCGCGAGTGGCGGAGTTGCCGAATTGGTCTTGCATCGTGGCCGTGATTGTGGATGAGTTGACTCCCGCCGTGCTTGAATTGGTTGCTGACGTGAATGCCAGCTTCGACGCCGCACCCACAACTTGAGAAAGAGTCGCGAAATTCGTGGTGCCGTTCGTGATTCCGGCAACTGTTGCGGTTCCCGGACTGCCCGAAGTCCGCAAGATGTTTCCGGCTGGCGATGACGTCAGCAGTCCATTGGCCGCTTTGACTTTGATACCGCTGATAGTCAGCGTATCGCTTTTGTTCGCATTGTTATCAGTGGAATATTTGATCGTAATAGTCGTCGCCGTGACGGAAATTGGCGTTGTTGGGTCGACGGTCACGTCATTCCCCCCGGCAGCGGTAAAGGTTCCAGTACCGGCCTCGAAGTTCCATCCTGACGGTGCCGTTAAGATGATTGTGACACCGTTCTGATTTGCAGGAAGGTCTCCATTAGCGTTTTCGGTAATGACGATGGATCCGATCGATGTGAATGTTCCCCCACCCAACGCATCGGCTGCGTTATCCGCAGAAAGCCCGGTTCCCCCAGTCGGGGCAGTCACCGTCACATTGTCCGTGAAAGTCGTGGTCGCGACTTCGCCTGAGGTCAAACCCGTCGCCGTCAGTTGCAACTCGGAGCCAGGAATCTGTCCGACTTGCCAAGTGGTGTGGACGTTGCCATCCATGACGCCGTCAAGGTCAGGCAAGTGCTCGACGCCGAATTGGTCAGTGTACGCGGGCGTGTTGTCGCCGTCGGTGACATTCCAGGGTTGGTATTGGTAATCGTAAATGGTGTCGGTGTGGACGACTTGAAATTCGATGGTCTCGCCATTTGTGAATCCAGCGGCCGCAATATAAGCGGTTGATCCCGGGGCGTAGTCCTGTTGATTGGTGGTCACGGTCGCGGACATCAGCGAACGGTCTTCCAAGCACTCGATGTTCTCAACCAGCCGCACATGCCCCGCGCCGGACGAATGCAGGCCGATCACTTCGCTCACGCACATGCGCGCGATGCGTTTGTTGCTGACGCGGCTGCGCGGTCGACGAGTTGACTTGCAGCGATTCCACAGCGACTTGAGCCAGGTGCTTAATATCATGATGCGATTCCTTGGGGGGATTGGTTTAGGGTTGATGGTTGATGGTTGATGGTTTCCGATGTGAGCGGAATGGCGCTAGCGACCGGTGGTGATTCGGGGCGACCGGCGGCTAGCCGTGATTATTCATGGCACGGGTACCTCAGCGAGCAGTCTGATTATCGAGCCGCTACCGGGAGGGGTTGGTACGTGCTATCGGGCCCACACCCTGACTCTCGCGGCTCGAAAATCCTAAGGAAAATCAAGGCTGG
>JANMIF010000363.1:0-21261 GCA_031375695.1 Planctomyces sp.
GAGCGCGGCGTGCGGTTCGTGCAGCTTTTCATCAACGCCCAGATTTGGGACAACCACACGGGCCTCGCCACCGACATGAAGGTTGCGTGTGACCGCACCGACCTGCCGATCGCCGGTTTATTGACCGATCTGAAGCAACGCGGACTGCTCGACGAAACGCTGTTGATCTGGGGGGGCGAGTTCGGCCGCTTGCCGATCGCCCAACTTCCGAAGGACAAAGACGCTCACAAAGCCGGTCGTGATCACAACAAAAACGCCGCCTGCTGCTGGTTCGCTGGCGGAGGCGTGCGCGGCGGAACAACGTTCGGCTCAACCGACGATCTCGGTTTCGCCGCCATCGAAAACCGAGTCAGCGTCCCCGATTGGCACGCCACAATCCTGCACCTTCTCGGCCTGCACCATGAAGAGTTGTACGTCAACGAGCACGGCCTGAAAGAAAAACTGACCGGCGTGCAACCCGCTCGCGTAGTTCGCGAGATTTTGGCTTGAAGACACATTGGAAAGATCAACAATGAATGACCAACACGTCGTCGGCTCTGGTGAATTTCATTATCGGGTGGCAATCGATTGGCCCTGCTGGCCGGACGACTGGAACGTGATTGAGGTCGTCGGAGCCGCAACGGATTCGCAAGATCGAGTCTACGTCTTCAGCCGTGGCGAACACCCAGTCACGGTCTTCGATCGCGAGGGACGATTCCTGAGTTCGTGGGGCGAGGGTTTGTTTGCGCGGCCGCATGGGATCACGGTGGCTCCTGATGACACGGTGTTCTGCACCGACGATTTTGGACACACCGTTCGGAAATTCACGCGGGACGGCAAACTACTGATGACGCTAGGGACTCACGGCCGGCCTTCGGATACAGGCGCGACGAGCATCGACTTTCGCACGATTCGACACGCCGGGCCGCCATTTCATTTTCCGACGAACGTGGCGCTCGCTCCGTCCGGCGAGTTGTTCATTTCCGACGGCTATGGCAACGCTCGCATTCACAAATTTTCGGCGGATGGACGACTGTTGTTGTCGTGGGGTTCGCCGGGCACAGGGCCGGGGCAGTTTCAGGTTCCGCATGGCATAGCCGTAGACCGAAACGGAACGGTGTATGTCGCCGATCGCGAGAACAGCCGGCTGCAACTCTTCTCACCCGACGGCGACTTCTTGGCTGAGTGGCCAGATATTGCTCGGCCGTGCGAAGTAGCGATCAACAATGATGGGCAAATCTTCGTGGCCGAGTTGGGTTATCGCGCGGGAATGTGGCCGGGAACTCAGCCGCCACATCCCGATGCGACCGGCGGGCGAGTCAGCATCTTTGATTCACGTGGGAAGTTGCTCGCACATTGGGGCGGTGGAGACAATCCCTGTTCTCCAAATGATTTCTTCGCTCCGCACGACATCTGGGTCGATTCACGCGGCGACTTGTATGTGTCTGAAGTCGTCCGAGCCGCGTCTGGCAATGTGAAGCCACCCATCGGCGACTATCACACGTTGCAGAAATTCGAGCGACTCGCGACGCGTTGAAGATGCCAGGCTGCTGAACAATTGGTCCTTGATGTTGGCCGCTATCTCAAGAACCGCATGGCCAACGTGAGGCAGGCGAGACCGTAGTCGGATGAGACGTGGGCGCGGATCCAAGAGGTGTAGACTTGGTTGATGTCGTCGTGCTCAACAGACAATTGATCGACCAGAAGATGAAACGGGTGATGCGTCAGGCGGAGATGTTGTTCGATGAGCGGTCGCCACTGCCGGAAATACGAACGAGCTCCGAGCCTAGTCGCCATCCAACGTCGCAGGCGGTCGGCGGTGCGTGGTCGAACGTAACGAAAGAAAACGAACGTCATCGCTCCACCCACGACGATCACCGTGGCCACAATCGCCAGCAAGTCGGAATTGCCGCCTGTGGAATTCATCGCGGTCATCACCAGTGTGAGCAGTAGCCCTGCCGCAATCACGACCGGCAGTACAACCAGCAGCAGACCCAGCGCCGCCGCGCCCAAATACAAAATGCCGATCGATTGCCAGCCCCAACTCAGTCGTGACGTGTCGGTGACTTGCTCGCAGCGGCGTAGAACTTTGCGAAGTTGATGAAACACCGTTTCGGGATTGACCTCGGACTCCGGCTCGCCCAGTCGGTCGGCGACGTCGGAGGTGATCCAGTTCCAGAGCATCCACCAAGCGGGAAAACTGTCGTCGGTGGTTGGAAACGCTTGTCGCAGCCAGTCGGATTCGGTGGCCAGAGCCAGTTGGCATTCGAGCACCGCGAGGTCGGCGGCGTAGTCGCTTTTCACGCAATAGTCGCGCAAGGCCTGATCGATCATCTCGCGGCCAGTCGTTCCGTTGAGAAACTTTTCACGCTCGGTGCGGTACGTCCGCAGGAACTGCAAGAACTCAAAGTCATATTCCAGTCGCCCGCCGATCTCGGACGCGTTGTCTTCGAGCAGTCCGAAGGCGTTGTTGAGCCACTCGTCATTCGCCAGCCAGACGGCTCGCCGCAGGATGTGGATATAAAACGTCAGCTTGCCGTCGAGCCGATGATCGCGCAACAAGCCTTCGCATTCGGCCAACAGTTGGGCGACTTCGGCAAACGGCCGCTCTTGGAGCAGCCGGTCCCACAGCGGTTCGGTGAGCGAATACCAATGATCGTTCGGAACTGCCTGAGCGACGGCCGAAAGAATCTTCGGCAATTGTGCGAGCGGCAGGTCCGAGTGCAGCAATGCGCTCAGCAATTGGTTCAATCCATAATCACCGGAAAACTGCTTTACGCCACGAAGCAGCCACTTCAAAAACGACATCGAACCGTCGGGGCCTTCGGCCGCAGACTGCACGACATCCGACAAAATGGCGAGTGCGAAGAAGTCGAACGGCGTTTTCTTGGGCTCTTGTTCTAATTGGCGATAGACCTCAGCCGCCGATTCCGATTTCAGTCTCAGTTGCAATTGTTCCAGTGGCGATAATTCACGCGGCTTCGGCTTTGGGGAAACATTGGAAGGGTGAAGTTCAGTGGACGGATCGGGCTCATGATTTTCATCAGTCCCATCAATCGCTGGCTGTCGCATCCAATCGAAGCTCACCGGCATCGAACCGCGTTCTGACCGTTGTTCGCCGTAGCGCAGCCGATTGTCGAGTTGTTCGAACGCCGCGCGAAGACGTTGAAATTCTTCGGGATATTTTTCCGGTTTGAATTGCCGTAGCAGCGCGTTGTAGCGGCGTTTGAGCTCTTTGCGGTCAAAGCCGTCCGGCAACCCAAAGAACTGCTCCGGCTCATGCGGCAGCAAATCCCAACGTGGTTCGACCGAATCGGACATGTGACTTCCTGATGAAAACGGACAGCACGAGCAATGCTCTGCATCAGACCAGAATCTAATTTCGCGCAAATCTGCGCTCTTCGCTCCTCTGCGATGCAATCGACTTTCTTTCACAGAAGAGTTACGCGACAGCGTGACGCACGATTTCCAATCGGATTATTAGCCGGGCGGACGAACTGGCTGTGGCTGGCCGAACGGTGGCGGTCGGTTGGGGTCGAGGTTCGGTCGGTTGAAATTCTTCGGATCGGCGGGATTGAGTCGTTGACCGTTCGCGCGGTCGATGTGTTCGCGAATCCGCTGCATGTGCTCGTCCACTTCATTACCAGGACGCGGAGTTGTTCGATTCGGAAAGCCGGTTGACGGAAGACTCGGCGGGAAGGGCAAGCCGTTTTCAAACTGCGAATTGAAGATCGGCGGACTTGTCTGTGCCGGCGCTGGTTGTGGATTCGTGAGTGTCGGGGGAGCGAAATTGGGCTGTTGCGGAATGGGCTTCGGAGGAGTGGTGTTCCGGTGGCTGCGATCGAACGACGCGACCCCTCGACCCACGACTCCGAGCAGCACCAAGGCGATCGTCCAACCCCAGCCGTTGCTGACACCTTGACGGCGATCCGCTTCCTTTTCGCTGACAGTTTGACCTTCGATCGGTTTGGTTTGCTCGATTTGAGTCAGCCATTCCGACTCCAGATCGAAGACATCGGGAAAGTTGTTCCGCAACATTTTGATCGTTGCGGTGCAATGTCGATGAATCCGTTTGTTGGTCGAGACTCGCAGAAAGAACGCCTGCTTACCTCGGCCCGCTTCGCGCGGCGCGGCGACGATCACTTCGCGGAGTTTGTCCAACAGACCGGAGTAACATTGGTCGTGCTGTTCGATTTCTGGAAACTCGCGACGCACGCGGAAGGCCGCTTGCAACCGTTCGACGGCCAACATCAGGTCGGGGAATTTTCCGATGTCCAAACTTTCGAGTGCTTCGCGAAGTTCTTTTGGCTCCAACTCCCAAAAGTGTTCGCGGATCGCGGCCACTCGCGCTTGCAACTCCTCGCGCTGATCGGCCAGCTCAAAGCGTTGAACGGCGGAGTCCACAACGACAGCTCGGCCGAGAAACCGGTCGCGGGCGGCGAGGATTTCGTCCGCCTGAAAGATCGGATTGAGTGGCAGCACGCTCGCCAAATACTCGGCGGGATCACGGCTCGGCATTGTTGTCGGAGGGTTCATGTTCGATGTACTCGAATCCCAGAGCGGACAGCACAATCAGCAGATTATTTCGCACGGCCTCAAAAAAGTCGCGGTCGCCGGAGGCCATGGATTGCTCAAACGAGTCGATGATCTCGTCCAGTTCCTGCCGCTGAAACGAACTGACTTCGCCGGCGATCCGTTCGCAAAACAGCAACAGCTTTTGATTGCGGACCTCGTCACGCGGATAGAACTTCAGCTTGCTCAGGTTACGAATGGCGGCATCGATCGCTGCCTGGTTCAAGCCTTTGACGTGTTGAGTCAGCACTGCGCGAAATCGCTTTCCGCCAGCCTGCGGAAAGGCTTCGACTTCCAGAATCCCGTTCAGGTCGTAAGTAAACCGGATGCAAATCGGAACTCCTTTGGGACCAGGCGGGATGTCAGTGACCTTCAGTTCGCCCAGCAGCAGGTTCCCTTCGACCTTGCGAGCTTCCCCTTGATAAACTCGCACCATGATCTCTCGCTGATTCGGATGCAGCGTGGAGACTATTTCCTCACGAGAGACCGGTATCGTTGTGTTTCGCGGGATGATAGGCAGGAAGTAGCCGTCCACGAGTTGATGGCCAAATTCCTTGGTGATCGCAATGCCGAGTGTGAACGGGCATACGTCGGTCATCACCATGTCGTCCACGGCTGAGTCGTCCGTAATCAGCGCCGACTGCACCGCCGCGCCTAGCGCGACCACTTCATCCGGGTTGAATTTGCAGAGCGGTTCGCGGTGAAAGTAATCACGCACGAAATCGACCAGCACCGGCATTCGCGTCGCGCCGCCGACTAGGATCACGTCTTCGATGTCATCCGGATCGCAACTGCCGTCGCGTAACGTTTTGTCTATCGGCCTGCGCAGCCGTTCCATTAATCGCTCAGAAAGCTTGGCGAACATCGGCCGAGTGACGGTCAGTTTGGTCGGGTTCGGCGGAAATTCTCCGTTATCGCCGGGGATGCGGATCGTCGCTTCCGGATTAGTCAACAAGGATCGCTTGGCCGTTTCGCACTCTTGCCGCAGCCGCGACACCTTCAGCGGTCGCTTCATTTCGGCGATTTCCAATTCCTCGCCCGATTGATTCAACACCCACGCGATCAACCGTTCGGTGAAGTCTTCGCCGCCGAGAAAACTCTCGCCCGCCGTGGCAATGATTTCGAGTGTCCCTTCAAAGATTTCCATCAGGGTGACATCGAACGTGCCGCCGCCAAGATCGATGACGATTAACTTCTTGTCGCTGCCCCGGTCGTGAAACCCGTAGGTCAACGCGGCGGCCGTCGGCTCATTCACGATGCGGCGAACTTTCAAACCGGCCAACTCGCCAGCCAGCTTGGTCGCCTTCCGCTGATTGTCGTTGAAGTACGCTGGCACCGTGATAACCGCCTCCGTCACGGCTTCTTTCAAAAACGCCTCGGCATCCTGCTTGAGCGACTTCAGTACGAGACTCGACAGTTCCGGTGCGGTGAATTGTTGCGAACTGAGCGCCAGTTTTTCTTCCGTTCCCATCAGCCGCTTAAACGTTGCAGCACACCGCTCCGGCCGAGTGACCCGCAGCTCGCGAGCCGCATCGCCGACCAAGACCTGTCCGTCTTCGAGCACGCCGACAATAGACGGCGTCAAAAAGCTGCCATGCACGTTCGGGATCAGCCGTGGTTGCCCGTCGGCAAACACCGCGACCAGTGAGTTTGTCGTCCCCAAATCAATGCCAACTAACATGCGATTGCCTTTCAGCTCGCGTCACTCGGCCGGTCGCCGAGTTGGCGAAGCCTATTCGGAAACCAGTCCGTTCGCAAAAGGAGAAGCGGTTTCAAAACTCGCTAGGTTGTCTTGTCGCGCGGAAGTTGTAGCGACGGCCTTTCCAGTCCGTCCGACGGACTGGAAAGGCCGTCACTACGTTCAATTGCGGTTTCGCTTCCCTATCGCTCGGGACTCGAAATGCAGCCCCGTATTGAAACCACTTCTCACCAGATCGAGTTTCAGATTTACTTGGTCATTCGGCTATCGGAATTCGTCATTTGAAATCATCATGATTAAGATAACTTCCAAACGTGACTCATCGAGAACAACCCATGTCGGTTTTGGAACGACTTCGTGATTTGCGCTCGGGCGCCCGGCGGTTGATTTGGCTGGGCGGATTGAGCGGCGCGGGCTCGGTGTTGTTGTTCGGCCTGCTGGTTTGTTCCGCGTTAGATTGGTGGTGGCATGTTGACGCGCGCTGGTTGCGCGCGGGTTTGCTGGCGGCGGTGATCTGTTTCGTGGGCCGATGTTTGTGGCGACGACTCTGGCAGCCGTTGCGACAACCCATGTCAAACGTCGAAATCTCCGGCCGGTTGGAACAACAGTTCCCGATGCTGCGAGGACGGCTCGCATCGACCGTGGAATTCTTGGAACACGGAGTCAGTCCGCAGCTTGGCTCGCCGGAATTGCAGCAGCGACTAATCGATGCGACGACAGCGGATGTTGCACAGGTGAATTTCGCCGAAGTGCTGGATCGACGTGAGGCGACTCGTTCGGCTTGGCAATTCGCGGCGGTTGCGAGTGTCGTGGTGTTGTTGGCGATGACGAATCGCGGTCTGGCAGCAACGGCGTTGTCGCGATTGTTGTGGCCGATGGGCGATCGGCCGTGGCCGCGCGAAGTTGAGTTGCGATTCGCTCGCGCGGATTCGACGGTGCTGGAACGAGACTCGGCCACGCGGTTGAAGAGCGTGCAAGGTCAATCTCTCGATTTGTTCGTGGTCAACATTCGGGGAGACTTGCCGCAGTCGCTGCGACTGGAATTTCGGCGCAGCGGGTTTTCGACGGCGGAGTCGGTCGAACTGCACAGCACGCAACTGCGCGATGCAGCCGATCGAACGCAGGCTGCGGCGGCGGTCAGGCTGCCGGTCGAATCTGGCACGATCGAGTTGCGTGCCATCGGTGGCGATGATCGCAACATGCCATGGCGAACTTTGGAATTGATCCCGCTCGCGCGGTTGAAATCATTCCGCATAAAAGTCATTCCGCCAACCTACACCGGCGAACCGGCCGCGAAATGGGCTGACGGCGTCACACAGATCAAAGCGTCTGTCGGCTCGAAGCTGCTGGTCGAGGGGACATTGTCGCGTGCGATTCGCGGAGCCAACTGGAGCGCTGATGCGACAACTGTTCGGATCGCCAACAAAACGGAACTGCAAACCGAGCGACTGGTGTCGCAGGCGGAATCGACAACGTGGCGATTGACGTTGACCGATACGGACGGATTTGAGAATCCCAACGGTTTGAGTTTATCGGTCATCGGCGTGGCCGATCCGCCGCCGACGGTGTCGTTCGACGAACCGTCAACCGATCAGACCGTCACGCCGCAAGCGGTCCTGCGATTGGCCGCGACGGCGAAAGACGATCGCGGCTTACGTGACGTGCATGGTGAACATCGTGCGGAAAGTAGCCGAACTCTTGAGAGTTCAGACGGCCGACAAGAATCGAACAATCCAGGAGCGTCACCGCCAACCGAAGTCTCACGACTTCGACAATCCGAATTGGCGAACGGCGAGGCAATCGTCGGATTTCATTGGCCGGAGTCGCCCGACGGCACGGCACCGACGATCCCGTCGGCAAAGCAAGTCACATTGCGGCACGAATGGCCGCTAGCGGATTTGTCGTTGCAACCGGGTGACCGCGTCCGATTGCAAGTGCTCGCGCGGGATGCTTGCGATTTCGGTGAACCGCGAGTTGGCCGCAGTGTGGTGCGGACGCTGACGATAGTTTCTGCCGAAACGAAAGCGGCTGAGATCGCCGGTCGGCTGGATTTGTTGCTGCAAGACTTGCTGAACCTCGCCGAACGACAGACGTCCACGCAATCGCAAACGACCGATCTGCGAGTTCAATTCGACAAAACTCTTGAGCTTCGTCCAGAAGACCGCGATTCGCTTAAGCGAATTGATCTCGATCAGCGACAGATCGACCTGCGATTGATCGGCCGCGATGACGGTGTAGTCGATCGCGCGCGACACTTGCTGGCGGACTTGGAGACCAATCGGTTAACGGTCTCGTCCGTGCAACAGCGACTGTCCGAAGTGGCTCAAATGTTAGAGCAACTCGGTCGCGAATCGCTGCCGCCGCTAGAAGCCGCATTGCGTGAGATCGTCAAATCATTGGCCGATGCGTCGCGCAAGCCAGATCGGCAACAAACCGAACGGCTGGCCGAACGATTCGCGACGGCGAGCAATCAACAAGCCGCCGTGTTTACCGTACTAAACAGTTTAGTTCGTGATCTGACTCAATGGCGCGACCGTCGCGAGTTGGCTCGTGAGATCGCGGAGTTGGCCAATTCGCAACGGTCGTTGTCTCGCGACACGGCCGAGCTTGCACCGCAGACTCTGGGGCATTCTGCCACTGAACTGTCGAGCCAACAGCAAGCCGATTTGGCAAAACTGGCGGATCGGCAAGCAAGACAAGCCGAACGGGTCGAGCAGTTGCATCAGCGACTGTTGTCCCGAGCGAATGAAGCTGCTGCCGAAAACTCCGAATCAGCGGCGTCATCGAATTCGGCAACGCAGGCGGCTCGCGATACTGCGGCGGAGTTAGAAAAACGGGCGATCGCAGCGCGAACGCGTGAGGCAGCTCGCGATGTTGCGGCAAACAATCTCGGCCAGGCCGGGACTTCGCAGCAACAAGCGGGCGACGATCTGCAGACGCTCGCCGACAAGCTGCAAGACCAGACGACCTCGCCCGCTGCAACCGCCGATCAGGTCGCGGAGTCTGTTCGCGATTTTGTCGCTCGCCAGCAGAAGGTCATCGACGAAACCGCACGCCTCTCTGGCGAACAAGCTCAAGTCGGCAAGTGGACTCGCCCGCTGTCGAAAGCCGTACTTCATCTGGCCGAAGCGGAAAAGTCGCTGTCCGACGCCGTGCGCGAGTTGCAAAAGTCAATCTCCCCGGAACGAATTTCTCCCACCGAATCGCAACCAGCGAACGAGACTTCGCCGCGCAATGCCGGATCGCTGATCCTCGACCGCGCCGCGCGTGATCTCTCGGCAGCGGCGGCCGGCCTGCGCGACAAACGACTCGACGACGAAACTCGCACACGCGAACAAGCGGCCTTGCGGCGATTAAAGTCACTGGCCGAAGCTCTTTCGCTAAAATTGGCGACAGAAAATACCGCAGACTCTGAGAAGGAACCGTCTCCGGATTCCCGTTCAAATCCCGATCAACCTCAATCCGATGTACCGGTCCCGCCGGTCGCACAACTGAAACTTCTGCGGCAACTGCAAGCCGAAATTCGCGACGAAACCGAGCAGGCGGACGCGAACAAGCCGCAGTCAAACGAAACGACTGACCACCGCGAGGCTCAGGTCCAACAATTGACCAACGACCAGAAACAAGTGAGCGACGCCACACGTCAATTGCTCGATCGTATCCCCGCCGAACAGCCCGAATCGCCGGACTCCACGCCGCCGGATGAAGCCACGCCACGCGACGGAGCGTTGTCCGCCATGCGCCGTTCGGCCGACGGACTCTCACGTCGCGACACCGGAAAGCCGACTCAAGCCCATCAGCAACAAGCTGTCTCGCAACTCGACACGCTGCTGAAACTCTGGCAACAACGAACCGACACGCAACAACATTTGGCTCGCACCGGTCAGCCAGTACCAATGCCGAATCAGAACGGTGATCCGAATGGCGACCCGAACTCTACGGCTTCGGATGGCAACCCCGGCCAATCGCGCGGCAAGGACAATCCGCAAGCTCAGACCTCGTCGGATCGCGACAACACCGGTGCCGACCGCGAGACGCTGGCCCGCCGCGACCGGCAACTCCGCGAAGCCATCTGGGGACATTTGCCTCCGGCCTTGCGCGAAAAAATGCTCAACCTGCCTCACGACAAACTGCTTCCAAAGTATGCCGATCACATCCGACGGTATTACGAAGCGTTAGCGGAAGAACGCTGATGGTCATTGGTGTGCGAGTACCGATCGATTCCCGCCGAGAGAATCGCGCCAAACCAGGATCTCACGCACGCCGTCGGGGTTGCGTTCAAAGGTTTTAGGCCAGGCCGACACTACGAGCGATGTAGATAACTTCCGATCAAACGCCGCAACCGCTTGTCGCGGAACTTTCGAGCCACTCGCACGAGCAGCACGTCATATTCGGGCAACGATGCGCAACATTGGTCGCCGATCGAAGTACTTCGACAGGTCCATGTCCACGCATTCGCGATAACTGGCTCGAATGTGCTGTTTAACTTGCAAGGCCTCTCCATCAGCGAAACGCTTTTTCCGAAAACCAAAGCTCGATTTCGAAAAGCTCGAATCGAAGATCGTTGCTACCACTGCCACCTCGATGAAGAGTCTGAACAACACGAAGCAAAATGGACTCCAGAGCATCTTGTTGGCCCCAACGCAGTGACCCGCTTGACATTTTTTTCGCAGGTCCTTGGCCCGGCCGGCGTGCCGCCATTGTCGTCATGGCTACCTTGAATTCCTTACCCAACACTTTGAGCTTGCCGGTGAGGTAACTGAAAAGATCCCCCCCGCCGTGCCGATGACATCCATTTCCGGACAACTCCAGTTATCTTGTCCAGCCAGGAACCACCCCCGGATCGTCCATTCAGGGGTCCGATCAAACTGAGGAGTCTATAAGTTTCATGCCCAAGCGATATTGCATGCCGGACCCGACGGCGGCATTGACTGACGAGATTCTGTTGCAGCAAGTGGAACGAGGAAGCCGCGTCGTGGACTTGGGCTGCGGCGATGGGCGGTTACTCGCCAAGATGCGCGATGAGCATGGTTGCCAAGTTCAAGGAGTGGACTTGGACCCCGAACACTTGCTGGCGGCGATGGCGCGGGGTGTGCCGGTCGTTCGTGCCAACTTGGATGCTGGTCTCGTGGAATTCCCCGATAAGTCCTTCGATTGCGCGGTGCTCAGTCAAACGTTGCAGCAAGTGCAGCGTCCGCAATTCGTGCTGGAAGAAATGTTGCGAGTGGCCAAGCGGGGACTCGTAGTCGTCCCAAATTTCGGTTACTGGCAGGTCCGTTTTCAAGTGCTCTGGCAAGGCCGAGCACCGATCACCGATTCGCTACCGTACGAATGGTACAACAGCCCGAACATCCACTTCATGACGCTTCGCGACTTCCGCAGCCTGTGCGAAAAGCAGCACATCAACATCATCCGCGAAGTCCCTATCATCAAACGCCGAGCCATCCCCGACGCCTGGGCCGCCAACTTGCGAGCCGAAAGCGCTTTGTATGTTTTGGAACGGTTGGGGATTTGAGCGTCAATGACTAAGAAGCCCGAAATCCGAATGACGATTCCGCAGTCATTTGGTATTCCACATTGAACTGACTTTTTTCGTCATTCGGATTTCGTCATTCTTTCGTCATTGGGTACTTCAGAATTCGTCATTTCACAGACCACCATGCACATCCCCAACGAACTTCTTCGCCGCTGTTCCGAATTTTCGACGCCGGCCATTGTGTTGGCCTTCGTCGGGCATGTGGTCGTGTTTGTGATGTTGTGGTCGGCGTATCGGCACAACCTAGCGACGATCGCTCAGGCGCTGGAAGATTTTACGCGCGGACTGCGGCATCGCAGCGTGTTGGATCGAAACGTCCATTTGTCCGATCAGATCGAAGCGTTTTTGACCGATGTCAAAGAGGCGCTGGATACGCCGGATCGGGTGGACGACCGGCAGCAGTTGGCGATTCGGTTGAATATCCTCGACGAGAAGCGTCGGTATCTGCACGCGCTGCGTTTTGAAACGGCATACAACGTCTGGCGGTCGATGATCGAAACGTATCCGTTGGCCGGGATGCTCGGCACAGTGCTGGCCATCGGGGCCGCGTTGGCTGAGGGGAATGCGGCGGGGGGGACGGCGTCGGTCGGTAATATCGTCAAGCACTTCGGTGAGTCGATTTGGTCTACGTTCGCGGGATTGGCCGCAGCCGTGATCTTAATTTTCTTCAACAGCTTGATCGAACCCGCATTTACTCGGCTGAGCGAGAATCGCGAGCAAGTTCGAGACATGGTGGCTCGCGCGAAGCGGGAGTTGTCGATCGCGACATCGAGTGGCAGTGCGACAACTCAAAGCAACTTGCGGCCGGGAGGTCGAGCATGAAGAACGCTCGCCGCAAGATCACCGTGCAGTTGGTTTCGTTGCTGGACCTGATGCTGGTCGTGTTGTTTTTGCTGTTTATGGAATTGAGCGAACGAACTCAGCAAGAAGAGGCCCGTGCATCGCAAGCGATCGAGCAGACGGAACAGGAGCGGAATGACCTCAAAGCCGAACGGAACGAGGTGGCTCAAGAGCGTCGCGAAGCGGAAATGATCGCAGAAACGGCGTTCGAACAACGGGATTTAGTCGGAAAGCTGGCGGCAGAATTGTTCAACTTGCCGGACGATGCGGTGTCGAAATTGTTGCAGCAGCGGTTTCCCGATGATCCGCTTGATGAGGGCGAAGTCGCCGCGATGCAGCAGGAATTTCGCAAACTGCGAGGCCGTCGTGGTCAGGAGCTAGTCAAGCACTTGCTGACGTTTCACGAACTCCGCAAGCGAGCGGATGTCTGGGAGTTGTCGGTTTCGGAAAGTGGCGTGACGACGTTGAAGGCGTCGAACGACGAAACATCCTTTCGAGCCGAGACACCCCGCGAATTCGCAGCGAAGTTGTTCGAGCGCTATCGCCTGCTTGCTCAACCCAAAACTTTGGTGTTGATCGTGCTGAGTTACGGCGATGTGAAGGCAGCGACATACGAAGCAGCTCTGAACGGATTGCCTTTGGCTATCGACCGCCTGCAAGCCGACGCGGCCGGCCGGACGCGTTTTGAATATGCAGTGCTCGGTTATGATCCCAAAACGAAATGACGAAAGAAGCCGAACGGCGAGGGGAGTCTTCGCCAATGGAATTCTTGGTCAATCGTCATTCGAGCTTCGTCATTCTTTCGTCATTCGTCATTTCCCGGAGTTCCCGCCTGATGTCTCGCATTCAGCAACTCGATTCTTCGGTGGTCAACAAGATCGCGGCTGGGGAAGTCATTGAACGACCGGCGAATGTCGTCAAGGAGTTGTTAGAAAACAGTCTCGATGCGTTGGCGTCGCGAATCGAAGTCGATCTGGAAGCAGGTGGCGGCGAACTGGTTCGCGTCGTCGATGACGGCGAGGGGATTCATCCAGAGGACTTGTTGCTAGCGGTGAAGTCGCACGCCACGAGTAAAATTCAATCGGCCGACGATTTGTTTCACGTTCACACGATGGGTTTTCGGGGCGAGGCGTTAGCGTCGATTGCCGAAGTGAGCCGCCTGCGAATCCGTAGCCGCCGAGCCGACTCCTCAACCGGTTACGAAATCGCAGTTGATTGTGGCCAGATCGCGCCGCCGCAACCGTGCGGATGCCCAGTTGGAACGCAGATCGAAGTCCGGCAACTGTTTCTCAACACGCCGGTGCGGCGGAGATTTCTGAAGACGATCGGCACTGAGTTCGCACATGTGACCGAACATTTCACACGGATCGCGCTCGCGCATCCGCGACTGCATTTGGTCCTGCGGCATAACGGCAAACCAGTGTTTGAATTGCCGAGCACCCAGCAGTTGCTGGATCGCATCCGGCTGTTGTTCGGCAACGAGTTGGCCGAATCGCTGATTGCGGTTGAATCGCAAGCGAACGGCGTGCGGATGTGGGGATACGTCGGGCATCCGAGCGTCAGCAAATCGACTCGCAAAAGTCAGCACCTGTTTTTGAACGGCCGTTGGATTCAAGACCGCTCGTTGCAACACGCGCTGACCGAGGCGTATCGCGGGCTACTGATGATTGGTCGGCAACCGATTGCATTCGTGTATATGGACGTCCCGGCCGAGCTGGTCGATGTCAACGTGCATCCGACGAAGACTGAAGTCCGGTTCGCCGACGGCCAGGCGTTGTTTCGGCAACTGCTATCAATGCTGCGAAGCAAGTTCTTGAGCCTCAACCTCGATTCGGCGGTACAACTACCAGGCTCGTCCGGCAATCCGTTCGCGACGGGCGGTGCGGGACCGCGCCCTGCGGGAGTACAGCTTCAAGCGTGGACGCCGACGACTCGACCGGGGGAAACAGGCTTATGGGATTCGCGACCGGCATCTCGATTCGACCCGGCGCTGTTATCGGGATTCGCCGCGCCGCCGACAACGACGACGGCTGCAAGCCATCAGCCGATTGATGCCGGAGCGTTGTTTCAAGACACGAATTCGACGAAATCGAATCTCAGTGCTTCCGGTATGAGCGGCGAACCGTCAACGATTGGCGGCGAGCAGACAGACTCGGTAGCGAATGTGTCGGTGTGTGAAAGTGGGGCACCAACCGGAAGCTTGTGCTACGAAGCGCCACGAACCGGGACGCCGGGTGGGTGGCGGGCAATGCAAATTCGAGATACGTACATTGTTGTCGAGACGACAGAAGGGCTGACGCTCATTGACCAGCACGCGCTGCATGAACGGATCATGTACGAATACTTGCGTCCACGAGTCCTCAATAATGGGGTTGAGTCGCAGCGAATGCTGGTTCCCGAAACGGTGGAACTGACTCCGAAGGACACCGCGTTGTTGTTGGAATACGGTGAGATGCTGGATCAACTTGGTTTCGGAATTCGGGAATTTGGCAAGACAACCGTGTTGATCGACCGCTATCCGGTGATGCTGGCGAAAGCCAACTTGCCACAACTGGTGCGCGACCTTGCCGAGCAACTTGATCGACCGGAAAAGCAACCGGACCGCCGCGACCTGCTCGATTCGTTGCTGCACATGATGTCTTGTAAAGCCGCGATCAAAGCGGGGGACCGACTGTCGCCCGAAGAGATTGACACTCTGCTCGCCCAGCGGCATTTAATCGACGACGCACATCACTGTCCGCACGGTCGGCCGACCGCACTCGTGCTTACTGAGAACGAACTTGAGCGGCAGTTTGGACGATTGGGCTGACGCTTCGAGTTAGTGAGTTGTCTCGTCCGGAAAGTCTTGTTCGTCTTTCATCAGGCGGCGAAGTTTTTCGCGGAGTTCGGCGCGGCCTCGATGAATGCGGCTGCGGACGGTGCCGATCGGGCAGTTGAGCAACTCGGCAATCTCTTCGTATTTCATCTCCTCCATTTCGGCCATGATCAGCGGGATGCGAAACTCTTCGGTCATTTGAGCCAGCGCGGCGCGAACCAGTCGCTGCGTTTCGATTTGTTCCAGCGGCTGATCGGGGCGCGTGTCGCCTCGGCCATCGATTGGTTCGGTTCCAATCCGTTCTTTCGCGGCGTCGAGCGAACTACCGAGCGAGCGGTTCTTGCGGCGGAAGTTCACCGCCGCGTTCATCGCGATCCGAAACAGCCAGGAATAAAACTGCGACTCCCCGCGAAACGTGATCAGCTTTTGGAAAGCCAGGACGAACGCTTCTTGGGCCACGTCTTGGGCGTCACTCGCAGAACCAAGCATGTGGACCAACGAATGAAACAGGCGGTTCTGATAACGCGTGACTAATTCACCGAATGCCGCCGTGTCGCACGCCAGCGTGGCGGCGATCAAATCTGAGTCACTGTGTTCAGAACGGCTTTCGTCCAAGATCAACCGGTTTGCTGTGGCGCATGCGGCTCGCATGCGATCTGTGAGAGTGAGTCCTTACGAATCCCATTTGGCTGCACGCGAGCCGCGTGCGCCACAAATATCAGGCTGCAGAGAATGCCAACTCTCGTCCCGATCTTCAACCCGCCGTGATCACCTTCCCGATTTCCGCTCCGCGACGTGAACCCGCAGTCAATGCTCGATGTCGTCAATGGTCCAATTGTCGTATTCGGCCGACAATCAAAGTTCCATGAAGTCGGCGTCGCTGGCTCCAATTGAACCCAACGAGTTGACGGACAGAAACCCCCGGGACTGCGATTCGTCGATTGGAGCGTTACCGCAAACAATTAAGTTACTGTGGTTTTTCTGCCGCATTCAAAGCGGTCAAATGAATTGCCACGCACTCGGCTAACACTTCGACGTTGTAGCCCCCTTCCAGCAGGCTCACGAGTTTCCCGCCGCAGTATTCGTTCGCCACGCCGAGTACCAATTGGCTGAGCGTCTCGAAATCTTCCGACTCTAGGCCGAGCGAGCCGATCGGGTCTTTGGCATGCGCGTCAAAGCCGGCACTGAGCAACACCAACTCTGGGCGGCATCGCTTGGCCGCGTCGAGCAGCATCCGCTCGAAACGAGCCAAGTATTCGCGACGTGCGGTTCCGAACTTAACCGGCAAATTGAAGATCGCCCCCAGGCCGTTCGCTTCGCCCGTTTCATTCGCATCACCACTGCCGGGATAAAACGGAAAGCGATGAGCCGAGAAAAAATGGACTTCGCCGTCGTTGTAGAAAATGTCCTGCGTGCCGTTTCCGTGATGCACGTCCCAATCGACGATCAAGATTCGCTTCAGCCCGTGCGCCGCCTGAGCGTGCCGCGCGGCCACAGCCACGTTGTTGAATAAACAAAATCCCATGGGCCCCTTCGCCAGCGCGTGATGCCCCGGCGGCCGGGTCAAACAGAGTGCTCGCGACTGTTTCGCTTCAAGCGTCAGGATTTGATCGACCGCCGCGCACGCGGCCCCTGCCGCTCGCAGAGCCACCTCGTAGGACTTCCGACTGCACACGGTATCCGCTTCGATCCGACCGCCGCCCTCCCGGCAATATCGCTCAACACGGTCAATGTGCTCGGCCGAATGCACTCGCCGCAATTGCTCGCGCGACGCCGCCACGATCTCGCCGTGCGAGCAGGCTTTGTCCAGCTTCATCGCCGCCAAGTTGGTCGTAACTGACCGCAGGCGCTCGGCCGACTCCGGGTGTCGGCCAGTGTCGTGTTCCAAAAAGATCGGGTCGGAATACAGCAGCGTCATAGAATTTGTTCCGTTGCCGAAGTCGTGAGACTTCGTATTGCCTCACAAATTAACCCGAAGCGTGAGCGAGAGCGAGCGTTCACCAACGCTGCCGATTCCAAGTTCAGTGAAACACTCGCCATCGCTCGCCCATCGGGTTAGCTTGTGATGACGCGTGCAAGTCGCGCGGGCCACAGTAAAACACAAACGTGAGACCTTGGATGTCCGAGTTGCTTAGCCGCCGAGGTTTCTTTTCGTGGACTCAGACCGGTCTGGGCGGTTCGGCATTGTCGAGTCTGTTGTTGCGTAGTGGCGAGCTTCACGCGGAAGTCGTGCCGGGCGAAGCGCCCGATCCGCCACCGCATCGAACTCCGAAAGCTCGGCGTGTCATTCATATCGTGGCTTGCGGTGGTTTTAGTCAGGTCGACACGTTCGACTACAAACCGGAGCTGACAAAACGACACGGACAGCCGCTCGGTGGCGACGAACGCCCAGATGTGTTCTTTGGACAAGTCGGCTTGCTGCGGAAAAACGATTGGACGTTTCGGCAACGGGGCGAGAGCGGCTTGTGGGTCTCGGACTTGTTGCCGCACATTGCGTCGGTCGCCGATGAGCTTACGGTGATTCGTTCGATGTGGGCTGAGACCAGCAATCACACTCCAGCCACGTTTCAAGAAAACTCTGGCTTCCGGTTGAATGGCTTCCCGACCATCGGAGCTTGGCTGTCCTACGGGCTGGGAAACGACACCGACAACCTGCCGACTTATGTCGTGATCCCTGATACGCGCGGCTTGCCTGCCAGCGGGTCGATCAATTGGACGAACGGGTTTCTGCCGGCGAGGCATCAAGGGGTCGTCATCCGTAGCCGAGGAACACCGATCGACGATTTACAGCCCGCGCGGTCGATCGAACCGCGAACGGAAGCCGCCTCGCGATTGCTGTTGCGACAGCTCAACGAACGGCATCTGCGACAAACGGCTCCCACGGGACTGGCCGACATTGCGGAGAATGACCTCGCGCGGATTCCCGGTCACGATGCGCTGGTCGCTCGAATTCGCAGCTACGAACTGGCGGCAAAGATGCAACTGGCCGTGCCGGAGGTGACTGACCTCGCCGCCGAAACGGAGGCGACTCAAACCGACTATGGCTTGAACGACGCGACCACGGTCGATTTCGGTCGCGGTTGTTTGATGGCTCGACGGCTTCTGGAACGGGGTGTCCGTTTTATCCAGATGTTTTCCGGAGGAGCGTTCGGATCGCCGCGCATCAATTGGGACGGCCACGAAGACATGCGCGAAAATCACGCGCGTGAAGCGATCCGCATCGACCGCCCGATCGCCGCGTTGATCCGCGACCTAAAACAACGTGGGATGCTGGAGGACACGCTACTGCTGTTCACGTCAGAATTCGGTCGCACGCCGTTCACGCAATCGGCTGCCGGTGTTCTCGGAGCCGGCCGCGATCACAATCAATACGGCTTCACCGTCTGGATGTGCGGTGCGGGCCTGAAGTCGGGAACAGCCTACGGCTCAACCGACGAGATCGGCTGGAAAGCCGTCGAAAACCGCGTCGCCTGGCACGACTTCCACGCCACGGTCCTGCACCGGCTGGGCATCGACCACGAACGCCTGACCTACTACCACAACGGCATCCAACGCCGCCTAACCAACGTGCATGGTGATGTCATTCCGGTGTAGTAGAGTAGCCGCGTTCGGGAGAACGTGGATTCGAGCAGCGCCCCCTTTAACATCCGTCGAATAGATACCGTTCATTGCGAACAGATTCTGGTGTTTGGCGAAGACCCGCTGCACCCGCTCGGCCGAGAGTAATCCGGCGAACGGCAAGCCCGGCTGCGACAAAAACGCGGCCACAACTTGCTGAAACTGGCCACTCACGCTGCTGCTGGAATCCGTTACGTTGCGTATGAAAAGGCCCTCCTTGGCTGTGTCTCGCAAGCCAACCAAGAAGGGCATTTCACAACCGTAGCCAAGGACGGCCAAACAATCCCAGACCCATCCTCGTCTGTCCGAAAACTACAACAGACTTCCGACACGCGCCAACCGAAGGTCCGCGCCACCTGCAGTCATTTCACTGACGACAGTGCCATTCGGAACTGAACCCTTTCTGCCTGGCACGTCGCAGTGGAGTGTGTCGGCCAAATCGTTCGGCAATTTCCTCGAACGTCGCGGCGTAAACGTCGGGCGGCAAGTAACCATGCTCATCGAAAGGCGGGATCATTTCGGTAGCTCCTTCGATGGCGGCTCCGGCTTCCACTCGCGAGCGAACTGTAACGCCCGTTGCCGAACTGCTTCGCTGATCGTCTGGTCGGAGGAGATGGCGTTGAGCCATTCGGACTGCGGTTGGTCGTGGGCTCGCAGGAAGTGAATCAGACTCAGGGCCTCACGCTCCGCTCGCAACTCTGGCGGCTACGTCCGCGATTTTAGCCGCTATTTGTCGAAGTCGTCAGGTTCGACGTCCGGAACTTCGGACAGTGCGGCGAGGTATTGTTCGCGATTGGCTTTGGCCGCTCGTTCCGTCAAATAATCCTGCGTCATCAGGGCCGACATCTTTTCGGCGACCGACGTCGAGACGAATTGGTCGATGGAAATCCCTTCGCGATCCGCCACGGACTGCAAATTCTTGTGAAGCGAATCGGGCAAGCGAACAACCAGAGTGCTCATGGCATGTTTCCAATCAGTTTCAGGAACTCAGCGGGGGTCACGGCCTGCAATCCGAATTGCTCGATGGCCGTGAAGTCACGTGAGTTGTAGGTCACGATGAATTGGCAACCGGCTTTGACGGCCAGTTCCAGCAGCATGTCGTCGTCGGCATCCGGCAGGTAGGGACGCCACAGGAAAAAGATTTCGTGGTGTGTGGCCACGGCACAATGGTAGTTGATCACGGTCTGCACAGCCGACTCTGAAATCTCCAGTCTCGACCGTTCTCGCAACAAAACCTCTTCGTATTCCAACACCAACGGCACCGAGAGATGAATGTCGAAGGCTTTCGTTCCGACAAGCGACAACAACTCGAAGGCTCGGCCACGTTTCGATCGCAGACCAGCGACGAGCACATTGGTGTCGATGACGATTTGAGGAGTCGGCATGAAACCACCATAGAAACGCCGCCGAACTGAATCAACGCTGCCGCGCGTAGGTTGGGACTCCGTCCCGACCCTGCCTTCAAAACTTCGCCGATGATTTTCGCACTCACGATCCGCTGCGAGGTCGCGCGTTTGGGCTGTTCACGCCATTCGGTCGGGACGGAGTCCCAACCTACGGCTTCCATTCGCGGGCGAATTGCAGGGCACGTTTGCGGACGGGTTCGCTGAGGGTCTGGTCCGCCGAGAGGGCGGCGAGCCATTCGGACTGCGGTTGGCCCTGGTCTCGTAGGAAGTGAATCAGACTCAGCGCCTCAAGCTCCGCATTTGGACTGCGACGGCCAGAGCCGTCGCTTTTCAAAACGCGCTGTGCGAAGAATCCGCGCGGAATCAACAACAACGTCGTTTGAAAGCTGCGACTCGGGTCGCAGCACTCCAAATTCATTTCCATTCGCGGGCAAATTGCAGGGCGCGTTGGCGGACGGGGGCGCTGAGGGTTTGGTCGGAGGAGATGGCGTTGAGCCATTCGGACTGCGGTTGGTCGTGGTCTCGCAGGAAGTGAATCAGACTCAGTGCCTCACGTTCCGCTCGCAACTCCGGTGTCCACGGCCGAGCATCCCAAATTTTCACTGTTCCAACTGTTCCAACTGTTCCATGTCCACCTGTCGACGCCAGCCGTTTCCCGTCCGGGCTAAACGCAATACCGTTCAATTCGTCTTAACAAAATCGCAGCCTCCTGCGACTGTGTGGATGTAACAAGTCCCACGTAGCAAGGAGGCTGCGATGAGTTTTTTTGAGTCAGGATGCCGACGTTGCAGTGCGC
>JANMIF010000375.1:0-2258 GCA_031375695.1 Planctomyces sp.
TTCAGCCCGGACTGATGATTGACAATGAGTGAAACTGCCGATAGCGTAACACCTTGCATTGGTGACAGGTTTTGACACTAGAAACTATTGGGAGAATGATCGTATGGCCAAGAAAGCCAAGGGTGGTCCTAACAAGTCGGCTGAAATTCGGAAATACAAGGATGCCAACCCGACGGCTTCTCCCAAGGAAATTGCCGAAGGTCTCGGCAAGACCGGCTTGGCGGTGTCGGCTCAGTTTGTGAGCACGGTGCTGTCGAATGCCAAAAAGAAGGGTGGCAAAGTCGGCAAGCGCGGCCCGAAGCCAGGTCGCAAGGCCGCGGCAGCAGCCGGCGGAAGTGATATTCAGCACCTCATCAAGGCCAAGAAGCTCGTTGAATCGCTGGGCGGTATCGACCAGGCTCGCGCGGCTATCAATGCACTGGCTCAATTGCTGAGCAGCTAGTTGTAATTGGGAGGGCGAGGCCACTGCTGTAAACATCTTCTCTTTACTTAAGTTCTTGCAATCAGGAAACTTGTGAGGCATGGGATGCCCGGTTTTTGGATTGGAGGAACGCCATGGATGGCCTGTCTCGGAAGTTGTTGGAGTCGTTGCCGCTGGCAGAGGGTGTGCTGTCGTTGTTGGCGTGGGCCACCGAGGAGTCGTTTCTCGAAGGAGTTTTCGAGGAGCATCGGGGGCGGTCGTATGCGAGCCTGGTGAGTTTTTCGAGCCTGGTGCAGTTGATTGCCGATGCGTTGCTCGAACACGAAGGGAGCGCGCGGCAGGCGCTGATTCGTCTTGAAGAATGCGACGAACTGGAGGCGTCGCGGCAGGCCGTGTATGGCAAGCTGCGGCGGATTCCCATCGGCTTGAGCAACGCGTTGTTGAGTCACGCGACGGACCGCTTGCTGGAAATGTTTCCGGTGCGGGCGACGCAGGAGTTGCCGGTCTGTTTGCAGCAGTTCGCGGTCTACGTCATCGACGGCAAGAAGCTCAAGAATGTCGCCAAGCGATTGAAGCCGGCGCGGGTTTACGCCGGCTCGCCGCTCGGCGGCAAAGCGCTGGCCGGGTTGAATCTGCGGACGGGGTTGATCGCCGCGATGAATGCGCACTTGGACGGCGAGACCAACGATGCGCCGCTGATCCCCGATCTGTTGCCGCAACTCCGGATGCGCACGAAACTCAAGTGCCTCTACGTGTGCGACAGTCAGTTCTGCGACCTGGTGCAAACACGGCGATTTCAGGAGGGTGGCGATCATTTTCTCCTGCGATTTCATCCGAAAAACAAGTTCTACGCCGATCCCGAACGCGCGCCACGGCACGGCGTCGATGCTGAGCGGCGCTCGTATCGAGAGGAATGGGGTTGGCTCGGAGCGCCCAGCAACAAGCAACGGTTGTATGTGCGAATGATCACGCTCACCCGGCCCGGCGAAGAAGCTTTGATCCTGGTGACCGATCTGCTCGACGCGGCTGAATTTCCCGCTACCGACTTGCTCGAAACATATCGCCTCCGTTGGAACATCGAGCGCGTCTTTCAGCAAGTAACGGAAGTGTTTCATTTGCAGCAATTGATCAGCAGCAGTCCCCAGGGCACGATCTTTCAGGGCGCGTTCTGCATGTTGCTCTACAACCTGATTCAGGTCACCCGCGGTTACATCGCGGCCGCCCAACGGCGCTCGCCTGCGACGATCTCCAGCGAACTGTTGTTCAAAGACGTTCACCGAGAACTGACCTCCCTGCACACCATCGCCGAAAAACTGAACCTCACGATAACCATCCCCACCTTCAACAAGGGGGCCGACCTGCGCCGCCACCTGACGCAACTCCTCCGCCACGAATGGCACAACCGCTGGCTCAAAGCGCCCCCTAAAAAACGACCGCCACCCGCCACGCCGAAGAAACCAATCGCCGGCGGCCACACCTCCATCTACCGTATACTGCAAGACGCCAAATGATGTTTACAGCAGTGGCCTCGCCCTCCCAATGACAACTCGCCTTCCCAAAGGTTCCGCATCTTATGCCCGTCCGCCCCGCCGACTTGCACGATTCCCAAGATGCCCGCTGGGTGGTCGATTTGCTGGATATGTACTCCCGCGATGCATTCGGTAGCAATGCGCCGCTGTCGCAAACCGCGAGGGAGAATCTGATCCCCGGTTTGCTCAAGCACGGCGGAGCGCGGGTCTTCCTGGCCTTTGACGATGAGGAGCAAGAGAAGAATCCCCTCGGCCTCGCTATCTGCATGCTTGGATTTTCCTCCTTTCGCGGCGCAGCGCTCTTGAAC
>JANMIF010000381.1:0-73934 GCA_031375695.1 Planctomyces sp.
GGCATGCGCTGGCACGTCGAAGGCACCACCGACCTCTGCCAACTCCGCGCCCTTTACCGCAGCGAATACGCCACCTGGCAACACTACTGGTCCCGAACCGCACCAACTTGACTACCTACTTTTCCAATGCAGGCACCCGGCGGCTTTAAGATTGCCGAGCATTTCCGGCCCGATCGCGTTTTTCGCCGCGTTCACGATCCCCTCAAACACCTGCTGAATCGCGCCCAAGCCAGCTTGTAGGCCGTCGCCAATCGGCATTTTCACTTCCGGAACCGGTTTGGCTTCCGACTCTCCGTTCGGGTTCACATCGCTCATGGAGTTTCTCACTTTTTCTTAGAGAGTTAAGGCCAAAGGTGTCGTTTTTTTGGCGAGATTCTACGTAGCCATCATCGCTCCGCGTGATGAGCCGAGCGCTTCACACAGCGTCGGGAAGCGTTCCGCTCGTCACGCGGAGCGGTGACGGCTATGTATCTGCGGCTTCGCCGCTCTACTCTTTCTTGATTCGCACTCGTCCCAGGACGAGGGGTCGGCGGCAGGCATTCGGGCGGATCGAAAGACAGGCCGAGCCGCCAGAGATGATTGAGCCGCGATGCGGCAGTCTCGAAAACTCCAAGCACTAACAACCCCTCTCGACCGACGCGCGGCGTCAGCCAGGGTTCTCTGGAGTTAATGGCGCGATTCGCTTTGCAAGAGCAATAGCCAGCCAATCTACGAGCGAAGGTCCGCAAAAGAAAGATCAGTCGCTGAAATTTCGCGGACTGCGTCACGGGCCTCAGTGGGATGATGCAATCGCAACGATTCTTCACCGTCGATGCGACACGGAACGCTCGTAGGAGTGCTCTTGCAAAACTCGTCCAGTTCCAAAGAACCGGTCCCTCCCCGAGCGTTCCGTGCCGCACCGCCGTCCCCACGTTCGCCAGAACGTGGGGTTGTCGCGGGGGTGCCCACGTTCTGGCGAACGCAGCTACGAACTCGGTTGATCCGTGAAAAGTACCCACGCCGTGCCTCACTTTCGCTGACGAACTGCCCAATTCAAACGCGGCACCGCCGCGAGGTTGGCGCTTCCCTGCAGTAGTTAATGCGCATTCGGCGCGCAAACCCGGCCAAAGATTTTAAAAATAAACTCTTGGGGATCGCTGAGACGAATGAGATCCGTCATCTGCCAGAAACGCTTCGGTTCGACGAGATGCGTCCGAAATCAATGAGAGCATGCTACGAACGCTGCAGCGCACGTGTGTTCGTAGTTCCGGCTTTAGCAGCCTGTTGAAAAACTCGTGGAGCAGGATTTCATCCTGCTCGAATGCCGAAGATTTCAGGCAGGTTGAAAACCTGCCCCACGTTTTTCAACAGGCTTTAGCTGGGTTCCCTGAAACGCAGTGAGTCTCCGTTGAGCGCAGCGACAGGGGAGCGGACCACGTCACCAATTCCGAATCTTGGACCATCCAGAATTTCGCCCAAGAAAACGAAAAGCCGCAAACCATTTACGGCTGCGGCTTTCTGAAGTGCCCCCACAAGGACTCGAACCTTGAACCTAATGATTAAGAGTCATTTGCTCTACCAATTGAGCTATAGGGGCGAAGCGGGGCGGGATTCTAACCAGACCGGAAAGCAATTCCACTGAGCCATGAGAAAAAAATTGGAGCGGTCGATTGTCGGCAAGAGAGGGGCGTTTTATGGTCCGGGTGTGTCCGAGGCAAAGATTTCCAGATTGCGAATTGTGACGGAGTGGATCATGGCGTTGCGACAAGTTTTTGTGCGAGTGATCGAGGTCGGCTTAGTGGCGATGAGTGTGTCTCTGATTGGCACAAGCTGGGGATCGCTGAGCCTGGCCGATCAGGCGGCGGACTCGGTGAAAATCGAGTCGGGGTTTGAGTCGCTCTTCGATGGGAAAACGTTCGATGGCTGGGAAGGGAATCTAAAAATCTTTCGGATCGAGGACGGAGCAATCATTGGCGGGACGATGAAAGAGAAAATTCCCCATAACGAGTTTCTTTGCACGAAGCGGGAGTTCGGAGATTTTGAATTGCGGTTGCAGGCGAAACTTGTCGGTGATGGGGCGAATGCCGGCGTGCAGTTTCGAACGAAGCGGATTCCGAATCATCACGAAGTGAGTGGCTATCAATGCGACATGGGACACATGCAGGGTCGCTGCATTTGGGGATCGCTGTACGACGAATCGCGGCGGAATAAGTTTTTGGCTCACGGCGACAAGGCGGAGGTCGAGAAGGTTTTCAAGCCGGGGGAATGGAATGAATTCCGCATTCGGTGCGAAGGAGCGAAGACGCAACTGTGGTTGAACGGCGTGAAGACTGTGGACTTCACCGAGGAAGATGACTCGGCAGTGCGTTCGGGAGTGATTGCCGTGCAGATTCATGGCGGGCCGCCATCCGAGGCGTTTTATCGCCACATCCGCCTGCAGCGGTTGGACAAGAAGTAGGCATGTTTGCATGGTTTCGAGATCGTCGACGACGACGCTGGTTGGAGCAACCGTTTCCGGCGGCGTGGGATGAGTTTCTGCGGCGACATGTGAAACAGACGGCTCGGCTGCCAAATGATTTGGTTGCGCGGTGGCGGCAGCGGATTCAGGTCTTCGTCCATGCGACGAGCTGGGAAGGTTGCCGTGGATTCGAGATCACGGACGAGGTGCGAGTCGTCATCGCGGCGAATGCAATGTTGCTGACGCTCGGCTTTGACGACGAGTGGCTGGATCGCGTGCGGCATGTGTTGGTACATCCGACGCCGTATCAAGGTCAGCGGGCGCGGATTGGGGCCGAGGGGATTGATTACTCGCACGGGGATTGGCTTCAGCAACTGGAAGACGATGTTCCGGACGAGCACTTCGGCGAGGCGTGGGTCGAATCGGGGACAGTGATTCTGGTTTGGAGCGAGGTGCCGACCGCCGAACACATCACGACGCCGGGGCAAAACGTCGTGTTGCATGAGTTCGCGCATGTGATGCACGAACAACGCTCGGCGTGGATGCAGGCCGCTCGGACGGAAGACGACGTTGCGTGGTTGACGGCGTTTGAAAGCGAGTTTGCTCGGCAGGTGCGGGAATCGGATCGGGGCCGACGGACGTTGCTCGATGATTACGCGGCGGAAAGTCCCGAAGAGTTTTTTTGCGTGGCGACCGAAGGCTTCTTTGAACGGCCCAATCGAATGCTTGAGCAACGCCCGTCGCTGTATCGGCTCTGGCGACAGTGTTACGGCATTGATCCCGCGGCTCGGTGATCAACACGATCAATCCACCCCAGGGCCATCTTCCAGCTTGTCCGAGTCAGAACCGATCTCGTCCAGGCAGTCGAGGTAGAACGCCTCAACCTTCGCCCGAGCCCAGGGTGTTTTCCGGAGGAACGTGAGACTCGACTTGATGCTCGGATCGTGAGTAAAGCACCGTATTGGAATGGCAAACGCCATCTCCGCCCAACCGAAATGCGCGACGAGTTGCTCGAGGATCATTGCGAGCGTGACGCCCTGCAGTGGATTCTTGGAAAGTCTTTGAGTCATGTCAGCCAAGTCGAGTCGAGTGCGTCATGATGATGGATAACGGAGCCACCTCGCGATGATGACTTGAGGCGACGGCACTGGCTCACGATAGAAACGTGGCCGAACTGAATCAACGACGCGTCAACAAGCACTTCGTTTTCGGTCGTATTGGGCGACCCGAGTTGGACGAACGCAGAGTCGAGACGCCGCAGGTCGCAGAGCAACATTTGACAGTTGCCGTAGGTTTCCACCAGGGATCGATTTTCAAGGCCAAAAGCTGACTTGGGAATCGCGGTCACTGCCCACTAGAATCCGCCCCGATCCCGATTGGCTCGGCGAGTTGTCTTCGCGAGCTAAATGATCGGACTGTTTCATCAAGGACGTGAGTTATGACATTTTCTCGGCAAGGCTATGGTCGCTCGAACGTGGCCATCCGGTTTTTGAGCGGTTTGATGTTGATTGCCGGTTGGGCCGCCGCTCGGTCATCAGACATGGCGGTCGCTTCACCATTGAGCCGTCGAACTGATCGCGATCTCGCACAGGATGTGGCACCGACCGATCAATCGCCGCGCTCGACCGTGAAAAGTGATGCGCGAGCCGAGGCAACTGAGAAGCCGGAACTGTTTCGGCCCGCTCGACCGCTGACTCCCGCCGCGCAGCAGCAGATCGATGCGAAAGCTTGGTTCATGAAAGGGCGATTACACGAATCGCGAGAAGAGTTTCGCGAAGCGCTCGCGGCCTACGAAAAGTCGATTGATTTAGACCCCACCGCCGGCCCGGTTTATCGAGCACTCATTCCGTTGGCGTTTGGTTTGAACGAACAGGATCGAGCCATCAAGTACGCGCTCAAGGCAATTGAGCTGGCTCCCGACGACGTCGATTTGTTGCAGCGAGTCGGCATTCATCTGGCAACGAAGGAAAAAGTCCCCGAAGCGTTGCAGTTGCTGGAACAGGCGGCGAAGTCGAAGAAGTTGGATCGGCAATCGGGCCGCTACGTCACGGTCATGCGCGATCTGGGGCTGCTGTACCTGATCACGTCGCAAATGGACAAAGCGGCCGATGCGTTTGAGGTCGTGCTGGATGCCAAGATCAATCACGAAAAATATCACCTCGACTTTCAGACTCGGCAGGAACTGGAGAAGCATCAACGGACGACCTTCGAGGCGATCGGGCAAGTGTTCCTCGACGCCAAGCGACCAGAGCGGGCAATCGTCGCGCTGGAGCGAGCGGCCAAAGGGAAGAAAACCAAGCCAGGCAGCATCGCCTTCAGCCTCGCTCAAGCGTATGTGCTCACGGACAAATATGATCAGGCGCTCGAACATTTGCAGACCTACTTCGACGCGCAGCTTCAATCTAAGGGGAAGGCGGCCTATCAATTGTTGGCCGAAATTCTGAAGCAGCAAAACAAGTCAAACGATTTGCTGCCGCAGCTGGAAAAGATGGCCGAAGCGGATCAGCACAATCACACATTGCAGTTCTTTTTGGCGCGGCAATACGTCGAAGCCAAACGCTATGACGATGCCGAAAAACTGTTCAAGAAGACGCTGGAGCGAGAGCGTTCGATCGAAGGTTTTGCCGGCTTGGCGGCGCTGTATCGCGAACAGAAGCGACCGGCCGAATTGCTGCAAGCGCTCGGTCAGGCACTCTCCCGCGAATCGGAAATCGACAAGGTGGCCGACGATTTAGAACACGAAATGCAAGCGATTCAAAAAGACGAAGAGTTTGCCGCGAGTCTGCTCGCGGTCGGTCAGGAGCAGATTACCGGCGATTCGCCGAAGCTCGATTTTGGCGGCAGTCTGATGCTGGCCAAGATCGCCGCGAGCCTGAAGAAGTTTGAACCGGCTGAGGCGTTTTATCGGTTCGCGATCAAGCTGCGTCGTGATCGAACCAGCAATCTGTTCGACGAATTTGGCCGCGTGCTGTTGGACGCTCGTTTGTTTGCTGACTCGGCGCGAATTTTCCGCGAAGCCGCGACGGATGCCGCACTGAAAGAGTCTCGGCCGCAGTTCTTGTTCTTTTTGTCTCAGGCCGAAGAAATGGGTGGTAACACCGACGCCGCGCTGGCCGCGGTCGCTGAAGCCGCCAAAATCATTCCGAATAATCCGCTCATCGAATTCCAAGAAGCTTGGATTTATTACCACGCTCACAACTGGGACAAGGCGGTTCCGTTGTACGAGGCGTTCATCACCAAGTTCACGGGAAAAAACGAACGGCTTGTGAGGCAATCGCAATTCAGTCTGTCCAACATCCACGTCCAACGCGGCGACATCCGCAAGGGCGAAGAGATTTTGGAACGAGTGCTGGTCGAAACGCCGGATGATCCATCGGTCAACAATGACCTCGGCTATCTGTACGCTGATCAAGGGAAGAACCTGGAAAAGGCTCACAGCATGATCGCGAAAGCGATCAAGGCCGAACCGGACAACGCGGCGTATCAAGACAGCATGGGCTGGGTGCTCTTCAAGCTCGGCAAGCTGAAAGAGGCGTTGCCATTCTTGGAGAAAGCGGTGCAAACCCCGCGCGGCAGCGATGCGACAATCTTCGATCATCTCGGCGACGTCCACCAACAACTCGGCGACAAAGCCAAGGCGGTCGAAAACTGGCAACGAGCCGTCAAGGACGCAAAGGACGACAAAACCCCCGATCAAAAGTTGATCGAGAAATTAGAAGAGAAGCTGAAGAAAGCGCAGTGATGAAGGCGGCAATGCCGCGACACGAACCCGAAGCGTTAGCGAGGGCGAGCGCTTCACGAGACCTGAATTCCTCGTATTGTGGAGCGTGTGCCCTCGCCAACGCTTCGGTTTACTTGCGGCTCTGCCGCACTAATAAAGACGACAGGCACAATGGCAGGACACTCCCACTCAGCGAATATCGCCATCCGCAAAGGGGCGGTCGATAAGAAACGCGGCAAGCTGTTCGGAAAACTCAGCCGAGCCATCATCGTGGCGGCACGCATCGGCGGTGGCGATCCGATCGGCAATCTCGCGCTGCGGTATGCCTTGGACAAGGCTCGAAAAAACTCGATGCCGAAAGAGAACATCGATCGAGCAGTCAAAAAGGGAATCGGCGAATCGAGCGATGATAACTACGACGACATGGTCTACGAAGGCTATGCGCCTGGTGGAGTCGCCGTGCTGTGCGACATCTTAACCGACAACCGCAACCGCACAGCCGGCGAGATTCGCAAACTCTTCGAGGTCCACGGCGGCAACCTCGGCAGCACGGGTTGCGTGTCGTTCCTGTTTGCTCGCAAAGGGGTCTTCGTGATCCCGGCTCAACATGTGACCGAAGACAAGCTATTCGAGATCGCCCTGGAGGCTGGCGCGGACGACGTCGCGCAGGTCGGGGACAAATTCGAGGTCACCTGCGATCCCAGCGCATTTCCAAAAGTGAGTGAAGCCTTCGAAGCGGGGAAAATTCCGACGGACGTCGCCGAAATCCAAAAGGTCCCCAGCAACTGGGTGGACGTTGATGTCGAAACCGGCCGCCGTGTGCTGGCATTTCTCGACGCTCTCGAAGACCAGGACGACGTGCAAACCGTGACCACGAACGTGAACTTGCCGGATGAATTGCTGAATGCGGATGGCTGATGACAGAAACGTCGGGACAGAAAGAAGAACCACGATGCGCCGTCTCTCTTTTTCTGCCCTCATTTCTCTGCCAGCACCGGGAGCGACGATGACTCGAGTCTTTCGTTATTGGCTGGTCGTCGTCTTGCTGATTCACATTCCGGCATGCCCGACTTCGGCGTTTCAAAACGAGGTCTTTCGTCTCGACACGCCGATGTCTCCGCCGGTGTGGGCGTTGCTTGAGCGGGAGTTGCTCAAGGCGAATGGGATCGCTTGCCAGGAATTCTTCGCGCGGTACTTTGATGAGCGTGGGTATTTGGAATGCGTCGAACGCTGGGGCGGGGACGATGGACCGGATGATGCGATTGAGAATTTGCAGGACTGGCCGACGCTGCACATGCTCGGTGGACCGGATGTCATTCGCGAGATGGTGGCCAAGGCGGTGGAAGGTCACTTGCGGCAGTTCACGGCGGCGAAAACGACGCTCGTCGAATTCGCACGCGACGGGATGTATTACCGCGAATTCCCCGTGATGATGGATTGGTTGCACAACGGCGAAGGGTTGTGCGTCTTCAATCTGCAAGGACTATCGGCTCCCAACGCGCCGAAGTTCGCGGATCGAGTTCGCCGCTATGCGGATTTCTACGTTCCGGCCGAGGACAACCCGCTGAATCAAACGGCGAGCGCCAACTACGACTCGAAGCTGAAATTGATCCGCAGCCTGTTCAACGGCAGTCGTGGACCGTTGCTGCGAAAGGCGACGGCACTCGATTGGGCGGGCGATCCGATCGAGATCGAAGGCCGCTTCAAACCCGGACACGGTGAGCGGACCTTCGACGAGATGCTCAAACACTTCGAGGAATACACCGACATCCTTGGCGATCATCCACAAAATTTGTTGGCGACTTCGCTGGCGTTCAACGCGTTCGCGCTGACTCACGAGGACAAGTACAAACGCTGGCTGTTGGAATACGTTGACGCCTGGGCCGACCGAGCGGCGAAGAACAATGGCATCTTGCCATCAAACATCGGACGAGACGGTCAGATCGGCGGCGATACTGGTGGCAAGTGGTACGGCGGGGCCTATGGCTGGGGATTCACGGTCACTGATCCAGTGAACGGCAGGAAAGCACATCGCAGCACAGTGCGGCTGAGTTTGACGGGATTCGGCAACGCGCTGTTGTTGACAGGCGATCAAAAATATGTCGATGTCTGGCGACGCCAGATCGACTCGGTGAATGCGAATGCCAAAGTCACGGATGGCAAGAAGAAGTATCCACATATGTTTGGCGATCAAGGTTGGTACGACTTTCACGACGAACCGTGGCAACCCGGCTTGTTGGAGATTGCGTATTGGTCCATGCGTGACGATGACCTCGCAAAGGTTGCCGACAATCCATGGATCGCGTACCTGCAAGGCCGCTCGCCCGGTTATGCCGAATCGGCTTTACGAGCCGACTTGAATCGGATTCGTCAACACATTTCCGCGATGCGACAGGACACAACAACGCCCGACACGCGGCTGTCGGATGATCCGATGAAGTTCAACCCGTGCTCCATCGGCAGCTTGATGCATCTGATTCTTGGAGGAATTGATCCCGGCAAGATTGGTTCGCCGCTGCATGCGCGGCTGCGATATTTCGATCCACAACGCGGCCGGCCCGGATTGCCGGATGATGTCGGAGCGCTCGTCAATCGGCTGACGGCGGATGAGGTCCGCGTCACCCTAGTGAATGTGCATCAGACCGAACCGCGCGCGGTGATTGTGCAAGCGGGCGCTTACGGCGAACATCAAATTGAGTCGGCTGCGTTGGACGGCCAAGAGCGGCCTGTGAATGATCGCCGCGTGGTTGTGCAGTTGGCTCCCGGCGGTGGCGGAACGCTGACTCTGCGGACAAAGCGATATCAAAACGTGGTGCGGTTCGATTGAATGACGAATGACCCAATGACAAAAGAATGACGAAGGTCGAATGACGAAACGATTGAAATTCTTATTGACCAACGATGACGGCATACACGCTCCGGGCTTGCAGTTGCTGGCGTCGATTGCGGCGGAGTTCGGCGACGTGATCGTAGTGGCTCCGGATGACGTTCGATCGGGGTGTGGGCATCAAGTGAACAACGATCGACCGTTGACGCTGACGGAAGTCGCTCCCGGTCGATTCGCCTGCGACGGAACTCCGGCCGATTGTGCGCGGCTGGGATTATGCGAACTCGCTGGCGACGTGGATTGGGTGCTGTCGGGCGTGAACGACGGCGGTAATTTGGGAGTGGACGTTTACATGTCGGGGACGGTGGCGGCGGTTCGCGAAAGCGTGTTGCTGGGCAAGCCGGGGATCGCGCTCTCACAGTATGTCGGCCGTAAGGAATCGGTCGATTGGGCCACGCGAGGCGTATTGCTGCGGCGGGTGCTGCGTCAATTGTTGGAGTTGCCTCGGCCACAGTTCGGATTTTGGAACGTCAATTTCCCGATCTGGGAACCACATCAGCCGGAGCCGCCCATTGTGGAATGTGAACTGGACGTGATGAGTCACGCGGTGAAATACGATCGTCGCGACGGCCGCTTTCATTACGCCGGAATTTACCGTGACCGCGGCCGCGCACCGGGGCGCGATGTCGATGTTTGCTTCAACGGCCACATCGCGCTGACGCAGGTGCCGATCCGCGGGTGACTCCCAGCCAAATTCAGCGAGTCGATTGGCGTTGGCCACCGGACAGTGCGAAATCCGTCGTCGTCCGGGTCTAACGCCCACCGGCTTACCAAAACCAAACATTGCCAACCTGAAACCTACGAGCAGTCCCGTCGCGACGGTGAATACTGCCGTAACAGGATTCGTTGGCGGACAGTCTTGTACAGCGGCCCCGCGCAATTCTTGGCGAGCTTCTTGATCGACCAGTAGGCAGTTTGTTGCCAGCGGCGAAAAGGACTGGTCAGCAAACGCACGGCGTCAGCGGCGGACATTTCGCGATCGACGTTGTAGCGGCCCAGGACAATCCCCTCGTCGAGTGTCACGATCGACGTGGTCGGTTCGGAGTTGAACAGGATTCGCAGGCCGGCCGCGCGAGCCGTTTGTCGCACGGACGTCGAATAGAAGCCGCCGGGAACCGATGCCGATTAGCTTTGCTTGAGGCGTTTCGTCCTCAAGAAAGCGATCCCACCGACGTCTGAGCTTGTTGAGGTCGTCGGCCCCCGAGTTGGCCTCAGGTCATTGGGTGGGGTCGCCTATTCAATCGACGTAAACGAACTCGTTCAGATTAAACATTGCCAAACACAAATCGGCGAGCGTGTTGGAGTCCGTCAGAAATCTCGCGGCGGCGGCGAGTTCATCAGGAGTTGGGCGGCGATTCAATACGGCTCGATAGATCGATTCGATCGCGCTGTCCGAGTTGTAGCTGGCTGCCAATTGAAGTTGTTCGGCCAACATGCGGGCGGCCTGAACGGCGTCGTTGCCGTTCAGCAACAGCAGTGATTGCGGGGCGATCGTCGAGACATTGCGGCGCGGGCAACTGGCATTGCCGTCTGGTTTGTCGAACGCCTCAAACAATGGATAACGCAGATTGCGGCGAACAAACAAATACGTGCTACGTCGCGTGTGCTGATCGGCTTCCGGCGTGACCGGCCATTGATTCTTCAGCAGCGTTCGCACGATCTCGTTGGGGAGCGGCGGCCGAATTCCCGGTCCGTGCATTTGTCGATTGAGTTGCCCGCTCGCAGACAACATCGCGTCCCGAATCTGCTCGCCGTCCAGTCTCTGACGAGGAAAACGAGCGAGCAACTTGGTGGTGTTGTTTTCGAAGCGATCGCTTGATTCGAGTCGTTGATGACTGCCTTGCCGATAAACACTGGACGTGACGATCAGCCGATGCAGACGTTTGAGACTCCAAGCCACAGGTCTCCCCGTCTCCCCATCGCCCCCTCTTCCCATCACTTCCGACGCCAGCCAATCGAGCAACTCCGGATGCGTCGGCGGCGCTCCCATGACTCCGAAATCATTCGCGGTTTCGACCAACCCTCGGCCGAAATGACCTTGCCACACGCGGTTGGCGAGCACTCGCGCGGCGAGCGCGTTATCCGAAGTCGTCAGCCAGTGAGCGAGCGCGGAACGTCGCCCAGAAGTCTTTCGTTCTGCATCGTTCGTGTGACCGAGCGGTGTGTTGTGCGGATCGGCGATGCGCGGAAATGTGGCCAGTACGATTGGGCCAGGGCGGCGGAAGTCGCCTCGTTCAAACAGCCGGCTGGTCGGCGGGGTCGCCGTTTTTTCACGCATCACCATGCCGAATTGTGGATGCGGATCAAACAGCGGCTCGACATCGAAGAAAGCTCGCAAACGATAAAAATCGAGCTGGCTGATCGGATCATATTTGTGATCGTGACAGGCGGCGCAACCCATTTGCAGTCCGAGAAACACCGCGCCGACCGTGCCGGTCATGTCGTTCAAGAACGTGAGGCGTCGCTCGTCTTGCAGATTGATATCGGGCATGTCCGGCCCGCAAAATAAGAAACCGGTCGCGATCAACGCGGACTCGTCGCAGGGATGCAGTTCATCCCCGGCCAATTGTTGCCGCAGGAATTCGTCAAGTGGCAAGTCTCGATTGAACGCGCCGATCACCCAATCGCGGAATCGCCAGGCTTGCGGTCGAACGTGATCGTGTTCAAACCCGTCGGTGTCGGCGAAACGCGCCACATCCAGCCAGTGCTGCGCCCAGCGTTCCCCGTAATGAGGCGAGGCCAACAAGCGATCAACTAGCCGCTCGTACCAATCGGGTTCCGTGTTGTTGAGTGCATCATCTTGCAGATCGTCGTTCGGTGGCAGCCCGATTAGGTCGAAGCAAACTCGGCGTAACAACGTGCTCCGCTCGGCCTCGTCGGCAAGCGGCAACTTCGCATCGCCCAACTTTCCGATCACAAACCGATCAATCGCCGTGCGACAGCGATCTCGATTGCGGACGGCTGGAGGCATCGGATGAGTCAGCGGCTGAAAGGCCCAATGCTGGCGATCCGATTTGGTCACTGGCGGCTCGGCGGGCGCGGGTTCATCGGCAAACACTAAGCTCTGCCAACCGAACCAAATGATCGTCAACGCGAAGTATCTGTTCAAAAATTGCTTCGTGATGTTGTTCATCACCACAATCCTTGCCGTGGATTCAATGGGGCTGCCGCCGCGATTTGCTCAAACAGAGCTTTCGTGGGAGCATCGAGCTTCGGAGGCAGGACCAATTTCACCACGACAAACAGATCGCCGCGTTGCTTGGTCTTGTGATCGACGACTCCTTTGCCACGCAGACGCAACTTGGCTCCGCTGGATGTGCCGGGGGGAATCGTCACCACGATGGTTCCTTCCGATAAGGTGGGGACTTCGACTTTCGCCCCCAACGCTCCCTCGCTGACACTGATTGGCACTTCAATCGACAGGTCGCTCCCCTCGCGACGAAACCATTGATGCAGTGCGACCTGAATCGTGACGAGCAAGTCTCCCGCCGGACCACCACCTCGGCCCGGCTGACCCTGACCGCTCAGTCGAATCACGCTTCCCGTGGCGACTCCCGGTGGAATTTTGACCTCGAGCCGTTCCACTTGCCCGCCGCGATCGACTCGCAATTCTTGCGTCCCTCCTTCGGCGGCTACGAGAAACGGGACTTCAATCTCGGCCGTCACATTCTCACCGGCAGCGGCTTGACCTCGGCGACGTCTCTGCCCACCGCCGGGCGATTCCCCCGACTGCCCGAACATCTGACCGAACAAACTGCCGAGATCCACGTTGCCACCGAACACCGACTCCATGTCGATTGGCCCGCCGCCCCCCGGACCAGGTTGTCGGCGACCGCCACGAAATTGCGGTCCGTTCGCTCCGAAGTCCGCTCCGAATTGATCGTACTGTTGTCGCTTGGTCGGATCGCCCAAGACATCCCAAGCGGTTTGCACCTGTTTGAATTTCTCCGACGCCGCCACATCATCCGGCTTGCGATCGGGATGATTTTCGCGGGACAACTTCTTGTACGCTTTGCGGATCTCGTCCGGCGTGGCACTCTTCGACACACCCAGCACGGCGTAATAGTCCATCGTTCATTGACCTCTGTGATCGGAGTGAATGGAGCGGCGCATTGTTCAGAATTAGCAATCCTTGCAATGATCTTTTCTTGCTTCCAGTGTTCATTGTTTTGGAGGAGGACGATGTCGCTGGATTGGAGGTCTCCGGCATCGACCTAGCGGTCAAGAGCGGTCGTGTTGACGGGGACTCGCGGAAGATGATCGCGGATTGGGCGAGTGTCCAGAGACTCGCCGCTGATCACCCGGAACGGATGCAACAACGCTTCCTCGATTGCTTCATCCGCAACCGTGACCAAGGCGGAATGACCGTTGTCGTAGTGCGTGATGGTCTGCCGAACTTGGCACACCAGTCGTGGTGTTGGCTTCTGGCGACACCAACTGATCAAACCGCCGCGCCGGTGAAGAGCGATTCGACGACATCGCCGCGATTCAAGCGAACGGGGCGATTCAAGCGGTCGCGGACTTCGGTGTCGGGCGGTATGCCCAAGACGTGATACACCGTCGCGGCGACATCGTTCGGCGAGAAGGCTCGCGTCACCGGGTACGCGCCGATGTCGTCTGAGCGGCCGATCACTTGGCCGGGACGAACTCCGGCTCCCGCGAAGAGGCCGAAGAAACACGGACCCCAGTGATCGCGGCCGCGCTGCGGATTGATCGTCGGCGTGCGGCCGAATTCACCGAGCATCATCACCAGCGTGTCGTTGATCCGGCCGCTGGCTTCGAGATCGTCCAGCAGCGCGGCGACTCCTTGATCGAGCGGTGGCAGCAGAGTGTTTTTCAACGTCGGAAAGATGTTGCCGTGATTGTCCCAAGTTTGAACTCGGCCGATGTTGGCTTGCACGACGCGAACGCCCGCTGCATTTAACCGCCGCGCCAACAACAGTGACTGACCGGTCGTCGTTCGGCCGTAGCGATCACGAACTGCATCGGATTCACGCTGAAGCTGAAACGACTCTGACAGTCGGCTGGAGGTTAGCAACGAGATCGCCAGTTCTTGATCGTTTTGCAGACGGAGTGATTGCGCGACTTCGCCGAGCCGTGACTGTTGCCGGTTGACTTCATTCAACAATGAATGCCGTTGATCGAGCCGGCCGACATCAATCCCCGGCGACAGTGACAACGCATCGACTCGAAAGTCCGGTTTGTTGGGATCGCCCGTGATTTGCCAGGGATCGAAGTTCGGCCCCAGAAAACCAGCGTGCTGACCAGGCCAAGTCAAAGGGCCTTCGGCCAAGAAATTCGGGAGATTCACGCCTGTTGGGATGCCGTCATGTTTTGGCCGGAGGTATTGCAACGCCGCCGCGTAATTCGGCCAGTCGTCTCGCGACGCAACCTTGTCGAAAAAACCACCGGGCTGTTTTTCGCCGGTCAGCACATGATGAGTGGACATCAAATGATTGTTGTCCCCGTGTGACAGCGAGCGAATCACTGCAAACCGATGAGCCCGCTTGGCCAGATTTGGCAGGTGCTCGCAAATTTGATAGCCGGGGATCGAAGTCGCGATCGGTTTGAACTCGCCCCGAATCTCGGGCGGAGCGTCCATTTTCATATCAAACGTGTCGTGATGACTGGCCGCTCCGGTGAGAAAGACAATGATCAGAGATTTCGGCGTGCCGCTGCCGGCTGCAACCGCTCGGGTCGCGGTGACCTGCGACAAACCGATTCCTAACAAGCCCGAAGTCCCTACTTGCATCAACTCGCGGCGTGAGATCGCGGCGGCTTTTCGCCGTGCAAGTGATTGATTTTCATCCGTCATCACGAATCTCCACAAACCGGCGGTGCGTCGCTGCCCAGTGTAACACGGCATCGGCGCATGTCACCTTGCGGTCGAAACGGCTCATTTTGGAAAGGCTACAAATTCCAATTCGGTTCTCGTTTGGCTTGGAATGCGGCCAATCCTTCGCTGGCTTCGCGGCTACTTCGAGCTTCTTGGTGAACGACCAAAGCTTGAGCAAATCGTTGCGATGGATCGGCTCCCGGCAATTCTCGCAGCAACTTCTTTGTTTGCCGAACCGCATCGGGAGCACCCTTCAGAATTGTTGCCGCCAAAAAGCGTGCCTCAAGCTGCAACCGATCTGGTGGTACGATTCGATTGATGAGTCCGATCGTCAACGCGCGTTGCGCGTCCATCGGTTCGGCCAAGAACAGTAACTCTCGCAGGTCGTGATCTCGTAGGCGTTCTCGCAGGACGGTCGCGACCAATGCCGGGACCAATCCGCGGCGCACTTCGGAAAAGCCAATCCGCAGATCATCGGAACCGATCGCCAAATCACAACACGCCAACAGTCCCGCTCCGCCAGCCAACGCCGATCCATGTGCTGCGGCGATGCAGATCAGCGGACTCTGCAAAAGCGACTCAAACGTCCGTGCGACGCTTTCCGCGCTGCGTTGGGCAAGCTCCACATCCGTCGCTTCGAGCAAATCCAATCCTGTGCAGAAGGCCGAACCGGCACCGCACAATATCACGACTCGGCGTTGCGGTTCCAACGCTAATGTTTCAAGTTGGTGACTCAACGCCTCCATCAACTCGATGGTCAGTGCATTGCGCCGCTCTGGTCGATTGAGCGTCAGCAGGACTGTCGCATCGTCCAATTCTTTGGTGAGTAATACGGAGTTCGTCATCGATCGGATCTCTAGAAAAGGTCGCTTCGGAAAAGCAGTTTTCGCTTTTTGCGCAGAGATACAAGGGTAGAGCATTCGACCGAACATGGGATTCATCGGTTTTCGGAACGCTCGCCCTCGTTGGCGCTTCGAGTTAGTGTGCCGCATCGCAAACTGCGGTCGCACACCCTCGGAAAGAGAGGACTCACACCATGACCGACATCAACAATGAAGCCGCCATTTCGCTCGTCACGCAACTGATTGCAATTCCAGGGAGAAGCACTCAGGAAGGCCAGGTCATCGAGTTTCTGCGTCAGCGAGTGCTCACGGCCGGCGTCCCCGCATCGCAGATCACGATCGACGACACTCCTCGGCGAAGTTCGGCTGGGGGCGAGGTCGGCAGTTTGATTGTGAAATTTCCCGGCACGCGACGCGGACCACGACGTCTGCTGATGGCTCACGTCGATACCGTCCCGTTGGCGGTCGGAGCCAAGCCCATTCGAGTCGGCGGGCTGATCAAGTCGGCCGATCCGACGACCGCACTCGGCGGAGACGACCGCGCGGGAGCAGCCGTCTTGCTGCAGACGCTAGAAGCCATTTGTCGCCACGATTTACCGCATCCGCCGCTGACCTTCTTTTGGGCCGTGCAAGAGGAAATTGGTTTGCTGGGTGCGCGGCATGTTCAAGTTCGCTCACTCGGTTCACCGAAGTTGTGTTTCAACTGGGATGGCGGTGCGGCGAACGGCGTCACGATCGGGGCAACTGGTGGATACGACTTGCAGATCGAATTGTTCGGCACGGCCGCTCACGCCGGAGCACATCCCGAACAAGGTGCGAGCGCGATCGCCATGGCCGGTTTGGCAATCGCTGATCTGACCGCCAACGGTTGGCATGGCTTGATCGAAAAAGGGAGGAATCGCGGCACGAGCAACCTCGGCGTCATCAGCGGCGGCGACGCCACGAACGTTGTGACCGCACACGTTCGCGTGCGAGCTGAAGCTCGCAGCCACGATCCAAAATTCCGCGAGCGAATCGTCAAAGCCTTTCGCGACGCTTTCACGAAAGCCGCCAAGCAGGTGCACACTGATAGCGGCCAGCCGGGCCGAGTCGAATTCCACGCCGACCTGAAATACGAATCGTTCCGGCTACGCTCCGATGAGCCGTGTGTAACCACCGCCTGCGACGCGATTCGTTCCGCTGGATTGCAACCGGAACTGCGTATCAGCAACGGCGGGTTAGATGCCAACTGGTTGACGGCTCATGGCCTACCGACCGTCACTCTCGGCTGCGGCCAATCCGCAATTCACACGACCGCCGAGGTCCTGCACCTCGACAGCTACCTCGCCGCCTGCGACATCGGCTTGCGATTGGCCACATGATCGAGAATCATGCACATGGTCGAAAAAGTAGCCGGGTGAAAACCGGGTAAGCACAGCAGAGAATCGAACTTATGAATCGAAAACAGCAAGATCGATCCGGTTGCTCGGAGTATCGACAACTGGCGCAGGTGAGTCGGCGGCAGGCGTTGCGAGTTGGGTTTTGTGGAGCGTTAGGGCTTTCACTCAGCGACTTGCTGCGTCGTGAAACGCGAGCTGCGACGAAGAACGACGGCTCGGCGAAGAGCATTATTCACCTCAATTTGGGTGGCGGCTTTGCTTCGCAAGAGTCGTTCGATCCGAAGCCGGAAGCTCCGGCTGAGTATCGCGGGCCGTTCAACGTCACGAAGACCAAGACCGGCGAGCTCTTCAGCGAGCACTTCGGCCGTATGGCTCAGGTCGCGGACAAGTTCACGGTCGTGCGATCGTGTCAGTGCCGCATCCCCGATCATGGGTTGGCGACGTATCATCTCTTTACCGGTTACTTGCCGACGACTGTCATCGACTATCCGCAGATGGGAGCCGTCGTCTCGCAGCACTTCGGTCCGCGCCAGAACATGCCGGCCTATGTCGCCGTGCCGAATCAAAACGGCGTCGCGGGCGGGACCGGATACCTCAGCAGCAAGTTCGGAGCGTTTCAGCTTGGAGCCGATCCGGGGGACTCCGGCCCGTTCCGCGTGAAGGATTTTTCGTTGCCCGCCGGTCTGACGCTGGAGCAACTCGAACGCCGACGTGTCGCGCGTCAGATCGTCGAGCAGCGGCTCCGCAAGCTCGATGGCGATGTCGATCAGCTCAACACGCAGGACGAGTTCTTCGCTCAAGCGCAGACGTTGTTGACGTCGCCGAAAGCTCAAGCCGCGTTCTCGCTGAACGACGAGCCGGAGCACATTCGCAAGCTATACGGCACCGGCTATCGGCTGAAGGCCCGCAACGCACCGGCGGCGGTCAACGAGCGGTTGCTGTTGTCGCGGCGGTTGGTCGAGGCGGGGGTGCGGTTCGTCACGATCGACTACGGCGGCTGGGACAGCCACTCGAACATCAAAGCCGATTTCGAGGACAAAGCTCCGCCGCTCGATCACGCGATCGCCGGTTTGCTGACCGACCTCGATCAACGCGGCCTGCTCGACAGCACGCTGGTCATGATCACCTCCGAGTTCGGCCGCACGCCGAAGGTCAACAACGACAACGGCCGCGACCACTGGGCCAGGTCATACTCGATGATCCTCGCCGGCGGCGGCATCCAACGCGGCCTGATCTACGGAGCCTCCGACGCCACCGCCAGCGAACCGGCGCGTGACCCCGTGCCGCTCGAAGATTTTCTCCACACCGTCTATCACCAACTCGGCATCAACGCCGACGACGAGTTGCTGGCGTTCGGCACTCGGCCGATTGAGATCGTGAACGGCGGGAAGCTAGTGAAGGGACTGATCAAGTCGTAGTGACGGGAGGCTCGCCTGTCGTTTGCGGCACTAATGGTTGTGACGAAGGACTATGTGATGCCAATCGTCTTCGGTGACTTTGACGTGTCCGAGTTTTGGGAAAAGAGTCGATACGCAGATCGATGGTACATCGATGAGTTCCCAACAGTTGAAATGGTTGAATCCGTCGAACGCACTCTCGGTTACAAACTTCCGAAGGCGTACGTCGAACTGATGAAGTATCAGAATGGCGGTTTGCCCAAAAAAACTCGTCATCGGACAAGTGAGCGGACTTCATGGTCTCACGACCATATCGCGATCACTGGGATATTTGCCATCGGCAATAAGAAACCCAATTCGCTTGGATTTGAGGGCAATGTTGAACTCTGGACTGAAGAGTGGGGATATCCGCCAATCGGTGTTTACTTCGCCGATTGCCCCTCTGCTGGACATGACATGGTCTGTCTGGATTATCGACAGTGTGGTCCGAATGGAGAGCCGCAAGTCGTTCATGTTGATCAAGAAGACGACTACAAGATCACCTTTGTGGCCAAGAACTTCGAGTCATTTATTCGCGGTCTCGAAGCCGAAGACGCATTCGACGAGAACGCTTAACAAATTGTCCCCGACCACAGGCGAGCCGCCTGTGCTACGAGAATCACATGCGAACCGCTCTCCTCGTCGTCCTGATCTTCATTTACTCGCCGCTCTTCGCGGGTCCAGTTCAACGACACATCGAACGAGTCATGCCGCGCGGCGGGCAGCGGGGAACCACGGTTGAAGTGAAGATTCAGGGCGTCGAACTGAACGACGTGCGCGAGGCGATCTTCTATCGCGGCGGCATTGAGGCGGTGGAGATCTCGGCGGCGAAGTCGATTCCTCAACGTTCGCTGCATCACGGGGCACGCATTGAGCAGGAAGTGACGTGCCGGTTTCGTATCGCGGCCGATTGCCCGGTTGGAGTCCACGCCTTTCGGCTGCGGACCGCTCGCGAACTGACGACCGTCAGCACGTTTCGAGTGACTCCGTTTCCGGTCGTCACCGAAGCCGAGCCGTCACGCGGCAAGAACGATCTGCCGAGTCAGGCCGAGACGATTCCCTCGGGTAACGTCACGGTCGCCGGGCAGATTCAGGGGGATACCGATTGCTTCCGAGTCACTCGCAAAGCGGGTGAGCGGATCTCGGTCGAAGTCGATTCGGTCTGGCTGACCGAGATCGCGTATGGCGAAGCGGAGAACGACCTCAGCGTGCAGATCCTCGATGAACAAGGAAAACTGCTCGCTCGCAACGACGACAGCATGTTGCATGTGCAAGACCCGATCATCGCAACGCTCGCTCCGCGCGACGGCGGCTACATCGTGCGGATTCAGCAGAGCGTGCCGCTCGATTCGCAGGTGAATTACCTCGCTCACATCGGGACGTTCGTGAGACCGCTCGTGGCGTTCCCGCCCGGTAGCCCGGCGGGACAGCCGGTGAAGATTCGGCTCCTCGGTGATCCAGCAGGCGAAGTTGTCGAGACAGTGACGTTGCCGGATCGCCAAAACGACCGTAGCCGAAGTCGTGAGACTTCGGTCCGAACTCTCGCGAGTTCGGCTACTGGCGAGTTCGATTACTTCCCCGGCCCTCAAGACAATCAACCGCCATCGCCGCTGCCGTTACGAATCTCTTTGCTGCCCAACGTCATCGAAAACGACGGCCGCGAAACTTCAGTCGCCTTGCCCGCCGCCTTGAACGGCATCATCGCGAAACCGTTTGAGGAAGACGTCTATCGACTCAACGTGAAGAAGGGAGACCGTTACTCCGTCGAGATCTTTGCACGCAGCGTCGGCTCGCCGTTGGACCCGAAGGTTTGGATTCGTCGCGCGGACAGTCAAACGATCGAGATCGAAGCGGATGACACGCCGATCGGCAACAGCCATTTTTATTCCGCCAGCGGCAGCATTCAGCGGAAGGAGCAACTCGATCCGAGCTTCTTTTGGGAACCGAAAGAGGAGGGCGAATACTTGCTCGGCGTGGCCGACATGCGAGGGCTAGGCGATCCGCTGTCGGTGTATCGCGTCGAGATTCAGCCGGCTCAGGATTCGATCAACACCTACTTGTTTGCTCGCGTGATTGATTCGATGCAATGCCCGCGTCTAACGACGGCGACTGTCCCGCAAGGGAATCGTTGGACGGTCACGTTCAATTTGAAAGAAGGGCTCGGTAATCGCTATCGAGCCCCGCTGGAACTCTTCGCGACCGGACTGCCCGACGGCGTGCAGATGATCGTGCCGCCAATCCTCGCGGGACAGACGACAGTGCCGGTGCAGTTTGTCGCGTCGGACGATGTGCAGCCGCAGTCGTCGCTGATCGACGTGCACGCCCGTCCTACGGAAGCGACTCCACTTTTCACCAGTCGCTGCCAGGAATCATTCCCGTTCCTCAGCCACTCCGGGGGTCGAGCGTGGCATCCCGTGTCAGTTGATCGTTACGTGCTGGCAGTCACCGAACGGTCGCCATTCACGATTGAGGTCACTCCGCCGCGCATCCCGTTGATCCGCAACGGCTCGCTCGATCTCGATGTGCGAGTCCAGCGACACGGCGACTTTAAGGGATCGATCGACTTTCAAGCGGAGTGGCTTCCAGGCGGAGTCTCAAGTGGCCCTGCCATCACGATTCCAGCAGACAAGACTGAAGCGGTTTACTCTTTGACCGCCAGCGGCGGGGCACCGTTGGGGCCGACTCAATTGGCACTGGTTGCCACGACAACCGACGGCATCGATTCCGGTTGGTACACCGGAGTCGGTCGCGTGCGGGTCTCGACTCCGTTCATCAAGTTCGACGTCGCCGATCCCCACATTGATTTGAAGTCACAACCGACGGCCGCTCGTCGAGGCCAAAAAGGGCGCGTCGTTTGGAAGGTCGAGCATCGACGTCCGTTCGAGGGTGTGGCGACGGCCGAACTGCTCGGCCTGCCGAAAGGGGTACGAGTTGTCGGCAAATCTCCGACGCTCGCGGCCCAACAGATAGAGCTGACGTTTGAAATCGAAGTGGCTCCCGACACGTTACTGGGTCCGTATCGTGAACTCAGTTGCGAAGTGTCACTGAAAGAAAACGGTCAAGAGATTAAACAACGATTGGGGCGAGGTGTGCTCCGAATCGATCCTTAACACAGATCGAAGGCAGTGATGACAGAATGATTTGGGACAGGCAAATGAAGAACCTGGTCGAAGCGATCTTCTGATATCTGAGACTTATCTTTCTGTCCAAAATCTTCCTGTCTGTGTCCCCAACTCCGGTGAACCGATAATGAACTGCAACCGATTCATTCTGCTGACCACGCTTCTCATCGCATCATCAGCGGAAGTGTTCGCCGAAACGCCGAGCTTTCGGCGTGATGTCATGCCGGTCTTCTTTCGGGCCGGCTGCAACTCGGGGACGTGTCACGGTTCGGCGCGCGGGAAGGACGGCTTCATGCTGTCCCTCTTCGGGTACGACGCGAAGGGGGATTACTTCCGGCTGACTCAAGAATTGATCGGTCGCCGAGTCAATGTGGCCGCGCCTAGCGAAAGCTTGATGCTCAAGAAGGCGAGCGGGCAGGTGCCGCATACCGGGGGCAAGCGGTTTGAGGTTGAGAGCCCGTACTACCAAACGCTGCTCAAGTGGATCGAGTCGGGGGCTCCCGATGATCCGGCGAATGTGCCGGAGCCGGTGGAGATCAAGCTGGAACCGGATCGCCTGTTGTTCGACGTCGGAGCGGCTGCTAAGCCGACGGTTGTGACGGCTCGGTATTCCGACGGCTCGACGCGTGATGTCAGCAAGCTGGCGCTGTTCGTGTCAAACAATCCGGACACCGCGACAATCAGTGCGGACGGCGTTGTGACTCCCGGCAAGCGCGGCGACACGTTTGTGTTCGCGCGGTTCAATCGGTTCACGATTGGCTCGGAAGTGATTGTGTTGCCGAAGGACTCGGCGATGAATTGGAGCAATCCGCCGGCGAACAACTACATCGACGAGTTGGTTTACGACCGGCTCCAGAAGTTGCACCTGCTGCCGTCCGCATTGTGCGACGACGAGACGTTCGTGCGACGAGTCTGTCTCGACCTGGCCGGCCTGCCACCGACGGTCGAGCAGTACCGCTCCTTCATGAGCGATGCCAATCCGAAGAAGCGGGAAGTGCTCGTCGACCAACTCATCGCGAGTGACGAGTTCTCGCAAGTCTGGACCGCGATCTGGGCCGAGTCGGTCCGTTTGATGGGTGGCGGTTACGCACCGACCGGGACCGACGTCAAAGCATCGGAAGCGTACTACCAATGGATTCACGAGCAGATCAAATCAAACCGTCCCTTCAACGAGTTCGTCGCTGACCAAGTCACTGCGACGGGGAGTAATCTCACGAATGGCCCGGCCAATCTTTACACGATGCTCGTCCACAGCACGCGGTTCACGCCGAAGGAGTTCGCGGCCAACTTCTCACAGCTCACGATGGGGATCCAGATTCAATGTGCCGAGTGCCACAACCATCCGTTCGATCGATGGACGATGAATGACTACTACGGCTTCGTCAGTTTCTTCACCGGGATGAAGCGGAAGCTCGGAGCCGAGCCGCGAGAGATGTACATCTTCAACGATCGTTCGATGGCTCCGGCAAAGCACTTGATCGACGACCGCCCCGTCCCCGCGACAGTTCTCGGCGGCGAATCCGCTATTCCGGAAATGGGAGACAAACGGAAAGGACTGACCGACTGGTTGGCCTCGCCTAATAACCCTCACTTCGGACGCAACTTTTCCAACCGCATTTGGGCACACTTCTTCGGACGCGGATTGGTTGAGCCGGTCGATGACATGCGGATCAGCAACCCCCCGACGAACAAGCCGCTGCTCGACGCATTGGCGAAACACTTTGCCGAATCCAGGTTCAATCTGCGAGCGCTCGTCCGAGACATCTGCACGTCGCGCGTCTATCAACTGGCGAGCCAACCGAACGAAACAAACTCCGGAGATACACGCCAGTTTTCTCGCAGCCGGCTGCGACGTCTGCGAGCGGATGTGCTGCTCGATGCGATCGTCGTCGCGACCAGCAGTGAGCGTGGCTTCTCGTACTTCCCACGCGGGACGAAGGCGATTCAGTATTACCCGCGCACGCCAGGAGACACCGAAGGCCCGAACGCCGGTGATCCGTTTTTCGCGACGTTCGGCCGCTCTCGCCGTGGTTCGATTTGCGTCTGCGAGACACGCACCGAATCGAACTTGTCGCAAGCGCTGCATCTGTTGGTCGGCGACACGATCGACGGTCGAGTCGGCGGCGGGCAAGTCGTTCCCAAACTGCTCGCGGCCGGGAAGTCGCCGGACGAGATTATCGAAGAATTGTTCATGCGCACGCTCAGCCGCAAACCGACGTCCGAGGAACGGACCGCGTTGCGAGAACTGGTGGGAAACAATGTGAAAGATCGCAAGGTCTTTGAAGACATTTTCGGCAGCCTGCTGCAATCGACCGAGTTTGGGTTTAATCACTGAGTCAATGTTGTAGGACGGGCACTCTTGCCCGTCTCTTTCCAAAACGAATGACGGGAAAGAGTGCCCGTCCTACGAAACAACCATGAAACAACTCATCGCTCTCACGCTGATCGGCCTAGCCTCGGCGGCGCTCGCCGACGAGAAGACGCCGGTCAATTACAACGATCACATCAAGCCGATCTTTCGACAGCATTGCGCGAAGTGTCATGGGGACGATCAGCAGAAGGCGGGCTTGAACCTCCAGAGCTTCGAGTCGGCTCTCAAGGGAGGCAGCGGCGGCAAGGCAGTCGTCGCGGGGCGTGCGAGTACGAGCTTGCTCTATCAAGCGATCACGAATGAAGACGCGGAAGCGCGGATGCCGCCGAATCAGCCACCACTGCCGGAGGCTCAAGTGAAATTGATCCTCGCATGGATCAACGATGGGCTGCGAGAGTCAGCGAACAGCAAGTCGCTCGCGACGAATCGCGATCTCACCTTCAAGCCGACGGCCGGGGCGATGACCAAGCCGGACGGGCCGCCGCCGATGCCAGTGAAGTTGCCGACCGTCGCTCTGCCGGAACTCAAACACAAGCTGCCGATCGTCGCGATGGATGCGAGCCCGTGGGCACCTCTGTTCGCTGTCGCCGGGCAAGAGCATATCCGGTTGATCGAGATCCAAACGAAGAAGGAACTCGGAGTCTTGCCATTCCCCGAAGGAGTCCCACACGTCATTCGCTTCAGCCGCGACGGAGCGGTCTTGTTGGTCGCGGGCGGCAAACCGGCGCAGTCGGGCAAAGCGGTCTTGTTCGATGTTCGTTCGGGAAAGAGGTTGGCGGAAATTGGCGATGAACTTGATGCGGTTCTCGCGGCCGATCTCAGTCCCGATCAACAGTTGGTCGCGATCGGCGGCTCTGGCAAGATCGTCAAGGTCTATGGGACGAGCGACGGTCAGTTGAAATACAAGCTGACTCGGCACACCGACTGGATCACCGCGATCGGCTTCAGCCCCGATGGCAACAAGCTGGCGACGGCGGATCGCTCCGGCGGATTACATCTGTGGGAACCGAAGACCGGCGGCATCCTGCTGACGCTCGCCGAGCACAAAGCGTCGGTTCCGTCTCTGAATTGGCGCAATGATAGTCGCGTGCTGGCAACCGCGGGCGAAGACGGCCAGTTGATCTGGTGGGATGTCGTGGATGGCTGGCCCGCGATCTCGAAGCCGAACGCACATCCGCCCAAACGTGCCGACGGAGTTTACGGCCGGCTGAGAAACGGCATCCTCGGGACATCCTTCGATCGCAATGGCAACTTGCTGACGGCAGGCCGAGACCAAGTGGTTCGTCTGTGGACCCCCGATGGCCAGACGACGAAGTCGTTTGAGATCTCTGGTGCGATTCCCGTCACCACAAGCATCAGTCACGATGGTCGCACTTTGATTTGTGGTGACTCGCTGGGTGAAATTCATTTTTGGACTGCACCGTAGCGGGCGGCCCGCCTGCTTGCGGTTCATGGAAGGCACAGGCAAGCCGCCTGTGCTACGGTAATCCGACGCGGCGAAGCCGCAACTCTATGTAGACGTCATCGCTCTGCCTGACGAGCCGAATGGCCAGAATTGCCCATTCGTGATTCTGCTCATCACGTGGAGCGATGATTGCTACGTAAATGCGCAAGCCGGCAAGAAATCGCGACCAAGTAGTACCAAGAGGTGTTGAGCATGACCTTGCGTCTGGCCTTGTTGTTGCTGTTGTCCACGGCTCCGCTGTGTGCCGAAGAACTTGATTACCGCGTCCTCGATCCCGAACTGAAAGTTGTGAGGCTCGACACTTCGGGGGACGATTCGTTTCTATCGGTGCGGCTCGACACGGCGGGACGGATCTTTGTCGGAGGGCGCAAGACGCTGTTCGTCTATGACCTCGACGAGACCGGGAAGTACAAACCTCGGCACTTGCTGTGCGAGTTCCCCGATCACACTTGGGTCAATGACATCGAGATTCGAGGTGATGACCTCTACATCGTCACCGTCAGTGCGGTCTATCGACTGCCGGGTGCTCGGTTGAAGCGCGAAGGGTTCACGCCCGAACGGTTGTTGTGGGGGGTGCCGAACGGTCACGTCCATCAGTGCTTTCACGCCTGCACGTGGGGACCAGAGGGAGACCTCTACGTCTCGATGGGCGATCCGCTGTGGTACTACGGCGACTTCACTCGGCCGGATCACTGGGGTCATTGGACGATGTTCTTCAAGAGCGATCCCAAGGTTTCGCGCGAAGAGAACAACATGATCCGCGTCGGCGACAAAGACTGGGCATCGATGCCGTACAACGGCGTGGGCGGAGTGTTTCGCATCCGGCCGGAGGGGACCAATCTACGGAGCTTCTCTCGCGGATTGCGAAACCCGTGCGGGTTGTGCTTCGATAAGAATTGGAACCTCTTCACCAACGACAACGATCACGAGGGCCTGCCATCAGCTTACGTTCCCGGCCGGCTGCTGCATGTGACCGAAGGCTCGTACTTCAGTTGGCCGCGCGGTTGGCTGCAGAGCAAATCGCCTGATCGCGTCGACATCTTGCCGAGCCTCAACGAAGAATTGGGCCGGTTCGTGCCAGTCCTGCAAACGTATTACGCCGACGGCTATCTGCCGGAGAAGTACGACAACAATCTGCTCGTTGCCCGTTGGTGTCGTCGGCAAGTCACACGCTACCCGCTCGAAGCCAAGGGGAGCACCTTCACGGCGAAGGAGCATGTCCTGTTGGAGGGAATCGATCAGGCGCGGCCGGTCGGAGTGTGTGTCGGTCGCGGCGGACGAGTCTTCGTCACGATCTGCTACATGGCTCAGAACGAAGGCTCGCCCGTGTACCGCAGCGACCTCGCCGTCATCACGCGCAAAGACGATCTCGACACGATGCCGTTCGACAGGTACGACGCGACGAAAGCCGATGTCGAACGTCTGCGCGGTGAATTCAATTCCGATCGCGCATCTCGAAGCATGGCCGCTCGACAGGAACTGTTGCGGCGCGGCGAGCCACTCCCGAAAAGCAAAGACGATCGGAAAGTGATTTTCTCGTCGCCAAAAGTTTTTTCGTCACCGGAGTTTCGCGTCGAATCCCTGGTCGGTCGAATAGTCGCTGAGGGATCCACACACAGCGTTCAGCGACAATGCCTCGAAGTCGCCAATAGCGACGACGTGAAGCTGCATCAAACGCTGTGCCGCTCGAAGCAGGATTCGCAGCGGCTGGCCGGCGTTTTGGCGGTCGGTTTTCGACTCACGATTCCTCCGGTCAATGCCAAGCTGCCTGACGCCGCGCCGCTCGCTCCGCAGCAAAAAGAGGAAGCGAACATCATCCTCTTTGCGGACGAAAAAGAACCGATTGACTTGCGCAAGTACGGCCGCGTCGGCAACTACACGGTGGCTGAGCATTGGAAGACGCTCAAGCACACCGACGAACAAGAACAACTCTTCGCGCTGCTGGTTGAGCGGCTTAGCGATGACGACGACAAGGTGCGGTTGCAGGCGGCGCACTTCCTGTCGCTGCTCAACGATCCGCGATCCGAACCGAAGATTGCCACGGTCACCGCCGACGTTCAGGACAAGCGGCTGAACCTGCTCGGAAAGTTGGAGCACGTCAAGCCGCAGGTCTGGATGCTCGGCCCCGTGCCGGATGCCGATGGCTTTAAGACCGTACATGCCGTCGAAACTGCAGCAGTCGATCTCGCTGCGAAAATCGTTGTCGATAAAAAATCGTTTGAGTGGCAATTGACCAAGACCACCAGCCCAGACCGACCGCTTTACAACTTCAATACATTGTTTGGTCCATCCCCGAATTCGTCGGTCTACTCGCTGGTCCGATTCGACGTGCCGACGTCTCAACGCATGCAACTGCTCGTCGGCAGTGAGAACGGCGTGAAGGTCTGGCACAACGGCAAGCTGGTCTTCACGAGCGACATCGTCCGCCCGCTGCAGCAGCTTGATGACGTCGTGCCGCTCGATCTGCTGGCGGGGAGCAACGACGTTCTCGTCCGCGTGCGCATGCGTTCGGGGCGCGGCGGCCAATACCTGCACTTCAAACATCTCGGCGATGTGAAGCTCTCGCTGCCGGAAAAGCCGGACGGTCTGTCGCTCGCTGAGCGTTTGAAATCGGTCACCGAAGCCACGCACACCGGACGCGTCGTCCCCGTGATCGATCCCAAGTTTCTTGCGGTCAATTGGTCTGAAGCGGTGAAAACTGGCGATGTCGCGCGTGGGAAAAAAATGTTCGGTGCAGAATCGCTCGGCTGCGCGAAGTGCCACGCGGCGACTGCCTCTCAGCCTGGAGGGGGCGGCCCCAGCTTGGCCGATTCTGGCAAACGGTTTTCGGTGGCGTACCTCGTCGAATCAGTGCTGGCTCCGAACAAAGTGATCTCGCCGGTTTTCAAGTCAACGACCATCGAAACAACCGACGGCAAAGTCATCACCGGACTCGTCGTCAGCGAAACGGGCGAGAAGCTGGAAGTATTGTTGCCCGACACGAAGCGGGTCTCGATCATCAAGTCCGATATCGAAGCCCGGAAACTCGCAGACATTTCAGCTATGCCCCAAGGTGTCGTGAAGACCCCCGAAGAGTTGCGAGACGTCATCGCGTACTTGCTGAGCAATCCGACCGACTCGGAGAAGTGAGAATGTTTGAAAAGAAACACGAACCCCTGCTGCCTCCTGCGGCTTTTGCATTCCGCTTGGGACGTAGCTTCGGAATGACGATCCTGATTGTGGCCGTGTCGCTACTGATGGGCAGCGTGGGCTATCATCACTTCGGGAATTTGACCTGGATCGACGCTCTGCTGAATGCGGCCATGATCCTCACGGGCATGGGTCCGGTTGATCCCATGCCCGCAACGGCGGGTAAGTTATTTGCGACGTTCTACGCTCTCTACAGCGGGATCGCCTTCCTCACGATGATGGCAGTAATCCTGGCTCCGTTCATCCATCGGTTGCTCCACAGATTTCATTTGGATGGCGAAAATGATCATGACGAATGATCGCGTTGACCCAGAGCGATTCTGGCGGTCCAATGTCACCGCAACTTCCCGCCGATCACCCCGTAAGGGGCCTGCCGACTTCCGCGATGACGAGCTTCATTCATGCGATCAACTGCCTGCGTTTTGCTCCGTCTGCTCCCTTTCTTGCTGTTGATGACACGGCTGTTCGATGCGACGCTCACTGATGCGGGGGAACCGTTTCGGGACACCGTGCTGCCGTTCGTGACGACGTACTGCCAGGAGTGCCACAACCAAAAAAGGACGGAAGGGGAACTGGATCTGACTCGGTATTTGTCGGCGGAGGGGGTTGCGAAGGACTATCGCAAGTGGGAGCACGTCGTCACGTTCCTCACCAAAGAAGAGATGCCGCCGCCGGATGTCAAACAACCGACTCCCGCTGAACGAACTGAAGTGTTGGGCGTGCTCGGGAAGTTGATGTTGCAAGAAGCTCGTAAGTCCGCGGGGGATCCCGGTGTGGTGTTGCCTCGGCGGCTGAGCAATGCCGAGTACAACTCGGCGATTCGCGATCTGACCGGCGTCGATATTCGGCCGGCCGATTCGTTTCCGATTGATCCCGCTTCCGGCGAGGGATTCAACAACACCGGTGAAGCGCTGGTGATGTCCCCCAACTTGTTCAAGAAGTACTACGCCGCCGCGCAGCATGTCGCCGATCATGTGCTGCTCACGCCGACGCAGATGTCGTTCGCTCCGCATCCCGTGGTGACGTTTGCCGACCAGAAGAAGCTGACCGAGCAGGCGATTCTCAGTTTCTATGAGCGGCACAAAGTCGATTACGCGGCGTACCTCACGGCGGCCTGGCAGTACCGACATCGACCCGCCGACCGCAAAGCGGCGACGATTGAAGAGTGGGCGACCGAACGGCAGCTCAGTTCGAAGTATTTGCGGCAGTTGTGGGATGTTTTGAATGCGGAAGGATCGACCGACACGTTCTTCGTGAGTTGGTTGCGTCAGCGTTGGAACGCTCTGCCGAAAGCGGATGACAGCGACAGCACTCCAAAGCGTCAGGATGTTGTCGCTCTGGCAAACGACATTCAGCGGCTGAGCACTCAGCTTTGCTTGCCGGAGACCGAAGCGATCGTTGGCAATGCGGGCAACGGACCGGTGCAACACATCGATCGCCGCTCAAAGACGGCGGCGAACCGCGACACGTTCAATCCGAGTGCGGTGACGGACAGTCGGCGATTGCACGTCGAGGTCACGCGCGCTGCCGACAAGCCAGTGACGATTTTCGTACGAGTCGCATCGGTCGGTGACGCGACCGACGATGGCTTTGTGATTCTCAAAGCGATGAACTTCAGCACGTCGGCACCGGCTCAGTACAAGCCGAATGAGCCACAGAAGAATCTGTCGTTGCGGGCGCTATTGGCCGAGCACGCACCGGATGAATTGAAGCGGCTCAATTGGGGGACTCATCCGCTGGGTCAGGCCGTTGATGAGGACAGCCTGGTACTCAAGGTGCCGTCGAGCGTGACGATCGAGGTTCCGGCCAAAGCGTTGGGTGAGGCGAAGCACAAGCATGTTTATGCAGAGGCGTCGCTCGATCGATCGAACTCGAAGTCGGGCATCGCAAGTGTGTCCGTAGCCGAGTCGCTCCGCGACACGGATTCAGCGTCGCGGAACAACGCTGCGAAGTTTCTGCCGCTCATCAATCCCGAAGTCGTGATCGCGAAGGACTTCGCTGCGTCGGGCGAAGCGTTCTGCAAGCTGTTCCCGAACCGGTTCTATTTCGCCGACGACACACGCGGATTGTCGGCGGGGTTTCATCTCATTGAAGGTTTTTTCCGAGACGATCAGCCGCTCTGCAAGTTGGTACTGAACGACGCGGAGAATCGCGAGCTCGATCGATTGTGGGACGAGCTCTGCTTCGTCACCGGCGTCACCGAGAAGATGCTGCGCGGGTTTGTCTTCTTCGAACGATCCGAGCGAAATTTCATGAAGCATCCCGACTTTGACTCCATCAAAGAGGAAGACCCGGAACTGACGAGCAACGATACGTTGAATCGCTTCGAGCAAATCTATCTCACGCGATCGGGCGTGAAAGGGACGGCGGAAGCGATCGAGAAACATCCCGTTCACACGTTCTTCGAGGCGTTCCGGCAAGGACTGAATCGCCGGACAGCTCAATGGCAGGCGGCGGTTCCGGCCTACCAACAACGGCTGATGCAGTTCGCACAAGCGGCGTATCGCCGACCGCTGACACAGGCCGAACGACAGAAGCTGACGCAATTCTTCAACGACGCCGCGAAACCGGAATCACTGGGAATCGAGCAAGCGGTGCGAGCGACTGTGGTCCGCATTTTGGTCTCGCCAAACTTTTGTTATCACGCCGATGCGGTGCCGCCGGGGAACGGGATCAAGCCGCTCCCCGATTTTGCGATCGCGTCGCGACTGAGTTTCTTCTTGTGGTCTTCGGTCCCGGATGCCGAATTGCGCACGCTCGCCGAGGCGGGTCATTTGAATAACGAAGCGACGTTGAAGACGCAGACTCGCCGCATGCTGAAGGATCCGAAGGTCAGCGGCTTCGCACTCGAATTCTTCGGCCAATGGTTGAACTACCGCGACTTCCGCCAGGCCGAAGCGGTGAACCGAACGGTCTTTCCAGCCTTCGACGATCCGCTCAAGCAAGCCATGTTTGAAGAGCCGACGCGGCTGGTGACGCATGTTCTGCAAAACGATCTGCCGATCACTGAGTTACTGCGAAGCGACACGACGTTCGTCAACAAGCGACTCGCTCAGCACTACCGCCTGCCGTTTCAAGGAACCGCCGATGAATGGCAACTGACGACGGGACTGCATCAGCAGGGTCGTGGTGGGTTGCTGGGCATGGCGGTCTTCCTGACGAAGAACTCGCAACCTCAACGAACCAGCCCGGTGAAACGCGGGTTTTGGGTCGTTCACAAGTTGCTCGGCGAACACATCCCACCGCCTCCACTCGACGTTGCCGTTTTGCCGGCCAAGGAGACCGACACCGACGGCAAGACGATTCGGCAGTTGCTGGCTGCTCACACCGAAGACGTGAAGTGTGCTCGCTGCCATGTTCGGTTCGATCCGATTGGCCTGGCGATGGAAGGCTTCGACTCCATCGGTCGCAGCCGAGCAAAGGATCTCGCGGGCCGAGCGATCGACAACGTGGTCCAACTTCCGTCGGGTGAACAAGCTCGCGGAGTGTCGGAATTCTCGGAGTATCTGGCGAAGCATCGCCGTTCGGACTTCTCAAAGACGCTGAATCGCAAGCTGCTGGGCTATGCCTTGGGCCGCTCGCTGCAGCTCTCTGATCTGGTGTTGCTGGAGAAAATGGAGGCAACGCAGCAGGAAACCGATTATCGTAGTGTCCCTTTGTTTGAAGCCGTGGTCACCAGCCCGGTCTTCCGGAACCAACGTTGTCGTGAATTTGACGCGGCGAAGTTTCAGAAAACGATTCCGTAACGCAGAAACGCCCCAATGAAAGTAACCCGAAGTGCCAACGAGGGCGAACACCCCAATAACACACCAAATTGAAGTCAAACGAAGCAATCGCCCTCGTTGGCACATCGGGTTAAATGACGAAAAACCATCCAAGAGACGACCTGATGCCAGCCTATCAACCAACCATTTCGCGTCGCGTGTTGCTCAAGGGACTTGGTGCTTCGGTTGCGTTGCCGTGGCTGGAGTCGATGTCGGCGTTGGGGCGTGAGGCGATCGCGGCCGAGAAGGTGAAGACTCCGCAGCGGTTTGCGTGCATGTTCATCGGTGATGGCATTTCGCCGCCGCATTGGTGGGCGAAGGGGAATGGCAGCGAGATGGAACTGGGGTCGTCGCTCGAATCGCTGGCTCCGTTCAAGGAGAAGCTCAACGTCATCAACGGGCTGTTCAATCGCGAGGGAGACGGCGGACATGCTCGCTGCACGGGCAACATTCTATCCGGTGCGAATCTGCATCGAGGGAGCATCATCAAGGGTGGCGTCAGCATGGATCAGAAGCTGGCCACTCACTTCGGCGACGACACACTCGTACCGAGTCTTGTGCTCGGCTGCGAACAGCCAGTGAGCGGTTTTCATGAGAGTCAGTACTCGATGGTTTACGCCTCGCACATTTCCTGGCGCAACCCTGATTCGCCGATCCCGATCGAGCTGTATCCGTCTCTGGCATTCGACAGTCTCTTCGGCAGCCAGACCGGAAAGCTGCAAGGGAGCATCCTCGACCAGGTCATCGAAGAGGCGAACGATCTGCGTCGCGCGGTCAGCGGCTCTGACCAGGTAAAGATCGACGAGTACCTTACCTCGGTTCGCGAAACCGAACAGCGGTTGCAGAAGCTCAATCGCAACAAGGCGGAGGAAGACGGAGCCGCCGCGGCCGCTTCGGCAAAACAACGCCCGCCCGTCGGCCAGCCAAAAGATTTTCGCGAGTATGCTCGTCTGATGTGCGACATCATCGCGCTGGCGTTTCAGACCGATCGCTCGCGCGTGGCGACGTTGCTCATGTCGCGTGATCTGTCGGGTCAGGTTTACCCATTCCTCAACGTGCGGGACGACCACCACAGTTACTCTCACTCGAACGAAGGCCCCGAGTACCAGTCGATCGTCAAGTTCCACGTCGAACAGTACGCCTACCTCATCGACCGACTCAATCAGATGCAAGAAGGGGACGGGACCGTCCTCGACAACTCCTGCCTGATGTTTGTGTCGGAGCACTGGAACGCTCACAACGGTAACCAAGTGCCGCTCGTTCTCGCCGGTGGGTTGGGCGGCCAGTTGAAGACGGGCCGCTCGTTGGACTACATGCAAGCCGGCAACGACAAGCGAAAGCTGTGCAGCCTGTACCTCTCGCTGATGGATCGAATGGGCCTGGAACTGCCGCAATTCGGCGACTCAAAAGAGCGACTGGCGGAGATTTAGCGATGCCAAACAGGTCGCAAGCCCCCGGCTCCGCCGCCGCCTAAAGGACAAACGGAAGCTATCGATTCGGCCGGTACATGTGCGTCGCCTGACCAATGAAAGCCTCTGCGGCTTCCATCAACGTCTCTGACAAAGTTGGGTGCGGATGAATACTGTCGGCGAGGTCGCGGGCGACGGCGGCGGTTTCGACGGCGAGGACTCCCTCGGAGACCGGTTCGCCCGCGACATCGCCGTCGGCGAGTTCCGCCGCACACCGCGCGTCACGTCCGCCAACGGTTGCCTCGGTCGAGACCACTGGCCGCAAGCTCAATCCGTCCTGATCGCCGGCGGAGGACTCCGCATGGGCCAAGTGGTCGGAGCCACCAACTCCAAAGCCGAATACCCCGCCGAACGCCCGCTCCACCCGCAAGACTTGCTCGCCACGATCTACCACCACCTCGGCATCAACCACCGCCACGAGTTCCCCGACTTCTCCGGCCGCCCAATCCCGGTCCTTTCCCACGGCGAACCGATTCGCGAATTGGTTTGACTCCTGCGTCCGAGGCAGCGGCCATCGGTTCGTGCTTGGTGATCTAGGAGCCAATTCCAAAGATGAGCACGAACTCGTAAACGTCCGCGCCTAGATCACCATCATCAAGTTGAATCGTTGCGTTGTCGTTCGCGGGAACAACACGAACAGAACCACGACCACGAAGTTTCACGAGCGAGGCTTTTGAAAAAACCGTCGTATTTGGGAGGAATTTGGTCTTCCCGGAGTTCGGGAAAGTAGCCGCAATTCTCGGATTCCATTTGTGTTGATTGTTCAGTGTCACGGACGGAGGAACATTCCAAGCATGGTGCCTCAATTCAACCTGCGTTGCAGAGAAGATTAAGTCATCTCGGCCATCGACGATCACTCGACAATGAATGATCCCCAACTGCGATGGAATCTGGGCGATTCGAGTCTTGAGATTGGCTTGCTCGATTCCTGACATGTGCGGCAATGCCTTCAGATACCAGCGTTTTGCGAGGCGCTGGTATTGCATCTTTTCCGGCTGTGATACCGACTCCGAAAGATTCCACCATCCTTTTGCCAGATCCAACTGCGGGACAACATCCTTGGGGTTAGCGAGCTCCTTTTCTGCCAGAGACTTCAACGTCGGATCGCTACTTTTCGCAAGCAGCGGCAATCCATTCGCGAGGTCGCCCGCTACCATACAGAGAAACTCACCAACTGCCGAAGCAGCTCCCATATTGCTAGGGTCGCGCTGAAGCAATTCTTTGGCCTCGCGCACTTGCTCAATACGATTTCGCGACATCGCCAATTCTTTGATTCTCGAATTACCGTAGTCTGCAAGCACCACGTTATTCCCGCGTTTGGCGATGCCAACTCCCAATGTCAAAACCTTCTTGGCGGTCTCCAGATCGACATCGCTAATCGCATTCTCCGCCAACGCGAACGCATGCACGACGAGAACCAACAGTTGTTCTCGAATTCTTGTGTTCGCGGCGAGACTGCCAATTGTCTCCAACCGCAACTTCGCATCCTCGACGGCAAACAGCCGAGTCATCTCGCCAACGGCCTCAAACGCGGTCTCCGAGTCTCCAGCGTCAACAACAAGCTGTTTGGCTTGGCTGAGCAACTCATACTGCGCCGCAGGATCATTTGATTCGTCTGCGACCGTCTTCAGCAGTTCCTTAGCCAGCGCGAGCCGATCGGCGGTAGTTTTCTTCCGTTGTTCAGTTCGGAACGCCGTCCGAATGCGCACCGCAGCAACACGTCGAGCGCTGTCATCAGGAATTGGGTGTTTGGAAGGCTCTTCAAAACACCATCCGCGGCAACTGATGCCAACGAGCAAGACTGTAAAAACACCCAACCGAATCGCGACTCGTCGAGAATGTGTCATCCGCGCCTCCCGCAGCATCCTAACGATTTGGCCGGTACATGTGAGTCGCTTGACCGATGAAGGCTTCGGCGGCTTCCATGAGGGTTTCGCTGAGCGTTGGGTGCGGGTGAATACTGTCGGCGAGGTCGCGGGCGACGGCGGCGGTTTCGACGGCGAGGACGCCTTCGGAGATCAACTCGCCCGCGCCGGCTCCGACGATGCCGACGCCGAGGATGCGTTCGGTTTTATTTTCGACGATCAGTTTCGTGAGGCCCTCGGTGCGGCCGAGCGATTGAGCGCGGCCGCTGGCGGCCCAGGCGAAGCGGATCACTTTTACGTCACGCTCTTGAGCCTTCGCTTCGGTTTCGGTCAGACCGCACCACGCGAGTTCCGGGTCGGTGAAGACGACGGCGGGGATCGCGATGTTGTCGAACTCGGCCGGTTCTCCGACGAGCGCTTCGATGGCGACCTTCGCCTCGCGCGTGGCTTTGTGAGCCAGCATCGGTTCGCCCGCGACGTCGCCGATGGCGAGGATGTTCGGATCGGCGGTGCGACAGCAGCGGTCGATCTTGATGAAACCCTTCTCGTCGATTTGGACCTTCGTGTTTTCGAGGCCGAGGTTCTTGCTGTTCGGCTTGCGGCCGACGGAGACGAGGACTCGGTCGAAAGTTTGTTTCGGTTCGATCCCCTCGCCTTGAAGTTCGGCGACGATGCCCGCTTTGCTCGCGGTCAGGCTGAGGACTTTCGTGTTGACGTGAATCGCCTTGAACTGACCTTCGAGCCGCTTTTGTAACGGCCGGACAAGATCGCGATCGGCGGCGGCGAGAATCACCGGCAACGCTTCTACGACTGTGACTTCGCTGCCAAGCGCGGCGTACACGCAGCCCATCTCCAGCCCGATGTAGCCGCCGCCGATGACCAGCAGCTTCTTTGGGATATCTTCCAGCGCGAGTGCTCCGGTCGAGTCCATCACGCGTGGATCGCCAATCGCGAAGATCGGCGGCATCGCTGGATGCGAGCCGGTCGCGATCACTGCCTTGTCGAACGTCAGTTGCTCGGTTGAGCCATCCGGCTTGGCGAGGCTCAGCGTGTTCGAGTTCACAAACGTCGCGCGCGCCTGCACCAGCGTCACTCCGCGAGCCTTGCACAAGCTCTGGATGCCGCCGGTCAGTTGCCCGATGACACCGTTCTTGAACGCCCGCAACTTGTCGAGGTCGATCTTCGGCTTGCCAAACGTCAGCCCGTGCTCAGCCGCGTCGGCGGCTTCGTGAATCAACTTCGCAACGTGCAACAATGCCTTCGAAGGAATGCACCCTCGCTGCAAGCAGACGCCGCCGGGGTTTTGCTCCTCATTAACGAGCACCACCTTCTTCCCATGATCCGCCGCCGCAAAAGCAGCGGGGTATCCGCCGGGACCGGCACCAATGACAACGATTTCCGCGTGTTGGGACATGTTCAACCTTTGGAGTGTGGGATGTCAGTCCCGCTTTGGATCTTTGCCGAAGCCTTTGGATTTGAGCTTCGCGTCTGTTTCAGTTTGCTTTTCGATACGGGCGATTCCAAGGCTTCTTAAAGGAATCCAACGCGGGACTGACATCCCGCGTTCCAAAGTTTAAACCTCGGCCAACAACGCAAAAAAGTCGTTCAGAGTGCTCCCGAGTTTGGCCACGAATCTGGCTCCGTCAGCTCCGTTGATGATTCGGTGGTCGTAGCTCAGGGAGAGCGGGAGCATCAGGCGTTCGATGACCGCTCCGCCGTGGAGTTTTAGTTCGATACGGCTGCGGCTCATGCCGAGGATGGCGACTTCGGGCCAGTTGACGATCGGCGTTAACCCCGTGCCGCCGATGCCGCCGAGGTTTGTCACCGTAAATGTCGCACCGGACATCTCGTCCGGCTTGAGCTTGCGATCGCGGGCGCGATTCGCGAGGTCCATCAGTTCGCCGGCGATTTGCACGATCGTTTTCTTATCACAATCGCGGACGACCGGAACCAGCAGGCCGTTTGGCGTGTCGACCGCGCAGCCAATGTTGTAGTACTGCTTGTAAATGATCTCGCCTTTCGCGGCATCATAGCTGGCGTTGACGTGCGGGAAGGCTTTGAGAACTGGGATCAACGCCTTCATCACGATGGCAGTCATCGTGACCTTCGGCTTGTTCTTGCCGAGTTCCTCGCCGAAGCGTCGCCGTGCGGCTTCGAGGTCCGTGATGTCGAACAGGTCGTGCTGCGTGACGTGCGGAATCGTCTGCCACGACAGGCTGAGATTCGCGGCGGCCACTTTGCCAAGCTTGTTCTGCGGCTGCCGATCGATCGGGCCGAACTGGCTGAAGTCCGGCAGATTCGGCGTTACTACTCCGCTGCCGCCAGGCGCAGACGAGCGGCCTTCAAGGATGTTCTTGACGTAGTTCTGCACGTCCTCTTGAGTGATCCGACCGCCGGGGCCAGATCCACTGACTTGATGCAGATCAACTCCGAGGTCGCGAGCCAGTCGCCGAGTCGCTGGACCGGCCGGCGCGGGCGGACGATCGCCGTTCGTATTTCCGCCGCTTGTAGTTCTGCCTTTAAGCGGTGCGTTTGACGTTGCGACCTGAGCCGAAGCGGCCGGCTTTGATGTCGATACCGCAACTGTAGCGTGCGATGCAGCAGCCGGTGGCACAGCGGTTCCGCCCGAGGGCGGAACTAAGGAACTGCTGGCCTCGATGCTCAGCAGCGGAGTGCCGATCGGGACCGATTGGCCGGCGGAGACGAACACTTTCGCAACCGTTCCGGCGTGCGGGCATTCGAGCTCGACGACCGCTTTCTCGGTCTCGAGGTCCATGACCACTTGACCTTTCACGATGACGTCGCCCGCTTTGACTTTGATCTCGGCGATATCGACGGACTTCACGCCGTCGGAAACTTCAGGCAGTTTGAATTCAATAGCCATTGGGTTTGGTCGAAAGCCGTAGGGTGGGTCGAGGTACGAGACTCACCAGTTTGCAACATTGGTGGGTCTCGTACCTCGTCCCACCCGAATTTCATGACTTCACGCCTTGAGCGGTTCGACCTTCTCTGGGTCGATGCCCAAGTCCTTGAGAGCTTTCGGCAGTTTCTTTTTGTCGAATTGGCCCTGTTGAGCCAGGGCGACGAGGGTTGAGTAGGCGACGCACTCGGCGTCGATTTCAAAATGACGACGCAACGCTTCGCGAGTTTCGCTGCGGCCGAAACCGTCGGTGCCAAGGACGTGGTAAGGGCCAGGAATCCAACTGCGGATTTGATCCGGGACCAAGCGGACGTTGTCGCTCGATGCGATGAACGGGCCAGTGATTCCGTCGAGCGTTGCTTCGAGGTAGCTCTTCTTCGGCTTGTCGCTCGGATGCAGACGGTTCCAACGTTGGTTCATGGCGGCGTCGCGGCAGAGTTCGGAGTAGCTGGTCACACTCCAGACGTCGGTGCCGATGCCGAATTGCTCGGAGAGAATCTGCTGAGCACGCAGCACCTCATTCAGGATCGGGCCGCTGCCGTAGAGTTGCGGGCGTTCCTTCTGGCCCTTTGAACTTTCGACGCTCTTGAAGCGGTACATGCCACGCACGATTCCTTCGGCCGCGTCTTCCGGCATCGCGGGCATCGCGTAGTCTTCGTTGTACACGCTGAGGTAATAAAAAATTTCCTCATGCTCAACGTACATCCGGCGCATGCCGTCTTGGATGATGACGGCGAGTTCGTAACCATAGGCTGGGTCGTACGCTTTGAGGTTCGGGACGCTGGTCGCAAAGAGTTGGCTGTGCCCGTCTTCGTGTTGCAAGCCTTCGCCGTTGAGCGTTGTCCGGCCGGACGTGCCGCCGACCAGAAAGCCTTTCGTGCGTGAATCGCCTGCAAGCCAAATCTGGTCGCCGACTCGCTGGAAGCCGAACATCGAGTAGTAAATATAAAACGGCACCATGTGGATGCCGAGATTCGAGTACGCCGTCCCCGCCGCGACGAATGACGAAATCGCGCCCGCCTCGTTGATCCCCTCTTCGAGGATTTGGCCGTTCTTCATTTCTTTGTAAAACATGAGTTGGTCGGCATCGACCGGCTCGTAAAGCTGGCCTTTGCTGGCGTAAATGCCGCACTGGCGGAAGAGGCCTTCCATGCCGAACGTGCGCGCCTCGTCGGGGATGATCGGGACGATTCGCTGGCCGATGGCTTTGTCTTTCAGCAAGCTGCTGAGGATGTAGGTGAACGTGAATGTTGTCGAACCTTGCGTGGCCTTGGCGACGTAAGTGAGAAACGTCTCGACGGACGGAACCGCGAGCTTCTCCAGCGTTGGCTTGCGAGCGGGGACATAGCCGCCGAGTGCGGCTCGGCGCTGGGCGAGGTACTGCATCTCCGGACTGTCGGGAGCCGGTTTGTAAAACGGAGCCTGATCGACCTGATCGTCAGGGATCGGAATGCCGAACCGCGATCGAAACTCGCGAAGTTCCTGCTCATTCGCCTTCTTCACGTTGTGAGCAACGTTGCGTCCCTCACCCGCCTCGCCGAGTCCGTAGCCTTTGATCGTCTTGGCGAGAATCACCGTCGGCGAACCTTTGTGATCGATCGCCGCTTTGTAAGCCGTGAAGACTTTCTCCGGGTCGTGCCCACCACGTTTCAGCTTCTGCAACTGTTCGTCCGAAAGTTGCTCAACCAACTTGAGAACTTTGGGATTCGCTCCGAAGAAGTGCTCACGAATGTACGAGCCGGGTTCGACGACGTACTTCTGATACTGCCCGTCTACGACCTCGCCCATCCGGCGAACCAGATCGCCATCGACGTCGTCCTCCAAAATCGGATCCCAATCGCCGCCCCAAACCACTTTGAGGCAATGCCAACCCGCTCCGCGAAACGCCCCTTCGAGTTCTTGAATGATCTTGCCATTGCCGCGAACCGGCCCATCGAGCCGTTGCAGATTGCAGTTCACGACGAAGACAAGGTTGTCGAGATTCTCGCGCGAAGCGAGAGTCAGCGCGCCAAGCGTTTCCGGCTCATCAACCTCGCCGTCTCCAACAAAACACCAAACTTTCGACTTCGAAGTGTCGAGCAACCCGCGATGTTCGAGATACCGCAAGAACCTCGCTTGATAAATCGCCGTGATCGGCCCTAGCCCCATCGACACGGTCGGGAACTGCCAAAAGTCTGGCATCAGCCACGGATGCGGGTAGCTCGACAACCCTTCGCCCGCCGGAAGTTCCTGGCGGAAGTGCTCCAAATGGCTTTCCGTCAGCCGGCCTTCAAGAAACGCTCGAGCGTACACCCCGGGCGACGAATGACCCTGAAAATAAACCAGATCGCCCGTGTGCTGCTCGTTCCGAGCATGAAAAAAGTGGTTGAAGCCGATTTCATAAAGCGTCGCGCAAGAGGCGTACGTTGAAATGTGCCCGCCGATCCCGTTGTGGTGACGATTGGCTCGCACGACCATCGCCATCGCATTCCAACGAATGATCGACTTGATTCGCCGCTCCAGCTCTCGATTTCCCGGAAACTTCGGCTGCTCGCTGGTCGGAATCGAATTGATGTACGGCGTAGTGGCAGTGAAAGGCAGCGTCACGCCACGCACATAAGCTCTTTCCTGCAAGGCTGCGAGCAGTTGCTGCACACCCTGACCGCCATGCCGGTGAAGCACGTCATCCAGAGACTCGTACCATTCGTCAAGCTCTCCCGCCAACTGCGCGGCCGAAGCGGTCGCCTCGTTTGTCATTGTCTGATCTCACAGGTTTGCAGTGTTCCGCTTCCCGTTCGAGGCGCTTCCTCGGGAAAACGTGATAATCGGCGTGACCGCGATGGCCACCCACTTTCGGATGTCCGAAAAAGTGGATCGGGATTATGGCGACCAAAGAAAAGCGGAGCAACGCCATACCAGCCGGGAGTCAATGCTGTGCGATGGGGCGGAATCACGTGCCTGGTCGGCGCAGCGGCGCAGCTTTGAGGCGTTGGCTGGCTTGGCGCAGATCGGGGTGTAGACTACCGAGCGTCGCGGCGAAGGCGACCTTCAGCGTGGCATCGGTCTCTTGTGCCGCGGCTTGTCGCAGTTCGAGTACTCGCTGTTCAGTCAGCATAACACCGAATCGCTGGATGTGTCCGGTCAACTGCGCAAGCGCTCGTTCACGTACGGGGACTGGGCGAACATTGGCCGTGGCGAGTTCCATCAAGTAAACTTGTGCAGATGGAGTCGCGATTGCTCCCAGACAAAACACGGCCGATTCCGCCGAGTCTGCATCGTTCGTGACGGATCGCAACGCCGATTCGGCCGGCTTCAGGTCGAACAAGCTGCCATGCCGCCGATCGGCCAAAGTCACCAGCCAAGCCAGCGCGGCCTTCCGAGTTGCTGCACGCTGGACCTGCGTCGGAGCATCGGCCTGCTGACGTCGCAGAAACGGCGCGACTTGTTTGGCCATATTGGAAGCGTCACTCGTTTGTCGCACAAACCGCACGCGCGAGTATTTCGCCGCTAACCGCTCCACGCCGTCCCGAATTCGTTCGTCGCCGTAAATCACAATCGGGATAAATGCGGTTCGCGCGTCGCCACGTAAATTGGCGACCGTTTGCGACAGTTCCCACCGCGCGACGTTGGCTTCGATCAGCAGCAATCCGACATCGCCCCGTTCGGCCGCGATCTTGAAGCCCTCTTGGCCGGTTGGAGCACGGTCGGGTTCAAAGCCCATTTCGTGCAAGGCGGCGGACATCGACGTCGCCCGTTGATCGTTGGCGTCAATCGCCACACCGCGCGCTTTGCCAGCATCCGAAATCGTGCGCGACAACACTTCGATGACTCGCGAAATCCCGCGAAACGAAGTGGTTGGCTCCCAAGTTAAGATTGTCGACACTGCTGCAAACTGGACGCGTGGGTCGGGATGATTCATTGCCGCCACCACAGGAGCCGGACGGCCGTCTCGGCTGTTCAGCAGATGCGGCGATCCGATCTGTGACAACACTCGCAACGCCACAACCGCCACTTGAGCTTGTTCCGCCTGGTTCGCCTCGATCAACGCCACTTGCATCACGTCGGGGCCAAGTTCCAAACCGAGATGAAAATTCGAACCGGGCCCGCTTGCGACTTCGGCCCCGCGACCCGCCTCATACAATTCCAAAGCCATACGCGCCGACCAATACAACCCGTTCAGGTCGATCCGCTGCGGTGACAATTCAAATGCCTCGCGCGCCTGCCGCACGGCCATGCGACTGGACGCCGTCTCCGCCGTGATGAAGCTCATCGTCACACCACCAGACGCTTGATCCCACTCCCACCATTCGACTTTTCCCTCATCGTTCAGTGGCCAAGTTTGATCGCCACGCAGATGTTGTCGAGCCGACTTCGACAGCGCGGCCACCGCTCCGAACGCAGAGACATCCGCAGTGCGGTTCACGTCGCCAAACTTCAGTCGAGCCAGTGCTTGTCGCGCAGACAACGTCACTCCGGCCGATTCCGATTCATCAAACGCTGAAAACCACAACGGCATGATCGCCTGCGGATCGTCGAGCCAGCCGAGTGCCTCGATCAGCGACGCTCGCAGATCAGGATTCGGCGCGTTCATGGCTCCCAGCAAAACTGGCACAACTTCGCGATTCAACCGCGTCAGCGTGTACAGCAGCAGCTTGCGTTGTCCTGGGTCTTTCGACGAATTCAAAACGGTTACAAGTCGCGCCGCGCCGAACTGACCGGCGTTCCGTAATTGCAAAATCGAGACTTCTCGCTCGGCCGCAGATTTGCTCAGACCGGCGATCAACGCGTCAACACGTTTGGGATCCAACGCCCCTTTGCGAAACGCGGCATTCATTTGCTCAAGCAACGTGATCGACTCCGGCTGTAAGCGGACGTCGTTGGAAAGCTTCAAGAACATCGCCGGCCCATGCTTATCACGCAGCTTCAGCAACATTGCTTCGTTGGGCTTCCCTTCCAGTAATTTCTGCAAATACGCATGAGCCAAATTCGGCCGGGCCAAATCGGTCATCAGCACGACCGCGTCGAACAACGTCTCCGGCGACCGAGGCTCCGTCAGCAGCGGATTGTCTTCCGCCACGCGAACCGGTTTGGCCGGTGCCTCCTCGGCTTCCGCCTGAGCCATCACGGACTCGGCAAGAACCCCGTTCAGAGCCACACCAACCAACAATCCCGCCAGCCAATTCTTCCAACGAATCATGCCAAACTCCTCGACACAATCACCCGAACTGCGAACGAGGGCGCGTTGTTTCTCTGCACTCTTCGCTCCTCTGCGGTGAAAGGATCGCATGCCACCGCAGAGGAGCGAAGAGCGAAGACGTGCAAATTGCAATTCTCGTCTGAGCCAGACCCTCGCTCGTATTTACCGATCACCTCTTTGTTCGGCCTCAAGCGAGCCAGAATTTCCCCGAACCGCAGAACTTCCGATGACAACGCGGCCGCTCGGTCGATTCTCGTGCGATCGACTGTCACGAAATCAGCGCATGCCGGTTGCAACGATTCTTTCGATCGTTTTCTTCATTCGCTTACGGCGATCCACTCCAGCGCAAGCTGCGGCGGAACGTGAGTTTGACCCGCGTAGCCGACATCGGCCCCCGGCACGAGTCGCAGGCTGACCTGCGGACAGGTCGCTTGCAGATCGCCGATCAGGCGCGGCGTCGATTCAAACGCCGGAGATCGCGCAACCGATTCCGTTCCCAAAATGATCAACACGGGGACCGAGACCGCCGGTAGCAATCTAGCGAGATCGAACTCATCGTGCGGACCATACTTGGCCAGGAATCCGTCCGCCGTCAGCCACATCGGCAACGGCTGTTGCACGAACATCAATTCGTGGCCGCGAGCGCTCGCCACGAATTCGGTCGCCTGATGGAAGTGATCTCGAAACGGCTGAGCCTTGTCCGACGCTTGCCAATTCGCATGACAAAACCGAGGGGGGGAAATACCAATCACCGCAACAACATTCGGATGCGGTGCCTGACTCTGCGAGTACAGACACTTCACCCCGCCAAGACTGTGTCCAACGAGCGCGATGCGCTGATGTCCAAGTCGAACAAGTTCGTCGATCCAAGCTTTGACATCGAGAACGCAATCCGCCAGCGACTCAAATGCCGCACCGCCGAAACCGCGAGCCGGTGCGTACCCCGCGATGAAGTCATGCCCACGTGTGTTGATCCGCACGACCGTCTGGCCATGTTTCACGAGTTCATTGGCAAAATCCGCTAACACGCCGAGCGAATAAAAATTGCCGCCCGTCCCATGCACCAGCAACCAAGCATCGACGGATTGGATCGGCCGGTTCGAGTCTTGAGGAAAATAACGAACTCCGTCGAGATGCCAAGCATCTGCGGTTTCGACCTGCAAAAACTGCGTCTTCATGAGTTCAAACCAAGCACAATGGGATGACTTTTCTTGTCATGTAATTTGTTCCGGCTAGACAGACATTGCCGCGCGTATGCGAATTTATCGCCTGTAACGGTTGTAGAGGACGATCAAAAGAGTGCAATGTCAACCCAGGCCGTAATGTCCATCCAATCGGAAGCGACCGGCCGATCGTCAATCACAAATCAATCGGAACATTCGGAACAATTTAACAAGGGGGCAAGATCATGAAACGGACTTCGTGGCTCAACGGTTTTTTGAATTCCATGCAGAAGAAGACCCGACGTCGATCGAACGCGTCGATTCAACAGCCTGGCTCGTTGGCTCAAATTGAGTCAATGGAATCACGTCAACTGTTGACGACGACGGCGTTATTCATTCCCGAAACCGGTGAATTGAACATCGAGATCGGTTCGAGTGACAACATCCGCGTTCTATCGCAGAACGGCAACGTGCGAGTCGATCAAGAGGGGGCCAACGGGACGTTTACTCAGATTAACAGCGTCGGGACATTGTCCTCTTCGACGGTGCGGTTGATTACGGTGGTCGGTGGTGATGATGCGAACACAATTGATTTGAATGACGTGACGGCGGCGACATTTCCGCTGCTGACGTTGATTGATGTGGATGCCGGGAACGGACACGACACGATCATCGGCAGCCCGGACATTGCCGACAGCCTGAACGGTGGGCATGGCGATGACACGATCTTTGGTCAAGGGGGCAACGACACGATCATTGGCAACGACGGCAACGATTCGATCATCGCCGGAATTGGCAACGACAGCATTCGTGGCGGTGACGGTCAGGACTCGATTTCTGCGGACGCGGGCAACGACACGATCGAATCGGGGGACGGCACGGATACGGTTTCGGGCGGCGACGGCAATGACAGCGTCTTCGCCGGCAATGGCCAGGACTCGTTGAACGGGGATGCCGGCAACGACACGCTCAATGGCGATGGCGGCTTCGACACGATTCACGGCGGCGACGGCAACGACTTGATGCTCGGCGGGGAGCTTCACGATTTGATGTTGGGCGATGCGGGAAATGACACACTGCTCGGACAGGGTGGTAACGACACGTTGATCGGCGTCACGGGAGCCGACAGTGCGGACGGTGGAGCCGGCAACGACTTGATTCAAAGTGCGCTGGAAACCCCAGTCGATGATCCGGTTCCCGCGCCCGTGGTCCCCGGTCCAAGCAATCCCGCGGCAGCGTCATTGCCCGATGCCATTGATAGCACCTTGGGAATCAACACCGGGGCGTTGAGTCACACGATTGGCACCGGCACGGGTGAGGGGGGTCTGGTGGTGACGGTCACCGCGTCCGGTGCGTTCGGGAGCGGTGCCTTTCCAACCACTGCATCGGCCGGCGCGTCATACAATCCGCTCGGTCCCATCGGGGCGAGCAACACGACGTTTGATTCGGAAGTCTATTTCCGGTCGAACACGATCAGTGGAACGCGAGCCACGCTCGAAAGCCTGGCCACCAATCGTTCCTCAATTCGAGGATCGGCGTCCGAGGCCAATTCGTCGTTCGACATTGGATCATTGCATTTCGCTCTGACTCAATTGGCGGAACCAACCTTTGATCTGGTGACCGGCCAGCAAGTCGGGTCGCTGCTCACGCAGACCTATCGCATCACCAACACGGATGTTGCCACATCGGACTTTGAATTGGCGCGCTACCTCGATGGCAACTTGCAATTCGATGGCTCGTTCAATGACGGCGGTGGTCGATTTGTTTCAACGGCCGGCGACGAGTTTCTGTTCGAGACCGACGCTGGTGGCACGGCCGCCTCGACGACATTTGTGGGAATCACCTCGAAGGGTGGAACGATACCCCTGACCAATCGTTTTGAAATCGACCAAGTCCCGACCCTTCAAAACAACATTCAAGGCGGTCTGGCTCTCGACGGGCAGATTTTCAACGACACGAATGGGGACCAATCGATTGATGTCGCCTACGACGTGTCCTTGGGAATGCGAAACACCTTTAGCCTCGCCGCCAATGCGAGCGCGATTTATACGACGCACACGCTGTTTGGAACCGGCACGCCGAACCAAGTGCAGCTCAATCAGCGGCCAGTCGCTGTCGCCGACAATGGCAGCGCTCTGGCGGGCCAGGACGTGGCAATTGACGTCGTTTCCAACGACTTCGACACCGACGGAAGTCTGGTCTACTCGTCGATCCAAATCACCCAACCGCCAACATTTGGAACCGCCATTCCGCTGGAAGACGGCCGGATTCTTTACACGCCGAATTCCGGATTCAGCGGGACCGACACGTTCGCCTACACGATTGCTGATAATCTCGGAGCGAGAAGTGTGCCCGCACTTGTCACGGTGGCCGTCAATGCCGCGGACCTGATTGGAGACGCACTCAACGGCGGCCTCGGCAACGACACGATCACCGGCAGCGACGGCAACGACACGATCCTGGGCGGAGGTGGCCAAGACTCATTATTCGGGGGTTTGGGGAACGACAGAATTCAAGGCCAAGGTGGCGCCGACACGGTCACCGGTGGCGGAGGCGCGGATACCCTTGACGGAGGTGACGGCAATGACCTGGTGCAAAGCATTTCCAACAGCGTCGCGATTAACGATGTGAGCGTTACCGAGGGAGACATCGGCAACGTCGTGGCCATATTTACGGTCGGGTTGGCGACCCCCAGCGACACGACCGTGACCGTCAACTTCTTCACGACGGGAATTACAGCGACGTCGGGCGTGGATTTCGTGCCCACGGCGGGGACGCTCACGTTCGCACCGGGCGTGACCACCCAGACGATTGCCGTGCCGATTATTGGTGACACAGTACAGGAAACGTCTGAAACCTTCCTTGTGAACTTAGTCAACCCGACCAACGCCGTCGTCTTCAGCCGACTTGGGCAGGTGACGATCATCGACAACGACACTCCGATTGGCGTCTCGCTGGCCCGGAACTTCGTGAATGTTAGCAGGTTGGCAGGTAGCCAAACCGAGGTCCACAGTGCGATCAATCCCACGAACACGCAGAACGTGGTCACCGTGGCGAACGGCGGCACGACGGCCCCTGCTGCCCTGTTCATCGCGAATTCGTTTGACGGCGGCGCCACATGGACGACCCGACAGCTCACGTTCACTCAAGACACGATTGGCACGGCAGCGAACTCGGACCGCTTTGACGCGGCTGTCGCGTTTGATCGCTTTGGAAACCTGCACGTCACGTACATGGCCCGTGTCACCACGAATACGACTGCCGACGCCGCCATTATGTATGCGATCAGTACCGATGGCGGAACGACATTCGCGACCCAGATTTTGAATCCACTCGACCCAGATGTCGATAAGCCGTGGATCTCGACCGGACCTGACGCGGCGAACCCGGCAAACGAAGCGGTGTATGTAACCTACCGCGGCGCGAATGGAAACGACCTCGTCGTTCGTGGAGCGACGGTCACGGGTGTGGGAGCCGTTGGAGCTTTTTCCCCCGCTACGGCTTTCACGACAGCCGGCAATTACGCCGTTCCGAGCGTTGGCCCCAGCGGTGAGTTCACGGTCACCTGGATGAATCCTGACGGAGGCCAAGGCCCTGCGAACCTTCTGTTCGATCGCGACCTGAATGGACTAGTCGGTGGCCTCACGTTCGGTGCCGACACGATCATCACCTCGTCCGAAGTCGGTGGCTTCGACTTCATTCCCGCAACACCCGACCGTTCGACGTTCGCCAGCCCCTACCTGACGTATGACCGCAGCTCCGGCCCGAACCGCGGTCGCCTGTACCTCGCCTACGCCGACGAGGCACCAGGCGAAAGCAATGACACAAATATCTTCCTCCGTTTCTCGGACGACAACGGGACGACGTGGAGCGCTCCGGTCCGTGTCAACGACGATACCGGCATCAACAGCCAATTCTTTCAGAGCATCAGCGTCGATCAGACCAACGGCAATATCTATATGAGCTGGTATGACGCCCGGAACGACGTGGGTGCGAGCGGCACCAACTCGGACAATTTGCCGAACACCGACGTTGAGGTTTTCATGGCTGTCAGCGTTAACGGTGGTGGCACCTTCGGACCCAACTTTTTGGTCAGCGCTGCGGCCTCCAACCAGGCGCGGGATCTCAACAATCCCAATGACTTCGGCGACTATGCCGGAATCAGCGTACACAACAATGTGGCCTATGTGATCTGGGCCGATAACTCGAACTCAACTGGCGACAATCCCGACGGCAGAACCACTTTTGATGTCTACACCGCGCGGGTCGACGCAACGTTGCTCACCGCCCCAGATATCGGCAACAGCGTTGGCACACCTCTGCCGACATTCATCGACCTCGGAGATACGATGACCGGCGGCGCGGGGAATGACACGGTTCTCGGCTCGAATGGCAATGACGTCATCAACGGCAATGCGGGCGACGACCTCCTCTCCGGTGGCGACGGCAACGATTTCATTCTGGGCGGATCGGGAATCGACACACTCCTGGGCGGCAACGGCGATGACACGCTCGACGGCCAGGGTGGTGACGACATTCTAGATGGTGGCGAGGGAGACGACATCGAGGTGCTGACGTTCGGCGGCGGGAATGACACGGTGGCCAATTCTGGGGGATTGGATGTCGCCACGATCAACGCGGACAACCTCGCCAACGTGATCACGATCTCGCAAGCCAACAACCGCATCGTGGTTTCGCTGGGATTGGCGTCGCTGTCCGTGGACAGCTCGGTGCAGTACGTGGTCGTCAATGCTCTCGGCGGGAATGACACCGTCACGATTTCAGACCTTGACACGGTGTCGGGGTCGGTACTGACCGTGAACGGCGGCAATGGTGATGACTTGCTGGATGCGCTTGGTGCTCACATCGGCAACGTGCGGATGCGCCTGAACGGTAATGCCGGCAACGACACGGTCAACGGGTCGCTCGGCGGTGAAACCCTGGACGGCGGGACCGGTGATGATTCGATGTGTGGTTGGGCCGGGAATGACACGATGTTCGGTGGCGACGGGAATGATTCGCTCGGCGGCAGCTTGGGGAATGACCTCATCGACGGTGGGGACGGTGCCGATTTGCTCAACGGTCAACAAGGGGACGACAGCGTTCTAGGCGGGTTGGACAACGATACGCTCAAGGGCGAAGACGGCAACGACATGTTGTCGGGCGGTGCGGGTGACGACAACTTGAACGGCATGATCGGCAACGATTCGCTGCTGGGTGGAGTGGGCAAGGATGCTCTGGCTGGCGGTGCGGGAAATGACACATTGGATGGTGGCCGCAACGATGACACGATCGGTGGCAGTAGCGGCGATGACTTGATCCGTGGCGACCACGGTCACGACCTGATCAATGCCGGCGATGGCAACAACACGGTTCTCGGCGGTGACGGGAACGACACGATCAACGCCGGCACGGGGAACGACTTCGTCAGCGGCGGTGATGGGAACGACAAGATTACCACCGATGGTGGTGACGACGTCATTGTCGGTGGCGATGGCAATGACACGATCAATGCCGGTGGCGGTCAAGACATTGTCCTGGGCGGTGATGGTAACGACATCATCAACGGCGGCGGTGGCACCGATACGGTGGCTGGCAACCAGGGGGTGGACTTCATCTCCGACCCGCTGGCCGAAATCAACGAAGCGTTCGTGCTCAGCGATCTGATGCTGGCCGCGTTCCTACGAGTGTGACAGAAGCGTTTGACGAATGAGACATTGCAGCCGATAGAGCGTGGAACCGTTGTCCGTGGTTCCACGCTCTTCGGTTTTTGATCTCAAGCATTGCGCGAATGTCGTGATGTCGATTGCGAATCATTTGTCCGGCAGCAGTTCTTCGGTGTCAGGGGCTTTTGATTTGCGAATGGGTTTTGTTGCTGGTTCCGAGGGGGTTGGGTGATCAGATTCGCTCGGCAGATTGGATGACTGGCCGAGCCAGGCGACTAAGAGTTGGGTGGCTCCGGCGAGCAATCGTTGATGAGCCGCGGCGGCTGACGGAGCGGCTTCGACATCGTCCAGCAATTGTTCCGCAGTTTGGAGTTGTGTGTTCCAAACTTCGCGCTGCCGAGTTGTGCTGTCGGCCCAATCGAGGCCGCGTTGCCGGATAGCTGCGAATTCGGTGGGCCAACTTTCGGCGAGCGACTTCGGTAGCCAGTGACCGTCAACTCGGACAAACAGATGTTCGATCGGTTCTTGACCCGGCCAGCGAACCGTCACGGTGGCGGTATCGCCTCTGGCAGTGACGAGCCGCACGTCAACCTGCGACAACCTCGCGAACGAATCGCGGTCTTTTTCGGAACCCAAGCCGGATGAGGATTCCGCGAACAGTCGCAACAATTCTGATCCGGTGGTTTCGCAAATGTGTCCGACGTCAGCGGCCTGGAGCCGAGTCATATCGCACAAGTCGCTGGCTGCTGCGATCTCCAGCAGCTTGGCCAACAGCGCGGGATTACGGACGATCACCGCCGAATCGGTCGCGCTGTTCTCGGCGTTGGAATCGGTCGGCGGTGCGGGCATTTTCTTCAGGGCTTGGCTGGTGCGACGGACGATTTTGATCAGACGATTCCAGGCGGCCTTGTCCGCTCGGCCTGCGAGGTCACGCACCAGTTGCTGAATGTCGTTTTGATACGCTGACGGCAAGAAATCCCACACAGCGCGCGCATTCTGCTTTTGTAATCCGTCAAGAACCTGTCGTACGGCGGCATCGGCCGAGACATCGTTCGGCTCGGTCGATGGAATCGGTGACGTAGTCTCGTTCGGAGTTGTCGGCAACGAATCCGAGCATCCGCTGTACGCCAACAAGCTCAACCCGACGACCAGTAACTGAGTCCAATCGGATCGGCGAAGCGGCGGTCGGTTGTTTGGTGTTGTGAGCATGGCGTTCCCCAAAATTAACCCGAAGCGTGAGCGAAGGCGAACGCTTCGCACTTTAGAATTCAACGCTTCGGGTCATTGAGCGCGGCGTCGATTCGTTCTCGTTGTGCGGCGAATTGATCATCGGAGAGTACCGTCCGCAGCCTGTCGGTTGTCAGCGGTTCTGGCAACTTGACCCAACTCTTACAGCCGGCCATTTCCGGCGAGACGACGACCGAAATCGGTCTCTCACGCCGCATTAGACGAACAGTGAGCACGAACAAGCCGGGCGATCGGTACTCGAATCGTTGATCAACGGATTTCTCGGACCAGATGTGTTGGCCAGCCAAGTGACTCAGTTTGGCACGATCAGTGATGTGCTGCACGTCGTGAACGATCGCATACAAATTCAGCGTCACCTGAGCGGGATCGGTCGGTTCGGCGGACTTCAACAGCGGCCAAGCTTCGGAAATCAATTCGTCAGGCTGTTGATGAAACCCGGTTGGGAAGAGCCAGAATTCTTGGTGTTGCACGCGGAAGCCTTCGCGACCTTCGTGAAGTCCACCGTTCCGCAGAATGAGCGATTGTCGGCCTTGCTCGAACGCGGCGCACACGACCGACCACTCTTTGAACGCGATGGGGTTGGCGGTTTGCATGAGCGGGACTTTCGGTTGAACTTTGGCCGATGGCATTGTTCCGCAGCGCGTCACTCCCGTCGAGCCGGAGCAAAGTCCGTAGTCCGATCCCTTGTGCCTTTGGTGAGACTGACCAGAATGTCGGCTGACGAATTTTTCCGTCCCAAAAGAGACGATCATGAACGACGCCAATTCGGCCGAATCAGAACGGCCGCCAATCGAAACTCTCAGCAAGCTTCAGCGGCGTCTGCTGGGAGTGCTGATCGAAAAAGGGATCACGACTCCCGAATACTATCCGATGACGCCGAAGGCGTTGGCAGCGGGCTGCAATCAAAAGAACAACCGAGCGCCACTCACTGAGTATTCTGAAGACGATGTGATCCGCGGAACCGACGAGCTTCGCGAGCTTGGTTTGGCGGCGGTGGTGCATACCGAATCGGGACGCACGGAACGGTTTCGGCATTACGCGCGAAAGCGGTTTCCGTTCAATGAACCGCAATTGGCGATCATGACGGAGCTGTGGCTGCGAGGTCGACAATCGCTGGGAGACTTGCGGACTCGAGCCAGCCGGATGCAGGCAATCGATTCGTTGGACCTGCTGCGAAACGAATTACAGAACTTGTTGGCCGCTGGCTATGTGCAAGCCAACGGGCCGCTGGAATCTCGTGGAGTAGAGGTCGATCACAACTTCTACCTGCCGGAAGAAAAGAAATCGCTGACGACTGCCGGCGTCACACCGGCCTTGGTCGAAGATGATGACTCACAACAATCTGGCGTCTTCAAGAAAGCCGATGCGGTCCCGATCACAAACCATTCCGTCAATTCCGTGATCCCGGTTCATGAGTTTGACAAACGCGTGAACGCGCTGGAGCAGATTGTGGAACGGCTGCACGGCGAGAACACTGATCTTCGTGAACGACTGCGATCGCTGGAAGGTTCGCTGTCGCAATTGAACGAGTCCAATCAAACACTGCGTCGCGAATTGGGTTGCTCATAGCCTGTTCGTCGCGAGGCGGCTGCTAATCCAGCGGGATTTTGAAGTCCGCGCCGGGGGACTCGCGCACATAGCGAGGGACAGCGTAGCCGGGCAGGCGGCGACGAAGTTCGCTGAGCAATTGCCGTCCGACTTTCTCGGACACCTCGAAGTGCGCTGTCCCGGCCACTCGGTCAAGCTGATGCAAGTAGTACGGATGAATTCCCAGTTCGATCAACCGTTCGCTCAGTTCCGCTAGAATATCGGCTGAGTCGTTGACACCCCGCAGCAACACGGATTGATTGAGGATCAGCAATCCGGTTCGGACCAACTGCCGCAACGCTTCCGCACAGTCTCCCGTCAGTTCGCGCGGATGATTCGCGTGAACCACGATGACTGGCGTGAGCCGCGTGGAGGTCAGCATGTCGAGCAACTTGCGCGTGACGCGGTCGGGAAGAACGATCGGCAGTCGCGTGTGGAATCGCAGCCGACGCAGATGCGGGATCGAATCCAGTCGCCGGACGACATCGGTCAACCGCTCGTCGGTCAGCATCAAGGGGTCGCCACCACTCAGCAGGATTTCGCGAAGCGTTTCATCTTGCTCGATCTCGGAAAACGCTGGCTCCCAATCGTCCATCCGTTTGGGCTCTTGTGAATACGGATAATGCCGCCGAAAGCAGTACCGACAGTGAATCGCACACGCTCCGGTCAACACCAACAACGCGCGCCCCTCGTACTTGTGTAGCAAGCCGGGAGCCTTCCGAAACCGCGATTCGTCTAGGGCATCCAGCTCAAAGCCTGCGACAACTTCTTGCTCAGCACCGATGGGCAACACCTGCCGCAACAGCGGATCATTCAAATCGCCCGGCCGCATCCGCTGCAAGAAACTCTCCGGGACAAGCAAAGCAAAGCCCGCCGCCGATTGTTCGGCAGAATCAATCACCGCCGCCGGCAATTGCAATCGCTCCGCCAATTCACGCGGCGATCGAATGGCTTTCGCCAGCGAACATTGCCAATCGGGTTTGACGGAACTGAATGACACAGAGGACATCACGGGCTACGGCATTCTGACTTCGAGGCGGCGTTCGGAACACGAAACGCCCCAGAGTATGACGGCTTATTCGGTGAATGAAACTCGCACGGATGAGGTCGTTGGAACCAGCTTCCCAACCCACGACTGTGCTGCTGGTTGAAATGCGGAACAGACAACTGGATACTGCCGCCCCTTGTGACTCATCTCACTCAGAAACAACCAGGAATCCAGATTATGAAGAGTTGTTGGCTTTCGATCGCGGTCGTGTTCGGTCTTGTCTTGCCGGGGTTTGCGGCGGACAAAGTTCAGCCGGTGCGGATGGGCTGCGGGATTATGACGTTTGATACGGTTCCCGGTTGGGGCCTGGAAGACGGAAAGTCGGTGCTCGGATCGACTCACGGTGGGGTCGTCGTCGATAAGGCAGGGAGCGTTTACACCAGTTCGAGTTTGGGAGTTTTCGTCTTCTCACCCGAAGGCAAAGTGATTCGCCGATTCCTCGGCGATAAATACTCAAACATCCATGACCTAGAGATTCGCGCCGAAGGGAACGATGAGTTCATTTACGGTGCCCGCAACGCCGCCGGTGAAGGGATCAAGTTCCACGCCGAGACCGGCGACATCGTGTTGAAGCTGGGCATTCCCACAGAAGCCGAATCCGGATTGAAGATTGCCAAGTGGGCTCCGACCGCGATCACCGTCGCTCCGAACGGCGACATCGTTCTGGCGGACGGCTACGCGAGCGACCGCATCTTCAAGTTCGACAAGACGGGCAAGTACCTGATGCACTTCGGGGTCAAAGGAAACGGCCTGAAGGAATTCAACACCGCGCACGGCATGACGTTGGATACTCGCTACGACCCGCCGCGCCTGTTGATCTGCGACCGCAACCACACTCCGAAGGGCCGCCTGCTGCATTATGGCCTCGATGGCAGCTTCATCGACGAGGTCGTGACTGGGCTGGGGATGCCGACCTCGGCCGCCGTTCAAGGGGATTATGTCTCGGTGCCCGATTTGCACGGGCGAGTGGTCATTCTCGACAAGAGCAACACGATCATGGCCGTGCTGGGCCACAACGCGGACCCAGCAACCCGAGTGAACCACAATGTCCCGCAAGACAAGTGGATCGAAGGTATTTTCAACGGCACTCACGGTTCCTATTGGGACAAGGACGGAAACCTGTATGTACAGGATTGGAACGTCTCCGGCCGCATCATGAAGCTGGTGCGAGTCAAGTAGGTCCGATCGTGCGGCCGGCCCGTGCGGCCATCAAGGTCCGAAGCGCAAGCAAATGATTGCCGAGATACTCGCTCGCGCTTCGGGCTTGTATTTCAGAGATTCCGATTGCCGTTTCATCGGACGGACGATAAGAGAGGTGGTCAAATTGCTCCGGGTTTCGTGAGGAGTCGGACATGCTTGAACTTGTTGGTCGTCCGTTGCGATTGTGCGACGGAGTGAGCCGCCGAGGATTTCTGCGGATTGGCTCGCTGGGAGCCGGGCTGACGTTGCCTCATGTTTTGAAGCAACGCGCCGCGCGAGCCGATGGCGCGACGAAGCCAACCTCCGTGATCCTGTTCTTTCAGGCCGGAGGGGCTTCGCATATCGACATGTACGACATGAAGCCGCACATGCCGGCTGAAGTCCGCGGTCCCTTTCAGCCGATCCCGACAAAACTACCCGGCTTCGATGTTTGCGAATTGATGCCTCGTCATGCCGAAGTGGCCGAGCACTTCGCAGTTATTCGTTCGATCAAACACAATCTCGCCGTTCACGATGACGGGACTCACTGGTTGCAGACAGGCTGGCCGTTGTTGAATGCTCGGCAAGCCGGGCAACGAAATCCGGCGCAAGGTTCGGTGATCTCGGCGTTGGTCGGTTCGCGAACCGCCGGGATGCCGGCTTATGTCGCGATCCCCGAGGATTACCGGCGGCACGCCGGATTCTATGAAGGTTCGGCGTTTCTGAGTTCACGCCACGCGGCGCTGGATGCCGGCGGCGATCCGAGTCTCGGCAATTATCGCCCGCCTGACTTCCGATTGCCGGCCGATGTGATCATGTCTCGGCTGGAAGATCGCCGTGAATTGCTGCGCGAGTTCGATCAACTCAGCCGACGAAAGGAGGTCGAACCGCAATTCGCTGCGCTGGATGATGTCCAACGCGAGGCACTTGAACTCGTCACCGGTTCGGCCGCGCGGCAGGCGTTCGATCTGACGGCGGAATCGGCATCAATGAAAGACCGCTACGGACGCAACGGATACGGCCAGGGAGCGCTGTTGGCTCGTCGATTGATTGAGACGGGCGTGACGTTTGTCGTCGTCAACCTGTACGAAAAAGATATCGATTGGTGGGACGACCACTACACGATTGAAAAGAATTTGCGGAAGCGCTTACCGGTCTTCGATCAAGCCTTTGCCATGTTGATCCAAGATTTGCGAGATCGCGGTTTGCTGGAGAGCACGCTGGTGGCTGCCTTCGGCGAATTTGGGCGTGCTCCGCGAATCGATCAACACGCCGGCCGAGGTCATTGGCCGGGTGCGATGTCGGCCGTGCTGGCGGGCGGCGGAATTCGCGGTGGCCAAGTTATCGGCTCAACCGTGGCGAACGGGAGCGAACCGAAAGATCGGCCGCTTGGGCCTGGGGATCTGCTGGCCAGCATTTATCGAGCGGTCGGCGTCGATCATCAAGCAACCGTGCGCGACCGCCAACAACGCCCCGTGCCGATCCTCGAATCAGGTGAACCGATCGCGGAGTTGTTTTGACATCAATGGCCCGTCGCTTCGTCCACGAGCACTCGCAAGAACGGTTCGACATCCGTGACGAGACCGATCGACTGAAACGTGCCGCGATCGGCAAGCTTCGTAACCGTGGCGGGATTGATGTCCACACAGACAGTCTTGACCGAAGCCGGCAGCAGGTTACCGACCGCGATTGAATGCAGCGTCGTCGCGATCATCAGACAGAACGTGATTCCTTGCGAATGAATCAGCTCGCGCATGGCGTTTTGCGCGGCGAGCGAATCGGTGATCACATCCGGCAGCGGGCCATCATCGCGAATGCTGCCGGCCAGCACGAACGGAATGTTGTGCTGAATGCACTCAAACATGATCCCGCTGGTCAGCACACCCGACTCAACCGCTTGGCGAATTCCACCCAGACGGCGCAGGCGATTGATTGATCGCAGGTGATGTTCATGCCCTTCTTCGGTGCCACCACCATGTTCGAGCGAAATTCCCAAGCTTGTGCCGAACAGTGATTGTTCGATGTCGTGCGTAGCCAGTGCGTTGCCAGCGAACAGCACTTGCACAAAGCCTTCGCGAATCAGCCGGCTGAGATGTTCGCGGCTGCCGGTATGAACAACCGCCGGTCCGGCCACGACCAGAATTTTTCCTTCGCCGTTCTTGGCACGACGCATCTCCGCAGCGATCTCGCGAACCGTGAAGTTCTTCGGCTTCTCGCTGCTGACGGTACTCTGCATGAAGCCGAACACACTAAGTTTGTCTCGATCTCGCCCTTGCGGCAGAACGCGAGTTCCATGGTGCCCGATTACGATCAACTCGCCGCGCCGTACATCCGACATCGGCAACGTAGCGACTTGGAATGTCCCGCCGCCGGACGGACGAACCACCAAGCCGCAATCCATTTCCGGTCGCTCAACTCGAAACCACATTCCGCCGATGCGGACTTGCGTCTCTTGATTGGTCGAGCAGTAAAACCTTTCGGGAAACGCCCCGTCCATGTCGGCTGCGACCAATTCCGCATCTTGCTGATGCACGCGCACGGCCCCGTGCCTGCTGATGTCGCAGAGGATTTTTTCCAATTGCTCATCCGAATCGGCCGTAACCAACAGGCGACATGCGCTGGGGTCTTGTCGCCGCTGGCCGACAGTAATCTGCAAAATCTCAAAGCCCCCTCCTTGCGACATGATTTCGTCGAGCACTTTCGGAAGCAGCAGGCTGTCGATGATGTGTCCGGCGAGTTCAACTTCATCCGCATAACGGGGCAACGGCAAATTGGTTTGGCTCGACATCGTGAGTCCTTTCCGATGAGCAAACGGTTGAGGTCAGAAGCATTGGCGGGATTCTGTCATGTTCGCAGGGCAGCGCCGAGAAGAAACGATGTCGCTTGAATTTTCACAGCGACTACCGTTATCTCTTGCAGCCGTAGTGCGTAAAAATATTGATCAAATCAGAAAAACCTCAAGGAGACTCCCTCATGGCTCAAGTCACTCTCAAAGGAAACCCTGTGACGTTGTTAGGCACGACGTTGCAAGCGGGACAATCCGCCCCAGATTTCAAGCTGCAAGACAATGGGTTGCAGGACATCAATCTGGCCGCGAGCGCCGGCAAGACGCGGATTGTTGCCACGATCCCCTCGCTCGATACACCCACCTGTCATGCAGAAACAAAGCGGTTCAATGACGAAGTGAAGTCGCTGTCGAACGTGGAGGTATTGGTCGTCAGCATGGATTTGCCGTTCGGGCAAAAACGCTGGTGCGGCTCGGAGGGAGTGACGAATGTCAAAACCCTGAGTGGTCACCGCTGCACCAAGTTCGGCGAAGACTATGGCGTGCTGATTCAAGGGGGCGCGTTGGATCGCTGTCTGTGCCGAGCGATCTTCGTGATCGATCCCGAAGGCAAACTGAAGCACGTCGAGTATGTGTCGGAAATCGCCAACCACCCGAACTACGACGCAGTCCTCGCGGCGGCCCGTGGCTAACCACCTGATCGGTAGCTGATCATTCAACTCATCGATCACCCGGCTCTCGTCGGAGCCGGGTTTTTCATTGCGCGAATGGCCCAAGATGGCTCATTTCTTTCATTATAAAACGGCGGAAGAACTGGCTACGGATGCGAAATCGTTGGGATTGTCGCACATCGCGGTGTCGGACGATTTCACGCCGTTGTTCACTCCGGCCGTCGTCGGCGGTCGGACTGTCGGCAATCGGTTTGCGATTCAGCCGATGGAAGGTTGCGACGGGACACTGGACGGTACTCCCGATGAATTGACGTATCGCCGATATCACCGCTTCGGGGCCGGTGGGGCGAAGTTGATCTGGGGCGAAGCAACCGCGATTGCCGACGAGGGACGGATGAATCCTCGGCAGTTGTGGCTGCACGACGGAACCGCCTCGTCCATCGAGCGGATGCTGACCGAATGCCGAGCCGCGCATCGCGACGCCTTTGGTGATGACCACGATCTGCTGATCGGCTTGCAACTCACGCATTCGGGACGCTTCAGTTTTCGACGTCCGCTGCTGGCAACTCACGATCCGATCCTTGATCCGCTAACACGCGACAAATCGACCGGGAAATTCGTCGATGACTCGTATCCGTTGCTGACCGATGACGACTTGAAGCGGATCGAAGATCAATACTTGGCCGCCGCGACGCTGGCCGAGCGGATCGGCTGCGACTTTGTCGATCTCAAGCAATGTCATCGCTATCTGCTGAGCGAGCTATTGGCTGCGAAGAACCGCTCTGGGGATTACGGCAGCTCGATGGAAAACCGCACACGGCTGGTTCGCAACGTGATCGGCCGCATTCGCGCGGAGTTGCCTGCGCTGCTGATTGGTTCGCGGTTCAATGCGTTCGACGGCATTCCGTATCGAGTTGGCTCAAACGATCAAATCGGCGAACCGTGCCCGCATTCGCTGCCGCTGACAACGGCCTTCGGCACCGACCCGAACGATCATCGGCGCGAGGATTTGGCTGAGCCGTTGCAGCTCGCTCGGTGGCTGCGCGACTGGGGCGTTAGTTTGTTGAACGTATCGATGGGCAATCCGTATGCGAACCCGCATATCGTCCGGCCCGCCGAATACCCGCCGATTGACGGCTACACATCACCCGAACATCCGCTGATCGGCATTGATCGCCATTTCCGAGTCACTGCGCGGATTCAGTCCGAAGTCGGCGCGTTGCCGGTCATCGGCAGCGGCTACAGTTGGTTGCAAGAGTTCATGCCGCACGCCGCCGCCGCGAATGTCGCCGCCGGGAAGATGGCCTTCGTCGGACTCGGTCGCGGCACGCTGTCGCAGCCCGATTTCGTCAAACAACTCGCCGACACCGGCCGGCTTGATCGGAAGCGAATCTGTCGCACGTTTTCGTATTGCACGAATCTGATGCGAACCAAAGATCATCCGCTGGGCCAGTACGCGACCGGCTGCCCGCCGTTTGACAAAGAGGTTTACGGGCCGCTTTGGAAAGAGGCCGAATCCAAGTTGCAAAAAACTAGCGAGGCGGCGACTCTGGACAATTGATTCCGATTGCGCTGTTACGTCTCCTGCTTCGCTACAAGCTTCGATTCAGTCTTAAGATCGGGACTCTGTCAGGATATCCGTGCGGTCTTCCTGCATGCCAAGTTGCGACATTTTGCGGTACAAATTCGTGCGATGCAGGCCGAGCAGGCGAGCGGCTTCGGACATGTTTCCTTTCACCCGTTTGATCGCGCGACGAATGTATTCCTGTTGGAACTTGTTGGTCGCTTCGGCCAAGCCTTCGTCCGATGCGGAGTCGAAGATGTTGTCTCGTTCAGGAGTCAGGATGAAGGCGATGTCCTCGGCTTGCACGGTCGTGCCGGGAGCCAGAAAGGCAACTCGTTCCATCAAGTTGCGAAGTTCGCGAACGTTGCCCGGCCAGCCGTGAGCTTGCAGGCGTTTCTTCGCCTCGGCCGACAAACTCATCGCCGGGCGTTTGGCTTGATGGCTGAACTTGTCGAGGAAGAACTCCGCCAGCGGCAGCACATCGTCCGAACGCTCGCGCACCGGCGGCAGTTCCAACGTCACGACGCTCAGCCGGTAATACAAGTCTTCGCGAAATCGCTTCTCACGAACTGACTGAGCCAGCTTGGCGTTCGTCGCCGCAACGACTCGGACGTTGATCGGGATTGTCTGCGAACCGCCGACTCGCGTGATCACTTTTTGTTCGAGCACCCGCAGCAACTTCGCTTGGCCGTTGATGCTCATGTCGCCGATCTCGTCGAGGAAGATTGTGCCTCCCTCGGCAAGTTCAAACTTCCCCTGCCGAGCCGTATGCGCGTCGGTGAACGCTCCCTTTTCGTGGCCGAACAGTTCGCTTTCGAGCAGCGTTTCGGTCAGGGCCGCGCAGTTGACAGCGATGAACGGCTGTTTGGCTCGAGCTCCGTGATAATGCAACGCCGCCGCGAAGACTTCTTTCCCCGTGCCACTTTCGCCCAGAATTAGCACTGGCAATTCCGTTTGAGCCAGCCGCATCGCTTGAGCTCGCAACTGCTGAATCGCGCCGCTCTGGCCAATGATCTGAACCTGCGACGCCGCTTGCTCAGTCATGTGAGCGTGGCTGCGAATCAACGTTTCCCGCTCACGCGTGCTGGCTAATGCGGCGGCGGCTTGAATTCCCAGTTGAGTCAGTGATTCTTCGTCATCGGCATCGAACAGCCCAGCGTTCTTGTTGATCCCCTCAAACGCGCCGATCCGCTTGCCGTCCGCATCGAGCAGCGGGACCGCCAGCAGAGTTTGCGTTCGATAGCCCGTCGCCTTGTCGACGGTTTTGGTGAACCGCGCATCGGCATACGCCTCATCGACCCGGATCGCCTCGCCCGACTGCAACACTTGTCCAACGATGCCGATGTTGTCTGGAATCCGTAGCGAGCCACCTTCCACGCCGAGCGCCGGGCAGGCCACGACTTCATGGCGCTCTTTATCCCAAATGAAGATGCTGGCCCGGTCGCAGTCGAGCAACTTCGTCGCCGCCCGTGCGATCGCTTCCAACAACGTCTGAGTATCCGGCGCTCCGGCAAACGTCGCGGCCACGGCGAGCGTGTTCCGCAGTTTCCCCGCACGACCGGCCTGTTGAGCGAATCGTTCACACAACGACAGTGCATAACCCAGCACTCGTCCCACGCCGATTGCGGCCGGCAGTTCGTCGGCCACCAATCGCCGACCGGCCATTGCCAGCACGCGCGGCTGACCGTGCAAGCTCGACGACAACGGCACGCCGATCACCGACCAGCCATCCAATTCCGTGGCCGATGACACGAATCCGGAAGCTTCGCGTTCCAGTACGTCATCAAAGAACCGCGTCGGCGGCTCGGACCAAGTGTGCCGACCACATTCCGAAAGCAACGTCCACGCCGGAGTCCGCGTCCACACGCTGACCCATTGCACCGTGAACTCCGTCGCCAATTCCGGCAACTCGGCGGCCAATAACGCCGCGACCGACTCAGCTCGCAGCGCCTGCTGCAACAGCCGATCCGCCAACTGCACCGCCATCCCGGCTTCGCCACGAGCCACCCACGGTAGCTCATTCCACGTCATCCATTTCGCGTTCAAGCGACTGCTCCCGAATGCTGACTCTACCCACCAGGACGATCATCACGCCTCGCGAACGGAACTGCAAATCCAGCGGCAAGCAGCGATGCGGTTGCCTTACAAAAATCTCGGAGGCAAACTGGACTGGCTGCGCTCGTCGCTGCTATGCGGTAGAACCCCACGTCTTCACTGCGGAGAACCGAAGAAGGCAGAGAGTCCAAAGTCCTGCCGCAGACCAAAGAGTTGCTGAAATGTGTACTCATCTTATCAGACTCCTGCTTCTCGTGACCTTCAGCCAATCTGTCGCTTCGGCCTCCGAACCAACTTCCGTCGATGTCTTCGTCGCAGGTGAGGACGGCTACTTCGCGTATCGAATCCCGGCGCTGCTCACGACCAAGCCCGGCACGCTTCTCGCCTTTTGCGAAGGCCGCAAGACAACACTGAGCGATGACGGCGACAACGACATGGTCTTGCGTCGCAGCACCGACGATGGCCGCTCGTGGCTAAAGCTGCAACTCGTCCACGAAGAGGGGGGCGACGCGGTCGTCTCGATTGGTAATCCGTGCCCGGTCATTGATCCCTCCACCGGTCGAATCTTCCTGTCGATGAATCGCAAGAACGGCCGAGTCCTGCTGACTCACAGCGATGACGACTGCGCGACGTGGTCCAAGGTCCGAGACATCACGGACTCCGCATCAAAACCCGGTTGGGGCTGGTACGCGATGGGACCAGGCATCGGCATCGCGCTGGAACGCGGCCCGCATCGTGGCCGGCTCATCCTGCCGGCCAATCATCGAGAGACACCGGACCGCAGCGGCCCCAGCGCGTCACACATCATCTACAGCGACGATCACGGCGAGACTTGGAAGCTCGGCGGCACCGTCGGCCTGCATACCAACGAATGTCAACTCGTCGAGACCATCGCCGGTGACGGTTCCGAGTTGCTCATCAACATGCGCAACCATTGGGCGCGATCCGGCAACAAACCGGAACTTGCCGGCCGCCGCCTCATCAGCCGCAGCCGAGATGATGGCATGACGTGGACTGAACCGACTCGCGACGAGAGCCTCATCGAGCCGACTTGTCAGGCAAGCCTGATTCGATACTCATGGCCGACAGACTCACAGCGGAGCACGCTGTTGTTCGCGAATCCAGACAGCACCTCGAAGCGCGAACGCATGACCGTCCGCGTCAGTCACGACGAGGGCCGCACCTGGCCAACCAGCAAACTGATCGACCCCGGCCCATCGGGCTATTGCTGCCTCACCCGCCTGAAAAACGGCCGCATCAGCCTGCTCTACGAACGCGACAACTACAAGCGTCTGACGTTTATGACCTTCACGTTCAGTTGGCTCACAGAGAAATGATCGTGCCGTCTGAAGGAGGGTTGTCACGACGGTAGCGGCCGTGTGAATCGAGATCGACTCTCCGACAATGGTTGACAAGTCAGTGGCACACTGGAAGGCGGAGGATGCGTGATGAAACTGACAGGGTTCGTCGCTGGTGGCATCTTGGGACTTAGCTTCGGCATTCTTGTCATGTACGCCACTCGAAACTTTCGCCATGGGGGACAGCACGGTGGAGCCTTGATCGAGATGTTTTTCGGTGGAATCGTCGTCGCGATTTTGGGAGCATTCTTCGGGCTTCTCTTCACGGCTGGGCGGCGACCATGACCATGCAGAAGCCGAGGGACGAGATAATGAAACGTACGTTTTTCTTGGCCTGTGGATTCGCCATTGCTGCATTCGTCTGCGCACACCTCGTCGAGGGCCCGCAACCTCTCGGAGGCCCACATCCCTTGGCAATTTTTCCGCGTGCGAGTGTTGTTGCCGCGATTGTCGGGTATTTGATGGGTGTGGGAGCCGCAGTTGCGATGATCCGACGCGATGCGATTTTTGGCAGCCCAATGATTGCACGGAAGCGGTTCATCGTCGCGTGCGTTCTTTCGGCCGCTGCCACTTGGGGAATCCAAGAATATTGGACCTGTATCGATACCGTGCCTGCTTGGCGATACCATTTTCGAAAGCAAATTCCAGCAATTCCAGCAAATCAAATTAACACATTGGTATTTCACGCAGTCGTAAGCGGAACATTCGAGGGTGTCCTCAGCGGAAGCATCATTGGGCTGGGGATCGGCGGTGTCGCCGCACTCTTCATTCCACGACGTAAGAGCATCGTCGAACGAACTTCACAAGGCTTTTCACGAGCAAACAATGAGAGACAGAAAGAGATCTCTAGCCAACGGTATCCAAATCGGCGACTGATTCTCGATATTGCCTGTGTTATTGGATTAATCGAGTTCGTCGGAGGCGTCTTGTGGACAATCGGTGCCGGAGTTTTCGGCGGATCGCAAGCTTATTGGCTGTGTGTTTATTTCTTCATGTTGACTGGTCCAATGACTCTATTGCCGGCGTCATTGTTGGCATTCAAGCAACCACGCTGGGCCGGCCGTTGGTTGATAGCGTCGGCGTTCGTTTCTGGTTTAGCCGCAGTGTTGGTAATGATGCCGCCGACCGGAACATGGTCGCCCGGTGAATTGAGTTGGGGTGCCTATGTTCGCAAATGGTCGTCAGCATTGATCATCCCTTTTTCAATTCCCATGCTGTACCTGGGATCGTGGCTCACTTGGACAAATCGAAGATCATCCAAAGTTTCGACTGTGCCAGACGAATTTCGGCAGGAGTCGTCGATTCCGTCCGCGCCATCGCTAGGATTGCCTGACCTGTCATCGCCCGAATCAACCGACGTTGGTCCAGCCAATCCTTAAGCGTGATTGGAATTCTCCATGCTCGATCGCTTCATTCCCAACGTGACTCCGTGCGGGCGAACTCGGCGGGAGTTTTTGTGGGAGGTTGGGGGCGGCTTCGCTGGTCTCGGATTGATTGACCTCTTGTCGCGGGATGGGTTCTTTGCGAAGGACGCTCGCGCGAATGAGGCGACCGGCGGCGAGGCGGGGATGCTTCCGCTGGCTCCGAAGGCTCCGCATTTTGGCGGGGCGAAGCATTGCGTGTTTCTCTTTATGAATGGCGCGCCGAGCCAGGTTGACACGTTCGATCCGAAACCGATGCTGGACAAATTTCATGGGACGGCGTACTCCGGGAAGGCGAAGGTGGGGTCGAACGGGCGGCCGATTGGGTATTTGATGAAGTCGCCGTTTCCGTTTCGGCCGCATGGCGAGAGTGGGTTGCCGATCAGCAGTCTCTTCCCGCATACGGCTCGGCATGCGGATGACATTTGCGTGATTCGGTCGATGCACGCGGACACGGCGGCGCATGCGTCGGGGTGCTTGCAGATGAATACCGGCAGCGTGCTCATCGGCAAGCCCAGCTTGGGAGCGTGGCTGAGCTACGGCCTGGGGACCGAGAACGCGAACCTGCCGAGCTTCGTGGTGATGACCGATCCGCGCGGCGGGCCGATCGGCAGTGCGTCGAATTGGACGGGCGGGTTCATGCCGGCGGCGTATCAGGGGACGCTGTTTCGCAGTCAGGGGTCGCCGCTGTTGGACCTCGCGACGCCGGCGGGAGTTTCCGATCGGACGCAACGGAAATCGCTCGATCTGCTCGGCGAGCTGAACCGCGAGCACCTCGCCACGCGGCCGCGCGAATCGGAATTGGTCGCGCGGATTCTCTCGTATGAACTCGCCTACCAGATGCAAACGACGGCGACGGACGTTGTTGATCTGTCGCAAGAGACGCAGCATACACAGGAGATGTACGGGCTAAACAATCCCCGCACCGCCGACTTCGGACGCAAGTGCCTGATCACTCGACGGCTCATCGAACGAGGCGTACGGTTCATCCAACTGTACTCCGGAGGCGGTCACATCGAAGACACGTGGGACGGACACACCGACTGCATCACCAACCACACCGTCCATGCGGGCGAGACCGATCAACCGATAGGAGCCTTGATGACCGACCTCAAACAGCGCGGCCTGTGGGACGAAACGCTGCTCGTCTGGGGTGGAGAGTTCGGCCGCACTCCGACTAGCGAGGGAGTCAACAAACCGGGCCGCGATCACGACTGGCACGGTTTTTCAATGTGGCTCGCCGGGGCCGGCACTCGCGGTGGCCAAGCGATCGGCGCGACAGACGACTTGGGCTTCGCCGCCGTGGACGAACCGTGCCACGTCTCCGACCTGCACGCCACGATCCTGCACCTCATGGGCCTCGACCACGAACGCTTGACGTTCTTCTACAAGGGACTGGAGGAACGCATCACCGGCACGCGTGGCAACATTGTGACGAAAGCGATCGCGTGAAAATGCGAATTCGCGTCGGACTTTCGGCGGAGCGCATCTTCGTCTAAGGATCTGGAGGGAATGCTGTTATGCGCCCTGTGAGTTTGCGCCACCAAGATCAAGCCAAGATCGGCTTCACCACTTCGCCGTGAACGTCGGTCAGGCGGTAATGCCGGCCTTGGAATTTGAACGTCAGCCGCGTGTGGTCGATGCCGAGACAATGCAGGATCGTGGCGTGTAGATCATGCACATGCACCGGGTTCTCGGCGATGTTGTAGGAAAATTCATCGGTATCCCCGTGCGAGTAACCGGGCCTGATTCCACCACCAGCCAGCCAGATCGAGAAGCAGCGCGGGTGATGATCACGACCGTAATCGTCAGGCGTCAATTTGCCTTGGCAGTAAACCGTGCGACCGAATTCACCGCCCCACACGACCAACGTGTCATCCAACAGCCCGCGCTGTTTCAAATCGAGGATCAGCGCGGCGGAGGCTTGATCGGTATCGCGACACTGACCGCGAATAGCCTTCGGTAGGCCGAGATGTTGATCCCAACCGCGATGAAACAGTTGAATGAACCGCACGCCTCGCTCGGCCAATCGACGCGCGAGCAAACAGTTCGCGGCAAACGTTCCCGGCTTGCGGCTGTCGGGACCGTACTGCTCGAAGATGTGCTCCGGCTCATTCGACACGTCGGTCAATTCGGGGACCGAGGCCTGCATCCGAAACGCGAGTTCGTACTGGCTGATTCGCGTGGCGATTTCGGGATCGTGATACTCGTCGAGCTTCAGACGATTGAGTTCTGCCAGATCATCAAGGACTCGCCGCCGCGTCGCGACGTCTTGTCCCGGTGGATTCGACAGATACAGCACCGGGTCACCGACGCTACGAAACTTCACTCCTTGATATTTCGACGGCAAGAAACCGCTGCCCCACAAGCGGTCGTACAACGGTTGATCGGCCGGGTTACCCGATCCGTTCGAGATCATGACCACGAACGCCGGCAAGTCGGAATTCTCGCTTCCCAGTCCGTAAGCCAACCAACTTCCGATGCTCGGCCGGCCAGCGAGTTGTGCTCCCGTCTGAAAGAACGTGATCGCCGGGTCATGGTTGATCGCCTCGGTGTGCATTGACTTGATGAAACAGAGGTCATCGGCGATGCCAGCCGTGTGCGGCAACAGCTCGCTGATCGTGGCCCCACTTCCCCCGTGCTTCGCGAATTTGAACATTGACGGCGCGACCGGAAAGCTCGCCTGCCGCGACGTCATTCCTGTCAACCGCTGCCCTTTGCGAATCGAATCCGGCAGTTCGGTCGCTCGCAAATCGGCCAACTTCGGTTTTGGATCGAACAGGTCAAGCTGCGAAGGAGCTCCCGATTGAAAGAGGTAAATCACGCGCTTGGCCTGCGCGGCGAAATGAGTTGATTCGTTTGATACCGCGTCATTCGCGAGCAACGTTGCGAACGCCGCCGCTCCGACACCAACTCCACGCCGCAACAACCGGCGGCGCGAGATTTCCGCAGACTGAGCTGAGACTCCGCTGAACATCGCCAACCCCTGAAATCATCACTTGAACGAGTCAGACTCTACCGAGCCGAGCGAACACCTGCCAACATGCGACCTATGTGCTGTCGTGGATGATGGCAACCGTGATTGTCTGGGAGTCCGTGCCATGAGTTTGACTTCACATACGATTCGTATTGCCGTTTTGATGGCGGCGTTGATTTCACAGACTTGTGATCTGACTCGATCAAACTTTTCGTTCTCCGCCGACGGAAACGACCAATTGGTGACACCGCGGCTGGGCCGCGAGACGTGGGTTGCGAAGACTCGTTTGCGTCCGATGGCAATTGGTGTGACGCGGCTGGGGACCAGCATGCCGTGTTGGATTGATTTCGCGGAAGTGCTGAATGAACCAAATCGCCGCAGCGTTTGGCTGGTTGGCGGATTGGACGGAGACCATGGAAGCGTCCTCGCAACGATTCGACTGATGCGATGGGTTCACGAATCGGACGATGCCAAGCGAGTTCGAGATCGCCTATCGGTCAGCGCGATCTTGATCGCGAATCCCGATGGTTGGGCGTCAGGAACTGGATCGCGCACAAATGCTTCCGGAGGCGAGCCGATGCGTGGTTATCCGCCTCCTGACGATGCATATCGGAGTCCAACGAACCCGGAGGGACAGTACCTGTGGCGGTGGCTGAAGGCTCAAGCCCCGGACCTTGTTATCGAGGTCCAGCAGGTTCCGCTGAGTGATGATTCGCCGAAGCCTGCGGTGATTGAATTGGATTCGCTGGAGAAGGATTCGCTGAGCTATCAACTCGCGCAGGTGATGGATGAACGCGGTAATTCGAACTCGGCGGTGAAGCTCACGACCTTCAATGAGGGATTCGCCGCCGGACAAGCTCGGCTGAAGCGATTGATCGACGGGGATGATCAAGGGAATTCGGTCGGGCGGGTGAATCGACTGCAAAGGCTCAATCGGACGCCAATCGAAGTCGCTCGGCAGTTGAGTCAGCGGTACGGCAAGTCGCTGAAGACCGTGCAGTACATTCCGGCGCTGGCGGTTGTTGGGCGAGTGCGGTTGGCGGAATTGACCGGCGATGAGTCGCATCAACTCGCGGCGGAGGAACTGGTCGCGCCGTATCTGGCTGGCAAACAGAAGACGCTTGGCGAAAAGCCGAGCGGCAGCGACGTGGCCGGGCATTTGTTGTTTGGCGAGTTGACTGTGAAGAAACGTGACGATCGGTTGATTGCGTTGTCGCGAGCCGCAGCCGATTTGGCGTTTGATGTGAATGGTCAGCCGCGCGAAGCGGCTCCGTTTCACAACGAAATGTCGGACGCGGTGTTCATGAGCTGCCCGCAGCTTGCGCAGGTGGGGCACTTGACCGGCGAGTCGAAGTATCACGACATGGCCGCGCGGCATTTGGCGTTCATGCAGAAGCTGTGCCTGCGGGCTGATGGCTTGTATCGGCATTCACCGCTCGATGAAGCGGCTTGGGGTCGCGGTAACGGATTTCCGGCGATGGGGCTGGCGTGGACGTTGACCTACTTTCCCGAAGAACACTCGGCACGAAACACGATCCTCGACTCATTGCGAAAGCACCTGACCGTGTTGCAAAAACATCAGGACGTGACCGGGATGTGGCATCAAGTGATCGACCACCCCGGCAGCTATCGAGAGTTCACGGCGACCTGCATGATCACTTGGTCGATGTTGCGCGGGTTGCGGTTCGGCTGGCTGGATCGTGCGACGTTTGAGCCGAATGTGCGCCGCGCGTGGCCGGCGATTTTGAGTCGCATCGGCGACGACGGCTCGTTGACCGACGTCTGCGAAGGGACCGGGAAGCAGAAGGATTTGCGAGCTTATCTGGATCGCAAGGCAATCCTTGGCGTCGATGATCGCGGCGGTGCGATGGCCTTGATGGTGGCCACGGAGTTTGAATTGTTTTCGCGCACAGTGAAATAACCCGTAGCGTCAGCAAGATCCGCACATGGGTGGCACGTCCCTGACTATCGGGAAGGGCGTGGGGTCCCGCGTCGCTCACTCATCCACGCCCTTTCCGATGGTCAGGGCGTGCCACCAAGTTCAAAAATTGGCCTTCATTGTCGTGTGAAGCGTTCGTCCTCGCTGGCGTTTCGGGTTAGTAGTTGCGGCGGACCGATGCGCTCTTCCAGCCATTCGGCGACCCCTTGCAGGACGTCGAGCCAATCGGGTTCGTTATGGAGTTCGTGGTAGTGGTCGTCGAGCAAACGAAACTCTTTGTCGTGACTGGGGACTTGCTCAAGCCATGGGGCGGCGACTTCGGGATCGACGATTCGATCCGCACCACCTTGCACGATCAACAACGGCAATCGGAGCGCGGATCGCTCGGCCCAGACGTCGCGAAGCGCGGCTTGCATCTGGAAAAACCAGCCGCAAGTGATTGAGCGATGAATCAGTGGATCGGCACTTCGCTCGGCAAGCCGCACCAAATCGCGAGTTGTGTCTCGCGGATTGACTCGGCTGACGAAGCGAACTTTTGGCGCGATCAGCGATACCAGTCTTCCCCAACCGACGATCAGTGGATTGACCTCGACCGCCAGACGCAACAGCGGGGCCAGCATCACGAGCGCGGCCAATTTCTCCGGCCTCGTTTGAGCGAAGCGGGCAGAGATCAAACTTCCGAAGCTGTGGCCCAACACTGCGGTTTGTTCCGGAATCAAGTGGTGATACTCAAGCAGCGTGTCGAGGTCGCGCAGATAATCGTCGAACCGGTGAACGTGCATCGGTACGCCGCCTGACAAGCCGTGACCGCGAATGTCGCTGACGATCACCTTCCAGCCGCGTTCGGCAAACATTCGCGAAACGTGATCGTATCGCCGACCGTGTTCACTGGCTCCATGCACAATCACAAGTGATCGGCCACAACCGTTCGTGCCGGTCGGCGATGGGTCATAACGGCGGGTGAGCAAGTCCAACCCGTCAAATGCTTTCACGATCTGCTCGCGCGGCTGCATGAGGAGTCTGTCGCCTGACTGTGTTCAAAGTAACCCGAAGCGTTAGCGAGGGCGAGCGCTTCACGAGACTCTGAAATCATCACTGTTATGAAGCGTCCGCCCTCGCTAACGCTTCGGGTTACTTTCGGCAAGCAGTCCCTCGACCGCCGCCCGTAAGTCGTCTCCCTTCAGGTCCACTTGAGCAATTTTCCCATCCGGGCTGACGAGGAAGAGTGACGGGATCGTGCGGACTCGGTACTTTTCGCGAGCCTGCTTTACTTTTTCGGCATCCACGACCAGCGGCCATGACAATTTGGCTCGGCTCTGAAACGCATCAACCAGATCGCGCGAGTCATCCAGGCTGATGCCGACGATCTCGAATCCTTTTCCATGCAGGTCCGCGTGCAATTGCTTCAGCTTCGGGAATTCGGCCAAACAGGGGGGGCAATTCGTGGCCCAGAAGTCGATCAACACGACTTTCCCGCGAAGCCCCGACACAGTCACCGGCTGTCCGGCGAGATCGGTCAATTCCAATTCGGAAGCCTCTTGGCCAACGAGGTCGAGCTTGCGTAGCCGGTTCTCACAGAACTCGGCGACTTGCGCGTTCAGGCTGAGCCGATTGTTCAAAGTCTCGTAGACTTTTTTCGCCGCCGCGTGATCGCCCAACAAACCGGCTTGAGCCGCCAATTCCACTGCTAAATCCAACGACTCGTTCCCGCCGCCGAACCTCGAGAATTGCAGCGTGTCTTGAAAGGCAGCGATCGCCTCCGGCAACTTCTTCGACTTGGCCAGTCCCAGGCAAAGCACTTGCTTGGCCAACGTCTTGACCGACGGAATCACGCTCGGCTGCTTCAGGCACTTTTCGGCCAACGCCACGGCGTCCGATTCCAGCCCCAGCCGCCGAGCCGTCTCCAAACTCCAGACGAACGCTTCGTCACGATCGCTCGCGTCGGGATGCTCTTCGACATATCGCGTCGTTTCTCGCAACAATTCACGATTGCGAGTCGCCAGTAAGCTGCGAAAGTTGTTGGCCTTCGCGGGAATCGTCTCTTCTCCACAGGCAGCCAGCGCCCAAACCAAGCTGAGTGTCCACGCCAAACCACTCATTCGTTGCATGATTGTTCCTCGTGCCGGGCAAAGAAAAAGCCCGACATGAGGCCGGGCTTCAATTTGGTGGTACGACGCTCTGCGTAGCAACTCACAACGCGGAAAGTCGTGCCACATTTTTGCTGACTACGCCTTTGCTGACGGCACTTTCACCGGAGCCAATTCGGGGGGGCGTTCTCGTTCGGGCCATTCCATCAGGACTTCATCTGGCTTGGCCAACGTGACCGCCTTGTCATTGGCATTCTTCAGCACGATTCCCGATTCCACCAGCTTCTTGGCTTGATCGCAATCTTTTTCGAGCAGCGTGGTGTCGTTGACCGCTCGCCACCATTGGAGGTGCGGCCAATCGCGACGCACGGTTCGCAGGCAGGTTTCCATCGCCTTGCCGTTACTGCCGGCGCTGAATCCCGCTCGCTTGGCGATGACGCTGTACTTGGCCACCTTCGCCGCCCGCTTCAATTCCCACAACAATTCCGCAACTTCTTCCGCACGAGTCATCGCCATGTTTCGCTCCTGAACCAAATCTCAATGTCTGACGTCAAAAAAAGAAAGCCGCTCGGTTTGCTCGAACCAGTGCTCGGGAGTCACCGAGGGGCTTGAGTTTGGTGGTGAATCGTTTTCCAATTCCGCCCACAACGTCGGCTAACTTAATCGACCCTCCGGGGTCCCTCAAGCCTCACGGAATGATTCATGGCCCAGGTTTTGGAACGTCACGGAATTCGTTTTGAATATCCCGACGATTGGATATTGCACGAACAATCCGACCCTTTGGAGTTCACAGTCACGGTTCACAGCCCGGAGACGTCGTTCTGGTCGCTGACACTGCTATTCGACCGTCCCGAGCCGCAGCAAGTGCTTGATTCGGCCCTCGACGCCTTTCGCGAAGTGTATGCCGAATTAGATATTTACCCCTGTGACGACCGTCTGGCAGACCGGCCGACGCTCGCCTGCGATCTGGATTTCGTGTGTCACGAACTGATCAGCACGGCGTTTCTGCGAGCGGTCGCAACGCCTCGCTTCACGATTTTGGTACTGTTTCAAGGAGCCGACCTCGAATTGGACGACTCTCATGTGTTGCTGGAACAGATCACGCGCAGCCTGACCTGGGACGATCCAGCCGAAACGGAGTTGGACGAGAACTTGGCGGAATTGTTCTTGCCCGAAAATTGGAAACCACACGAACTCTAGCAACCCGAAGCGTGGGCGCGGGGGGGCGCGCCCCCCCAGGAGTTTTTTGAAAAGAGAAGGTGTGAGATTTTGTGAGGCGCGCCCGCCCGCCCCCGTAGGGGGGGTGT
>JANMIF010000395.1:0-16584 GCA_031375695.1 Planctomyces sp.
TTTTTGCTAAAACGCTGCGGGGATTTGGGGTTTCTCGCTCGGCTTGTTTGTGGTCGTTTTGCTCCCAAACCCCACGCCGGCCCGCGGAGCGACTCGGCCACATTGTGGCTCGCCCTCGCGACGGCAGCGTTCTTGCTGTTGAGTTCACTCACAGCGGCTGCGGAACCTTCTGCTGCGGAAGCCGGTGCGCGATTTAGCAAGACGGTTGCTCCGGCGTTGGTGGCGAAATGTGTGGCGTGTCATCGGCCCGACAATCTCAAGGGCGGGTTTGACATGACCACGCGAGAAGGGCTGCTGCGCGGCGGAGAGAGCGGCGCGGGAGTTGTTCCCCGGAAGGCCAGTGCAAGCCCCGTTTATCTTCGAGCGATCTCGCAGGATGGGCAGAAGCCCGAGATGCCGGAGAAGGGCGAACCGCTTTCGGCCAAGGAAGCGGCGGCATTGCGCGACTGGATCGAACAGGGGGCTGTGTGGCCGGAGAAGTTGGTGCTCAAGGAGTCGTCGAAGGCAGATGCTTCGTTCTGGTCAATGCAACCGGTGAAAGACCTGACGCCGCCAGAAGTGACCGGAGCTCCCGCAGATTGGTCACAGCAAGCGATCGATCGTTTCGTTTGGGTGAAGCTGCAGGAACATGGCCTCAAACCCAATGAACCGGCGGACGCTCGCACGTTCATTCGCCGCGCGACGTTTGATTTGCTCGGCTTGCCTCCGACGCCGGACGAGGTCGCGATGTTTGAGCGCGAGTGTCGCGAAGAGAATGTGGCGGAGTTGCGTCGCAACTCGGTGACGGGTCGAGAAGCGACTCGGCCACAAGCCGCGCCCCGCGCGGTCGAGCGTCTGATTGATCGCCTGTTGCAGAGTCCGCATTACGGAGAACGTTGGGGACGGCATTGGCTCGACATCGCCCACTACGCCGACACGCATGGATTTGAACGCGATCAACTCCGGCCGAATGCTTGGCGGTATCGCGATTACGTCGTCGGAGCGCTCAATCAGGATGTGCGGTACGACGTCTTCCTCAAGCAGCAGATTGCTGGTGATGTCATCGCTCCGGACGATCCACAAGCAGTCGTTGCGACCGGCTTTCTCGCGGCCGGGCCTTGGGATTTCGTCGGTCAGGTCGAGACACGCAGCGATGTCTTGAAGCGAGCCGCTCGAGCCAGCGATCTCGACGACATCGTCACTCAAGTCATGACATCGACGATGGGACTGACCATCAATTGTGCCCGCTGTCACGATCACAAACTCGATCCGATCAGTCAGGAAGATTACTACCGGCTGACAGCGGTCTTTGCGGGCGTTAAACGCGGCGAGCGCGATGTTTCTCAGATTGAGAGTCAGCAATTGGCTCAACGGAAACAGGAGCTAACCAACCAGATCACAGAAGCTCGCCGGGAGATCGCGCGGCTCAGTGGCGAAGGCTGGAGTCTCGCGGACATTGTCGGAGGCGGCGATGGACGAGGGTCAGGGCAGAAGGATCGTGGGATCGATCTGCGAAACGGACGTCCGGTTGCCGAGAAGCTGAGCTATCACCGCGATCTTCCGGTCAACCAATTGCAGAACGTCACGTTCTCCGAGGCCACTGCGAAGGCACAGCCGTTCGTGAAATGGGTCTTCATTCCGGATGGTCGCGCGACCGTGCTGGTCGATGAACAGCGAGAAGCGAAAGGCATCCCCGCGACGAACGGCCATGCATGGGACGCGATTCGTAACGGGCCGCTCAACGCACAAGTCTCAACGAAACTCGCGGGACTGGACTACGCCAGCGCCGGGCATTCGATCCTTGGCCTGCATGCGAATGGCGGCATCACGTTCGATCTGAGTGGAATGCGGAATCCAGAAGCCGTAACGAGTTCCGGATTCAAATTCACGGCTGTGATCGGCTTCGGCTCGGGACCGGGTGGCGCGGAAACGGTGGCCGACTTCAGTGTCTTCGTCGATCAGGAACTCAAGTTCCAAAAGCTCAAGATGAAGAAGGACGAGACAGCGACTCTTGAGGTCGCGATCCCTGCCGAAGCCAAGACTTTCACTCTGGTCGCCACAGACGGTGGAGACGGCATCTCGCACGACTTGTTGTTCCTGGGTGATGCTCAACTGCGTCCTGAGTTGAGCGACACTCAGCAGTCCGCAGATGACAAACAGCATCTCGCGGAACTGCGCAGCGAAGTAGCGCGACTGGAGAAATCACTGGCGGAACTGCCCGCTCCCGGAAAAGTCTTTGGTGTAGTGACCGAGACGCCGCCGGAAGTTCGAGTGCTGCGTCGCGGTAATCCTGAGGACCCTCAGCAGCCGGTGCCGCCCGGTGCTCCGAGTTGTGTGAACCATGCGGCGACGGAGTTCGGTGATGCCTCAACCCCCGAGGGCGAACGGCGACGAAGACTCGCGGAATGGATCACGCATCCCGAGAACCCGCTGACTCGCCGCGTGCTGGTGAATCGACTTTGGCATCATCATTTCGGTCAGGGGCTCGTGAACACGCCGAGTGATTTTGGATACGGCGGCGATCGCGCTTCGCATCCCGAGTTGCTCGATTGGCTGGCGAATGAAGTGCTGCGATCGGACTGGTCGCTGAAGAAGTTGCACAAGACGATCATGCTCAGCGCCACCTATCGACAGAGTTCGGCGATCATGCCGGATCAGGCGAAAGTCGATGGCAGCAATCGTCTGCTGTGGCGCCAAAACTCGCGACGTCTGGACGCCGAGTCGTTGCGAGATGCGGTGCTGTTTGTCACCGGCAAGCTGAATCTCGAAATGGGCGGGCCGGGTTATCGCGACTTCAAGTACACGGAAGCCTACGCCCCAATTTACGAGTACGTGACTCCCGACAAGCCTGAACTCTGGCGTCGCAGTGTCTATCGCTTCGTCGTGCGGACGACGCCGCATCAATTTATGTCGACGCTCGATTGCCCCGACCCGGCCAATCTCACTCCGGCCCGAGTCACGACGACCACCGCGCTTCAAGCACTGGCTCTCAGCAACAACGAATTCATGCTGCGTCAGGCCGAGCATCTCGCCAATCGCGTGACGTCCGAAGCGAGCGATCACGTTGATCAAATCACGCGAGCCTTCCAGCAAACGCTTCAACGTGCGCCTGCGGAAGTGGAGTTGAAAGCAGCTCGGCAACTCGTCGAGCAGCAGGGTCTCTTCGCCCTTTGCCGAGCACTGCTGAATACGAATGAGTTTGTGTATGTCGATTGATGTGGGGGAGTTGCTCCGCAACTCCCCATCGAGTCGCGGAGCGACTCGGCCACATGTCTGATCCATGTCAAGAAGAGCTCTGCGAGAGACATAACGGAGGTAAGAACGATGACCACTCGACGCGACTTTCTGCACCGGCTTGGCAGCGGCTTCGGTGGGCTGGCGCTAGCGGCGATGTTGCACGAAGCTGATGCGGCGACCAATCCGCTGACGGCCAAAACGGCCCATCATCCGGCGAAAGCGAAGGCGATTATTCAAATCTTTTGTCCCGGTGGATTAAGTCACGTCGACACCTGGGACTACCGGCCCGTTCTTGCTCAACGACAAGGCAAGCCGTTTGATCCGGATGGCAAGTTGCAGTTCTTCGCGTCGAAACCGGGCGACTGCCAGGGGAGCTATTTTCCGTTTCGACAACACGGCGAGTGTGGGCGATGGATCAGCGATCTTTTCCCGCGACTGGCGACCTGTGTCGATGACATGGCTTTCATCCATTCGATGCAAAGCAAGTCCGCACTGCACGGCCCCGCGATGTTCATGGCCAACAGCGGCTTCATCCTGCCCGGGTTTCCGAGCATGGGAGCGTGGGTGACCTATGGACTGGGGAGCGAGTGCGAGGACCTGCCCGCGTTCGTCGTGCTGCCCGATCCGCGCGGGTTGCCTCCCGGCGGAGTGATCAACTGGGGCGCGGGCTTTCTGCCGGCGATTCATCAGGGCACCACATTCAATGCGGCACCAAGCGCGGGCCAGTCACCGATCGCGGATCTCTTTCCACCGTCATCGTTCGCTCATTTGAAAGGCAAACAGGAACAAGGCGGTCGTGAGTTCCTTGATCTATTGAACCGACAACACGCAGCCGATCGCGTAGGGAATACCGAGCTCGAAGCTCGCATCGCGGCGTATGAGCTCGCGGCGCGACTGCAGTTGAGTGCTCCCGAAGTCACCGACATTCGAGGCGAGTCCGCGGTCACGCAGACGCTCTATCACGTCGAGCACGAAGACCTCGGACCGTTTGGTCGGCAATGTTTGCTTGCACGGCGATTGGTCGAACGCGGCGTCCGTTTCATTCAGATCTACTGTGGCGCCGAGAACACAACCGCGAGAAAGATTCGTCCGAATTGGGACAGTCACGAAGACCTGGTGCGCGATCACGGCTATTGGGGAGCGATTCTCGATACGGGAGCCAGTGCGCTCTTGATGGACCTGAAATCGCGAGGGCTGCTCGACAGCACGTTGGTGATGTGTACGACCGAGTTCGGTCGGCAGCCGGCCAGCCAAGGCAAAGGCCGCGACCACAATCCCGGTGCGTTTACCGCCTGGCTCGCGGGCGGAGGCATCCGTGGAGGGACCGCTTACGGCAGCACCGATGAACTCGGTTTCCAATCCGCCGAGAACCCGTCCTATTCCTACGATCTTCACGCCTCTGCCCTACATCTGCTCGGCCTCAATCACGAGCGATTGAGCTTTTACAACAACGGTATCGCCCGCCGTCTGACCGACGTGCATGGGCATGTCATCAAGGAGATTTTGGCATAAGCCGAACGCATGAAATTGTGGGGGAGTTGCTCCGACACTCCCCGCCGAATCGCGGAGCAACTCGGCCACATGTGCTTCTTCTGCCCGATCGCGATTTCGGTTGTCGCCGAGGACTAACCCGTGCCGACGCCCGAGCAGCTCTCGTTCTTCGAGACGAAGATTCGGCCGGTGTTGGCGACGCACTGTTATGAGTGTCACGCAGCGGGGGCGAAGATCGTTCAAGGCGGCTTGCGCCTCGATTCGCGCGACGGGTTACTCAAGAGAGGCGACACGGGACCGGCGATTGTGCTGGGTAAGGCCGATCAGAGTCTGCTCATCAAGGCTCTGCGGTATGACGGCGTTGAGATGCCGCCCAAAACCAAGCTGCCGGCTGCGGTAGTCAAGGACTTTGAAAAGTGGATCACAATGGGTGCTCCCGATCCGCGAGTCACCTATGAACCGAAGGCGATTCGAATGATCGACCTTGAAGAAGGACGCAAACACTGGGCGTTTCAGCCGGTTGCCAATCATGCATTGTCGCCGGTCAAGAACTCGGCGTGGCCAGTCGATCCGCTGGATCGATTCGTACTGGCGCAGCTTGAGGCAAGCGGGTTGAAACCAGTTGCAGATGCCGATCACTACACGTGGCTGCGGCGTGTGAGTCTCGATCTGATGGGCCTGTCGCCAACGCCCGCTGAGACCGAGGCGTTAGTTCGCGACAATTCGCCTGGCACCTGTGAAGCTGTCGTTGATCGCCTGCTGGCTTCCCGCGCCTTCGGCGAACAGATGGCGCGGCACTGCTGGATCTCGTGCGTTATGCCGACAGCGATGGCTACCGCATTGCTTGTTCACGCGATGATCTCGTCGATTGGCTTGCCGTGATCGATGTCGAGTCGCTTACGGCCAGGGATCTCCAGTTTGCGGGAGTCGAGGCCGAGTTGCTTCAAAATTGTCGCGTGGATGTCGGTCACATAGTGGCGGTTCTCGACGGCGTGGAAGCCGATGCCGTCGGTGGCTCCGTGAGCGATGCCACCTTTGATTCCGCCGCCGGCCATCCATACCGAGAAGCCATAAGGATGATGGTCGCGTCCGTCGGTCCCTTGTGAGGCGGGCGTACGACCGAACTCCGTCGCAAAGATCACGATCGTCGATTCGAGCAGACCGCGCTGTTTTAGATCCTTGAGCAGTCCGGCGATGGGCTTATCGACCGCTTTGAAGTTCGCGGAGTGATTGCCCTTCAAGCCGCCGTGAGCATCCCAGGCTCCGGCGCCACCGGCTCCGTGTTGAACTTGGATGAATCGCACTCCGCGTTCGATCAATCGACGAGTCGCCAGCATCTGTGAACCGAATGCCTGAGTGGCGGGTTCGTTGAGGCCGTACATCTCTTGAGTCGCCTGAGTCTCGGTCTGAAAGCCGAGTGCTTCCGGCACCGACGTCTGCATGCGAAAGGCGAGTTCATACGCCTTAATGCGAGCCAGCAATGCGGGATCGTTCGGGTACTCAACCGCCTTTAGGCGATTGAGCCGACCAGCTAATTCGAAGCTGAGTTGTTGCTCGTCGACCGACTGGCCGTTCGAAGGCTTTCCGTAATCAAGTGGGTTATTGGGATCAATGCGGATCGGCACCGCATCGTGAGCGGGGCCAAGATAGTGGCCGTCTTTAGCGTTCCAGTACTCGCGATTGCCCATCGAGATGAACTGCGGCAAGTTGTCATTCAGCGAACCCAATCCGTAATGCACCCAAGCGCCGAGCGTTGGGAACTCGCCATCGAGCATGTGTCGGCCCGAGTGGAATTGAGTCTGCGCTCCGTGGTTATCGTCGGTGGTCCACATCGACCGCACGACAGAGATGTCGTCGATGCAACTTCCCATGTGCGGCACCCAATCGCTCAGTTCGATGCCGCTGTCGCCGTACTTCCGAAAGCCGACTTGCAGCGGATAGATCTTCTGCCGCAGTTCGACATTGAACGCCACTTCGCGCCGGTTGAGTCGCTTTGGATCTTGAGTGTCCGCATACGGAGTCTCGCTGATGGACTTGCCTGCGTACTTGGTCATCTCCGGTTTTGGATCGAACGACTCCGCATGCGAAACTCCTCCGTTCATAAAGAGCCACACCACAGACTTCGCCTTCGGAGTGAGGTGCGGTTTTCCATTCGGCGGCTGCCAAGCTTCAGGCTCATTACCTCTGAGGACACCGTCTTGCGCGAGCATCGCGCCCAATGCCAGTCCCGTGAAACCAAGACCAATATCAGCAAGAAATGTGCGACGAGGTTGCGAGAGAGGAACGCTCGGCGAGGTGGGAAAGGGGCGGGGGTGAGTCATTATTATTGGCTCCAAACTTCGGCGTGATTGAAGTTGCACTCATCTCACGGTGATGAAGTCGTTGTGGTTGAGAATCGTCTGGACGAGGTTCGTTCGCGCAACGGATTCTGGGTTGGGTCGCTTCTTCTCTTTGGCAAGTTCTGTCATGCGTTTCAGTAGCTCGATCATTGTGGCTTGTTCGTCGGCAGTTGGTTCGACGGACAAGATTGTCACGAAGGCGGTGCGAACGAACTCAGAGTCCGCAGCATTGGGATGAGTCGCTGCAATGCGAGTGGCGATCTTTCCCGCCATCGTCATCGCGAGTGGGCTGTTTTCCAGCGCCAGAGCTTGTTGCGGGACGATGCTCTCGGCTCGTCGATAACAGTCGAGCACGCTGGCGTCGTCGAAGGTCGAGAGGAACTTGTTGTGGTCGTTATGTGAATGGACGAAGTACAGACTGCGGCGGCGCGAGTTTTCGTCATTGATTGCAATCGACGGGCCACCGAGCGTCACGTCGAGTTCACCGGCCAGCGATAGCAAGCTGTCGCGCACGATCTGAGCTTCCATGCGGACGGGGTTCATTCGCCAGTAGAAGCGGTTGTCAGGATCGTGAAGAAGATTGGAAGAAGGGGAAGCATGGAGAGTGGAAGATGATGCAAGCTCAGCTCCAAGTTTCTCTCCCTCTGCGTTCTCCACTCGGGCTGAAGAACTCAACCGATACACCCCCGACGTCACAATCAGCCGATGGATGTGTTTCATGCTCCAGCCGCTTTCGATCAGCTCGACAGCCAACCAATCGAGCAGTTCGGGATGCGTCGGCGGCGTCCCTTTGCGACCGAAGTCGAAGACGGTCGGTACCAGCGGCTGGCCCATGTGCCGAGTCCAGATGTGATTGATAGCGACTCGCGCGGGCAGTGGGTTGCGTGGGTCGGTTAGCCACTTAGCGAACGCCGTACGACGACCGGTGCTCTGCGTCGGATAGGGCGCGTTGGCGTTGCGGTTCTGATAGTCCTCTTGAGTCTTCTTCGCACCGGGCAAAGGCGTGAAAGTTTCGCTCGGAGTGTCGATCGCTTTGACAGCGGATTCGAGCGCGGTCTTGGCGGCAGCGAGTTTCGTTTCGGCTTCGGGCTTCTTGTCGGTTACGGCTTGCAGCAGCGTGAGTTCTGATTTGCTGAGTTCTTCTTCGGCTTTGGATGCAGCCACGAGGCGTTCGGTTTTCGAGGCGGCTTTCGCCAGATCGGACAAGTTGGAATCCTGTCCCGCTTTGGCGCGGTCGGCAGCCGCTCGCGCTTCAATAGAAGCAAGCTGAGCCTCCGCCGTCCTCAAGGATTTCTCGGCGATCTTTACTGCGAGTTGCGCTTGGTCAACTGGCAACGGCGCGGCAGCAACGGTTGCTGTTGGGGTCGGTGTTGTTTTTGGAACTTCAGCATCGACGAGCTTGAAGTCAGTCGGGAGTGCTCGCAGTTCGAAGTTCGTGAACTCGACCTTGGCATCGAACGCGACCAGTTCAAGAGAGCCGCGCCGCCGTTCGACGCTACTAGGCAATCGAAACGCGACCGAGTGCTCGCCGTCGACTTGCAGATTGATCAACGAACCGCGCGCCCTCAGCACGATCTCGTGAGGCTGATTGAGTTCGACCTTGCGGGCCTGAGCGGCGGTCGGCGGATAGACGTAGTTGTCGTTTTGTTTGTAAGCAATCTGTGATCGCGGCCCGTTCGCAACTGCGCTGACATAGGCCAGCACGTCGTACCCCGCTGCAGTCACATCGAACGAAATGCCGACTGACTTCCACATATCACCGCCGGTCGGGATGTATTTTAGCTTCGCCTCAAAGTCAGTCGGCGGTTGTTGCTTCAGGCGAAACGTCGCGCGGCTCGCTCCGGCCTGAGATTGAATGAGTTTGCCGTTCTCGTAACTCCATTTGCCTGTGAGCTGTTCCCAGACATCAGGTTTCGCTGCGGCGAAATCATCACGAACAAGGACATCAGGAAGACTCGCTGCGGGCTTCGATTCAGCAGGCGTCGCGTCGTCTTTTTTGATTGGCGCTTCAGGCTTCGCGGCCACAGTCTTGGCAGCAAGTTCCTTCGCGGCCGTCTCTGATTCAACCAGTTTCTTCTTCGTTGCATCAACCACCGTTCGAGCTGCTGCAATCTGCTGTTCGGCAGCCTGGCGATGCGTCTTCAGGACGAACTCACGCAAGCCCGGGTGAGTGGCTTCGCGCGGCAATGAGATGGGTTCAATCTCAAATTTCCAGTTGGATAAGAAGCCGGGCACGGTCGGCTCCATCGAGCGGGTCTTGTCCGGGTTGCGATCGTCGCCGCGAAGGTGCAGATGAGTCACAACATCAAGATGCGCATCAAAGGCGCGCGGGATGCCGTCTATCTCGAAGTCCGTCTGACCGGGGACCATCTCGGTACGAATCTGATACGGCTCGAAGATCGCGCGGAGTTTGTAGTACTCGGCATGAGTGAGCGGATCGTACTTGTGGTCGTGACACTTCGCGCAATTGAAGGTCAGTCCGAGCATCCCTTTAGCCGTGTGTTCGATGGTTTCGTCGAGCCACGCCGTGCGATTGAAGATGAAGTACTGCCGCGCGAGATACCCGGTCGCGCGCAGGCGATCGAGATCGTTGGGATACAGTTCATCGGCAGCAAGCATCTCACGCAGCATCTGGTCGTAAGGCTTGTCCGAGTTCACTGACTCGACGATCCAATCGCGCCAATGCCACATGTGCTTCTGAGAATTGCGGACCTCTGCACCCAGCCCCCACCAATCGCTATATCGCCAGATATCCATCCAATGCCGACCCCAGCGTTGGCCGTACTGCGGACTCTCCAGCAATCGAGTCACCACTTTGTCATGTGCCTCTGGCGAAGTATCGGCCACGAAGGCGTCCAGTTCCGCAACCGTCGGCGGCAGACCGATCAAATCGATCGACACACGCCGCAACCAAACGCGCTGATCCGCCTCGGGTTGAGAAACGAGATTTCGTTTGAGATGTTCGGCGGCGATGAAGGAGTCGATGGGATTCTTGATCTTCGACTTTTGATTTTCGATTTGAGGAGTGACGTTCGGAACTGGCGGTCGTACCGGAGCTTTGAATGCCCAATGGTCGCGTGGATCACGCTCGGGCTGCTCGTCGTTTGGAGCTTCCGCCTTTTGGGCAATCCACTGTTTGAGAGCGGCAATCTGCTCGGGCTTGAGCGGCTCACCTTCCGGCGGCATACGTTCGGCTTCGTCAGTGGCGGTGATTCTCTTGAGCAACAAGCTGCCCTCGACTTCACCTGGCTTGATCGCTGCTCCCGATTCACCGCCTTTAATGGCCAAAGCGGCCGTATCGAGCCGCAGTTTAGCTTCTTGCTTCAGCGCCCCATGACATGCAAAGCAACGCTCACGCAACACGGGCTTGATCTGCTTCAAGTAGTCAACGCGTTCGTCGGCAGACACCGAGTGCGAGAGAACGGACGACAGGGAGAGGGTGAGCAGCAGGGTGCGAATCAACGTCCTGCCTAGTGATGTCTGCAACTGTTGGCCATTCATGTTTCGTTTCATCTTCATCACAAGCTTGCTCATTTCAGTTCTCCCCCATCTCCCACACTCCCAATCACTGACAGAATCGGGTGGTTGTTGAGAATGTGATGTGACAACAACTTACACGCCGCAGACCAGTTCTTCTCCAGCAAGGCCGTCAGAATGGCTTGATGCTGCCGAACTGTTTCCATCGCGGTCGCACGGTCATGATCTTCCCATTCGAACAACATTCGATAGTACCGCCCCTGACGCTCGAAGAATTCGCAGATGTAGGCATTGCCGGAAGACTTGATGAGGTACTCGTGCAACGTCTCGTCAACACGCGGCAGATCATGCGACGATCCAGGCAGCACGTTGGCGTCCAACATGCGCTGCAGTTCGATGGAATCGAGTCTGGGCCAAACGAGATCAAGCGCCTTCAGTTCGAGTACTTCACGGACTTCAACGAAGGCTTGCAGATCATCTTGCCGGAATGGACGCAGCCGCCATCCGCGACGAGGCACATGATCGAGCACCCCTTCCCCCGCGAGCCGGTGCAAGATATTGCGAATCGCCGAGCGGCTCATGTTGTACTTCTCGGCGGTCCCCTCTTCGCGTAGGTAAACCGCCTCGCCTTTCAGGCTAAGCCGGACGAGGTCACTCGCGACAATTTGAAACGCATCGCGTGGCTGCTCGGGAAGCTTCCATTCCCGCGTTGCTCTTCGTCCCACCGTGCGAGTTACTCGCGCCGCCAGCCGACGATTCGGCTGCTTCTCCAGCAACCCTTCATTAATCAACTCCGTCACAGCCGTCCGTACCGGCGTGAAGCTGACGTTGTAATGTTCCGCCAATGCATCGATCGTCAACTTCGCCGGCAACTGCTGACCAGATCTAAGTCGGGCGGCGAGATCATTTTTGATGAAGTTCTTGATTAACATGCCCCAAAAGGTACTTGCCATTGTCGCCAGAAGCAAATTATTTGGCGGCGTTGACGAGATTGCGACTGTCAGCCAAAGCGAAGCCGGGGATCGGTTTGCTGGACTCGTCCTGCGGTTCGACGCACACGCACACGCACACACGCACAATTGCCGTCTGACTGCGTCTTGAGAACTTGAGTGCGGCAGTTCGGTATTCAGCTACGGTAGAGTTCCTCTGGCCGAAACGATCGTGGCAGCGTGATCTCGCGACTTGTTTCACTCGGACCATTTCTTCGTGATGCCTTCGGCGACCGGCTGGCCGTTGACGAAGAGGCGGACTTGACGATGGCCGTTCTTGGGTTCAATCGGCCAATGCGTTGCACATTCGGACTACTTCGCGAGTTTGGCAATTTCTTCGGCCGACAGGCTTCGGTCGAAGATCAGCGTGTGGCCGATGAGTCCTCGGTAGTAGGCGTCGTGGAAGTAGAAGATCTCGGCACCGAGGATCAGCGATGGCGGTATGGTTTGGCTCGGCGGGAGTTTGGCGAGTCCCTCACCAATCGGCTGACCGTCGAGAAAAGTTCTCACGCGCCACTTGTCGTCAGTGGGTTCTGCGGTCATCGCGATGTGCGACCAACGATTGGCTTCGATCGGAGTGGGCGACTCGATGACGTCGTTCACGTTGATCCGCGCGGCGAGTTTGTATGGGGCCTTCTGGCCATGCAGCCCGAGGATGAATCGACGGCCTCCGTATCCGACCACATCGCCTTTGCCGCCGTGATGACTCTTCCCCATTTCGGCGTCCGGCTTGATCCATGCTGCAAAAGTGAGTCCCGTCATCACGCTGCCGCCGCCATGATGGCCCGTCAGTGCGATTGGCAACGTCTCTTTGCCGGCATAGCTGGGATGTCCCAAGTACTGACCGAGCCCGCTATCGAGTCGATAGTCCTTGCGTCCCGTCGTGTTCTCGGCGAATCGAATGGCTCGACGTCCCGAGTCACTCACCCAATCAATGTTGGCGAGATTGAGATGCCCGAGCGGGCCTTGGGCATAGTTCAGCACGAAGAGCCCTTTGCCTTCTTCCATCCGATAGTCAGCGATCGCTCCCGTCGGAGCAGGCGGCAGCGTCGCAGGTTGATCGTTGGCTTGCGCAAGCACTCCAGTTGGCAGCGACTCATTATCGGCCAGCTTGCGGAACTCAACGTCGGTCACGAGGAACTCGCCGGTCCCCTCATTGCCGAAGGCGACCGAGAGTGCTCCGGCATCTTCGGGCAGATCGAAAACAAAACCTTGCTTCTGCCAATCGAACGAGCCGTTGCCGACAAAGTGCTTAGCCGCAGCGAGCACTTTGTTGGTCTTCGCTTGAGTCACTTCCAATTCCATGCGACCGCCGGGGCCGAACGTGTTGACCGACTTCACCAGCATGGTGACGACGTAACGCCCCTTCGAGAGTGGTCCGGCTTTTGACAACGCCGCTTTGCCGAACGATGCCGGCCCGAGCTTCATCGCAAAGCCGCTGCCTGCTCCGCAGTTCTTTTCGAGTTCATAGGTCGGTCGCTGATTGTGGCCGGTCATGAAGGGTGAGCGGCCATAAATCCATGTCTGGCTCAGCGGCACGAATTGGCTGAAGGTCAGCTTCGGCCACTCGTCGGCGAAGATGTAATGATGGTTCGGATCGAGCGTCGCGCTGGAGTAAGTCTTCGACGACTTGAAGAGCGACTCGGTTTCGGCAGCCGGATAGCCGGTGTAGCGATACTTCACGCGTACCTTCGTGCCGGGCTTCGCGGTTTCCGCATCGAACGCGACGCCGGTGTCATAGAACGCCGCGCAGACCGCTGTGTTGCATTGCCGAGTGCTCGTCTTGCCGTCGGCCTGCTTCAGTTCGTTCCAACTGGGATCGGTCTCGTACTCGACGGCGGGAGCGACTTGCAGATCGCCGTTGTGCCGCCCGTACCAGACGCGCTGACCGCGATACATCTCGAGGTCGTATTGCGGACCGGGATCATTCGGCGTGACCGGCCGATGATAAAGCTCGCCACCCCGTTTGCGTGCGACGAGGTACTGCCAGTTGAACGGATCGAGCGGCGTGTGGTGCTCGAAGTCGAAGCCGTAGCGAAAATGAAACGGTTCGCCAGGGAGCACTTCGAGTTCGCTTTCAATGCCGTAGGTGTAAGTGCCGCGATGCGAATCAAAGCCGACCGTCATCGTGCTGTTGGTGGTGAAGCGATCCTTCACACTGCGAGCCGACCAGGTGGCCTTCAACGTCTCGCCGCCACCGCTCACGACCGGCGCTGTCCATTTGCTGGCCGCTTCGGGGAACGCTCCTTGATTCTCCAAACCCCAATGCGAATCAAACGTCAGTTGCGGCTTGTAACCGGGCTTGAGCTTCGCGAAGCAACTCGGGTCTTCCATCGAGTGCAATTCGAGGATCGGTTCATCGCCATCAAAAACCCACGTTCGTCCGCCGAGCCACGATCGCGCACTGAAGCGAGCCAGAAGAGGCTGCTTCGCGGGAGTTGATTCCGCTTCAACCGCCGTGATCTTCGGCTCGGTGACCGTGATCTTCGCATTGCTCGACACGCCCAGTCCGATGCGCCCCGCCGCGATCGCCGGTTCCAGTCGATCGACGTAGTGAATCAACTCTTTGCCATCGACGCTGACTCGCAGCACACCGCCCGCGACTTTGGCTCGCAGGTTGATCGGCGTGTTGACCTTCACTTCACAGGGGACCGACCGCAGATAACCGCCGTCGGGAAATCGGACGAGCGCGACCTGCTGATACTTGTGCGAAACCTGTACGCGATAGCCGCGCGCGACTTTCTCGTCGGCCCGCAGCAACAAGCTGGCCTCAAAGCCTTGATCACCGAAAGTCGGATCAGGCCAAGCGGACCACGACGAACCAAAGAACCCAAACTGAGTCGCCGCGCTGTCGATCGTGACCGTCGCGGAGACTTCGGCATTCGAGTGCTCATCTGGCGCGACAAGATACGCCCAACCGCCGCCGTTCTGCAGAGTCGCCTTCTCCGCCGCGACCGCCGCCGGCTTCCATGTCGCAGGCAGCGCTTGCCACTGAGTTAGATCCGCCGCCGCGACCAGCGAACCGCACCACCACAACACGAGCGTGATGACGAATTGAAGAAGGAACGAGAAGCGGTTGAGCATTGAGAGCGTCCTTGACGAAGTTTCTCTGCGAGCCAATGGCGCTGGTCGCGGGCGTCTTTGAACTGTTTCTGAGCTTACGGGAGATCTCCGCAGTGTGCCACGACCTACTGCCGGAACTGCAACGAGAACACATCCGCTTCCTGCATCACGAACCGCAGGCGTACCGTCTGACCGGGGAGCGACGAGACGTCGCTCCCCTGCTTCCAACTGGCCGGTTGTTCGATCGCGTCGCCGACGAGGTTGCGACTGTCGGCCAGCGTGAAGCCGGGGATTGCTTTGCCCGACTCGTCTTGCACTTCGACACGCACGCTGCCGCCAGCGCTGGTCGAGTAGTTGATGACCAGTTCTTTGCCAGTGAATCGCAGCGGTCGCGTCAACAGTTCACCGACATCGGCTCCGGCATGCACAGAAGTGAAACCGTCGGTTCGCAGCACGAAGCGGTCGCCACTGCCGACGTGATAAATCGACATCTCAGTGGGACTCGTCGGGACGACGTTGAGCGCGGCGTAATTGGAGCGATTACCCCAGCGCGCGGGATCAAGCCCCGGACGAATGAAGGCTTCGCGGAATGTGCGGTCGTAGGGGGCATCACCGCGAGCCGTCATCAAGAGAATGTCCGTGCTGTCGCCGCGACCGGGATGAAACCGCGTCGGCAGCGCCACATAAAGGTGCGGAGCACGGAAATAGGGGTGCGTCTGGCTGGTATAGAGGTGCTCGCCGGGAAGGTTTGGGGACAGTGCCACAGGCTTGGACCAAGTCACGAAGTCCGGCGACGTCGATCGGCTGATCGACCGCAGACCGTTCTGCCACGATCGAAAGTAGCAGACGAAAAGTTTTTCGACCGGCGACCAGAACGACACGTTTTGCGAATCGAAACCAAACTCGGTCAGGGTGATGGCCGGCTCCGGCGACAACGGCTTCCAGTGGATGCAGTCGGGGGAAGCGAACGTGTAAAGCCCCCCTTTGATACCAGCCGCCTCGCCCGGCTTCGTCTTCTGAGCATGTTTCACCGCATGGTCCGATAGCCCGGCCGTCGCCTTGAATCGCTGCTCGGCCGGGACGTCCGGTCGGTTGTCGAGGAACGGAGAAAAGTTGGTCGAGAACGGTGACGCTCGCAGAATCACGTTGTTCTCGCGACTGCCGTTAATCTCGACGACTCCGAGCTTCGGCTGCGTCCACTCATGCCCGTCGCGACTCTCGGCGTAGCAGGTCATCTCGCCCGGATTGCCGTCGTATTGCTCACCCTTGTACGCAGGATCGTAGCTGCGATAGACGGCCCGAAAGAGATCGCCGTCTTTGATGACGGTCACATAGGCACCGATCAGCGGGCTCTGTGGACGCTGCGTCTTCGTCGGTTCGTGCAGCTTGAGCGTTGCGTTGTTGAGTCGATCAATCAGGAACTTGTCGATGAAGAGTTCGCGCCGCGAACCGATCTCGCGCACCGGCGCCGGCCGCGGCTCATCCGCGACAGCCGGGTAATAACTCATGGCCAAAATGCACACGAGCAAGAGATGCTTCATCAGGGTTCTCCTTCATTTCGAACTGCGTGACAACGTTTGGATCTCCTGTTCCGTCAATGCGCACAGGACGATCGCTTCCCTCCAGGTTGAGAATCTGACGAACGCGACACAGGATGAACCGAGATGTTCCAGTCGTTCGTTGAGAAGGTCAATTTCGGAGACCTCGGAAGAGTTCTGTTTCATTCGTTGCTCATTTCGCGTTTCAGACTGCTGCCGAGTGAAAAAACATGAGAGGTCGCTTATGAAGCGTTTCCGTCAATCGTGGTGGCTCAACGCGGAAAGAAAAATGTCCGAAGCTGTGCAAGAATGGGCCGCGACCTGTGTCTAATAGGCCAAGTGTCAGTAATCGGAGGTCAGTCCCGGCGGGGGCGAACATGGGACTGTCAGTAATCCAAGGTCAGCCAAGTGTTCGCCCCTACGGGAGAGTGCCAGTTATCGAAGGTCACTCGCGAAAGCGTTTGATGGGCG
>JANMIF010000407.1:0-28098 GCA_031375695.1 Planctomyces sp.
CAGGATCGTGTCGTTACCGGCATAGCCGCAGAGCGAATCATTCCCCGCTCCGCCGTTGATCGTGTCGCCACCGAGCGAGCCGTTGATCGTGTCGTTCCCGTTGCCGCCGTTCAGTACGACTCGCACCGCACCGATCAACGCACCCGTCGCATCGATCAGATCGTTTCCCTCGCCGCCGTCCATCACCAATTCCAGACGACCGACATTGCTGACCGTGTTCAGAGTCAGCGTGTCGTTGCCACCCAGTCCGGCGACCAGCACATTCACGATCGTGCTTGGCCGCTCGGATGAATCGTTCAGCCGCAGCGTCGCGCCTCCGAATGTCACGATCAGGAAGCTATCCACTTCACTGACGGAGATCGCATCGGCCTTTCCCGTTCCCTGAATCAACGCTGAGTCGGACCCTTCGGTGCCGAACAGTGTGTCGTTGCCGCTCGCCGCACCGTTCCAAACATAGGCGTCCTCGTTGTCGCCCCCGTCGAGCGAGTCCGGTCCACCTTGGCCGTCGAGTGTGTCATTCCCGTCTTCGCCGAGCAGCCGATCCGCTCCACTGCCACCAAAAATCTGATCGTTGCCGCCGCCGCCGTGCAGTTCATCGTTCCCGCCCCCACCGTTGAGCGTGTCGTTCCCCAAGCTCGCGATCAGTGTGTCGCTGTCATTGCCGCCGAGCAGCAAATCGTTTTCGGCGTCAATCCCCACAACATTGAATGTCACAGTCGCTCGATTGCTGAACGTCCCGCGATCATCCGAGATCGTGTAGCTGAAGGAATCCAATCCAGAGAACCCGACGTTCGGCGTGTAAGTGACCAGCCCGTTCCCTAAATCGACCACCGTGCCGTTCATCGGCTGCGTCGTAACGCGAATAGACGAGAAGTCCAACACCCCGTCCGTATCGGTGTCGTTCGACACGATATCAATCGTGGCAGGCGCACCATTCAACGAGGCCCCCGTGTCATCCGTGGCGACAGGTGTCACATTCGGTGCCTGAATGTTGTTCGGAACTCCCGTCCCGAACACTGTGTGAGTCGTGTAAACGTCCGACTCGCCAGCCGCGATGTTGTACAAATTGCGGAAACCCAGCGTGACGTCATACTCCGCCCCAAAATCGACTGAGCCGTCCAGGTTGGCGTCGTTTGTGATCCGGTCACGCAACGTGTTGCCGATCTGGATATTGGTTTCCAACTGGGGATAACGGTCGATCTCGAAACGTCCCGTCGCGGGGACCGTCCCCCCCTTGCCTGTGATTCCCACAAAGGTTGTCGAAGTCGCGGTGCCGCCGGCATCCGTTTCAAACAGCAACTCTTCGCCGCCAGCCGTCACCAAGCGACCGCCGCCATCCACGAGCGTGCCGTCGAATCGCAAATCGCCGTCGTAATAACGGAGCAACTCAAACTCCGAGTTTGCCAGGCCGTTGTTCGTCACCCGATAGGTTTGAGTCAACAACGAGCCGGTGGCATTGCCCTGAGAATCCAACGTCGATTCCAACGTCTGCGTTAAAGCAAAAGTCAGGTTCCCGATCATGAATGTCGAATTTGCCTCGACGAGTCCATTCAAGCGAATCGTGGACACGTTCGTCGTGGCGGCTCCCAAAGCCTGACGCAACCCCGTTCCACCGTTGGCACCTTGACGGATATAGACCGTCGAATCGAACGAGGCACTGGCTGCGGCGATCGGACCTAGCGGGTTGAATATGCTGTCATTCGTGTCCGCGAAATCGAAGTGGCCGGTCGCATCTGCGTCCTGAATCAGACTTCCATCGCCGTTCCCAACTTGCAATGTGGCGGACTGACTGCCGATATCAATTCCCAAACCGCTATCGACAGCATCAGTAAACGCTCCACCTCCCATGGTCGGCGTTGGTGGCGGCGGCGGTGGGGGCGGCGGTGGCGGAACTTCGATTATCAGAAAGAAGCTCGACACCAAATCTTGTCCATCGCCGCCATTCAAAGTGTCCGATCCGCGGCCGCCAACAATCGTGTCGCTCCCACCTTGTCCGTTGATCAAGTCCCGTCCACTTTCGACACTCTGTCCGTCCAGTCCGTCACCCAGCAAACGGTCGTCACCGGCCCCACCAAAGAGCGTATCGTCCCCGATGTTGCCAACGATCGTGTCGCCACCCAGGCCGCCGTTAACTGAATCGTTGCCTTCGTTCCCGGTGATGCTGTCGTTCCCGGCACTCCCCTCGATGCTGTCGTCACCGAGATCGCCTGTGACTGTGTCATTGCCGGATTGAGCATTAATCCGATCGTTTCCGTCGCCACCCGAAATAATGTCATTCAGATCGCCACCCAGGATCGAATCGTTTCCCAACCCACCCGTGATCGTGTCGTTGCCGCCATCGCCATTTATTGTGTCATCTCCATCGTCACCGGTGATGAAATCCTGTCCATTCCCGGCCAAGATAGAGTCGGCGTCATCACCCCCCGACACCGTGTCGTCGCCGTCCCCGGCCTCGATCGTGTCAGCTCCCAAGTCGCCGGTGACCGAATCCGCTCCATCGCCGGATCGAATCAGGTCCGTGCCGTCGCCTCCAGTAATCGAATCGTCACCGTCGCCGCCGACCAGCGTGTCGTTCCCATCCTGGCCAACGATCGTGTCGTTGCCGTCGCCGCCAGCCAAAGAGTTCGGCAAATCCGGGCTGCCGGTGATCGTGTCGTGACCGTTGAAACCATCCACCCGAATCGAAGGCCGCGCGGTGAACGCTACCGCCGTGACTCGGCTAAGGTCGATCACATTTTGGTTGTCGCCACCCTGCACCACGATCGAACGCACATTGGCCGATCGCACATTGCCGATCGTCGTGGCTGGCACAAACGCGCCGCCATTCACCGACTTCTCGACGAACACATTCCCTTGAGCCGTTGAGCTGACCCGCACGCCGTCGCTGGATTCGCATTGAATACTTAATTCACCGTTAACCGGAATGAACAAGGCGGTCACGGACAGCAACGAACGTGTCTCGAGGCTCTCTGCGGAGACATTCGCTTTCTCGGCATTTCGTTCGGCCGATCGGCGGCTCGCACGGTTGCCTGATGCGCGAAGACCTTGAAGCCAGCCCTTGAGCCAGGATGAGCGTTTCATCAGTGACCTCCCTGTCGCTCAGCGATGTTTATCGCTCGGCGAGTTCTGTCGCTTGGCAGACTCTGTCACGCCGCGAATTCCTTCGCGCCGACATTGTCGACTGTGCGATAATTTCCGCTCAGGTTGGAGCATCCATGTATTCGGGATGCACCGCTTGATCTGACTGTGCGGAACGTGACGGTTATGCTGTTAATGATCGTCCAGAACATTCAGAACATTCGACAAAATCATCCTCTGTCGGAAGTGTCAACGTGACCGTCGAATTAGTTATATCAGGCAGCCTGACCGCGACCGGCACCTCAGGTACAACCAGTACAGCTTTGCCGACCCGCAAGGTTTCGCAAACGCAGCGACAGCGCGGGCGAATCGGCGGCTCGAAGCTGCTCACGGCTTCGATTGACTCCCCATGCGACCGAATAGAGTGCGGCGAAAAGCACCGAGAAAACCCCATGGTTTCGCCGTATGAACTTGATGTTTGCCGCCGATGCGAGTTTCAAAGGAAGCGTTCGCTCACATCTTCGCAAGACCACGCGGATCATAAGTCCACACCGACGGCAACAAAAACAAAAAGACCCGGCGATCATTTCGATCGACGGGCCATCGCGACAGTTCAGGTGTCATCATCCGGCTCAGCAGATGACATACATTTGCGATATCGTTGTGAATTACACCGCATCCAATATCGCCAGCACCTCCGCGCTCAGTGAAAAGGCTTCATTGATCTCCGCCAGCGGATCAAGCAACGTGTCGATTCCCTGCTGGCCGGCGATCGTGTCCGTTCCACCTTGTCCGTTGATCGAATCGTCGCCATCTCCGCCAATCAAGATATCTTGGCCGCCACCACCTTGAATGCTGTCGTTGCCGTCGCTGCCAAATACGATGTCGTCACCGTCGCCGGAGTTGATTCGATCGTTGCCATCGCCACCGTGAATAAAGTCTCGGCCGACACCGCTTACAATCGTGTCGTCGCCATCGCCGGCGTTGACCGTATTGTTCCCCTCTCCGGCATTGATGTAGTCGTTGCCATGATCACCGCGGATCTTGTCATTTCCCGCGTTGCCAGCAATCGTGTCGTAGTCGCGACCGCCATCGAGCAAGTCGTTGCCGTTGCCTCCCGATAGCACATCTCGGCCAACCCCGCCAAGGACCGAATCGTCCCCGGCCATGCCGTTCAGATTGTCATCTCCCGTGACTCCCAGCAACGTATCGTTGCCGTCATCGCCCCGGATCGTGTCGTTGCCCGACCCGCCGGTCAGGCTGTCATTGCCTTCCTGGCCAGCGATCGAATCTGCTCCACCGCCCCCATCGACGGTGTCAGTTCCCAGGCCACCGCCGAGCAGATCATTCCCGGCTTCACCCAGAATCAAATCGTTCCCCGCAAAGCCCGCAATCGAATCGTCACCTAACCCACCTGCCAACGTGTCGCCACCTTGTGAGCCATTGATCGTGTCGTTTCCAGCGAAGCCATTCATCGAAACACGCACGTCGCCAACAATCGAGCCACTAGCGGTGAGTACATCGTTTCCGTCGTCGCCGTTCAAGGTCACTAGCAGCAACCGAACCCCGGCCGTGTTACCGACCGACAGAAGGTCGTTGCCTCCTAGCCCGTTGATGATGACCTGCGACACCGTTGTCGGATCATCGGCCGTATCGGCAATCGTTACAGTCGCGCCGCCCGATGTGACGGTCAACAACCCGCCTGCAGAGCCAACGGTGATCGTGTCCACGCCGCCGGTCCCGTTAATGACAACCGAGTCCTGGCCTTCGTTGCCGAAAACCGTGTCGAAGCCGCCGAGTCCACCTGGCTCCCATTCATAAACGTCATCGCCAATGTTGCCGATCAACGAGTCGGCCCCTCCTTGCCCGTTCAGCGTGTCGTTCCCTTCGTTCCCATCCAGTGTGTCCGCCCCGGCCCCACCGAGCAAACTGTCATTGTTCAGTAGTCCAAACAACTGATCGTTTCCGTTGCCGCCGTTCAGAGTGTCATTCCCTTCGGCCCCGCTCATCGTGTCTTGGCCATTCCCACCAAGCTGCAAGTCCCCCGCATCGGGAGCAGGGTCGTCGTCCAAGATCGTGGCCGTCGAAGTGTCCTGCGCAATCAGGGCGTTCGGACTGGGATTAGAGAGCACCAGCGAGAAGGTCTCGTTTGGCTCGAACAGTTCGTCGCCGAGGATGTCCACGGTAATCGTCTGCTGAAGTTGCGGCGTCCCGGAATTGCTTCCCAAGAAGGTCAAGGTTCCGCCCACGCTGTTGTAGTCCAGGCCGCCAGTCGCCGTGCCATCCAAAAACGTGTAATCGACCGTGACGTCTTGAGGCGAGAAATTGTCCAAGCTGACGGTGAAGGTCGCCGTGTGCGTACCCATGTCGAGTTCAATGCTCACCGCCATGTTGGCCGAAATGTTCACGGCACCCAGCGAGGCGAACGCTCCCTCCGCGATTGCGTTCGCGAAACTGGCTCCGTCATTTGCGTCTACTACGAAGTACAACGGATCGTCCGGTTGAATGTCGTTCGCGGAGGGACCGGCCGTGATCCCGTTCTCCACCGGCAAGCCAGAGAAGTTGTTCGCCCCGGTGAGCGTCGCCACACCGGTGAGTGATGCTCGCGGAGCGATGGCGGCGTTTCGTGGATCGACTACGGTGTTGCCGCCCACTCCGATCACACGAATGTTGTCCTGCAACAGAGCTTGCAGTGTGTTCCCGAATCCGGCGGCTCCTACCACGGTCGTGGCCACTCCATTGGTTTCGATGACAGAGGCCGGGACGGCGACATTATTGACGCCAATGTACGTTGCTGCCGCTTCGTCCACGAAGCGGAATCCATTCTGTGTCGCCAAGACCACGAGGTGGAGTGAGTTGGGACGGAACCCGACACCATCACCGCCCGCGGGATTGCTGGCTGCCACCACCGGCCCCGCCGGATCAGCCTGGAAGGAAGCAAATGACGGCACATCGCCGGACGTGCCGGGAGCAAGCTGCGTTGTCAGACGTCCCGCCGCCCCGCTTTCTCCCGTGCCTAACATCGCGTTGCCATCGAACCCGGCTCCTGTGGCCACTTGGAACAAGGCTTCAATGCCAGTGTTGGCCGCGGCACTGCCCGCCCCGGGTGTTGTCCGAGCCAAAGCCGCTGTTATTGCTGCATTGAATTGCGGGTCGGTCACGGCCAGGATCGGCTGATTCAGGGTAAAGGGGCGATCCGCTGCGGTGCTGTAGTTCTCGAACCGGGCCACCCCAACGGCAATGCTGTCTTGGAACTGTGTCTGCAGCCTCTGCATCATGGGCGCAAACTGCGCTGCCAGATTTCCACCCAACCCCTCCATGGCGGTGCTGTCATCCATCAGAATCAAGATGTCCACCGGCGGCGGAGGAGGAGGCAGGTCGTCGTCGATGATCGTCGCTTCCGCCGCGAAACGCAGCAGCCGTGCTCGTTCCGGGTTCGTCAGTTCGAGGAAAAAGTTTTCCGCCGCCGCGTCGAAGTTCGTATCAGCCGCGACATCGACCGTCACAGTTTTGACAGTCTCACCCGGCTGGAAGAAGACGACTCCCGTTGTCACCGCGTAATCGGCCCCAGCCTGCGCCGAGCCGTCTCGTGTGGCGTATTCGACCGACACGAAGAACTCCAGCGGCTTCGACAACGTCAGCGTGAACGTCGCGGTGGTGATGCCACCGGTCCCTTCCGGATCGAGCACGGCGTCCGTGATATCCATGTCGAGCAACGGCGGGCAAAGGCTGTCGATCACATCGTTGCCGTCACCGCCGTTGAGCCGATCTGCATCAACGCTGACGTCGAAATTGCCACCGCCGCAGAGGCTGTCGTCCCCCCCCTGCCCAAACAGCGTGTCATCACCGGCCATGCCGAGCATCGTGTCATTGCCACTGCCGCCGAAGACCACGTCATTGCCGCTGTCGCCAAACGTCCGATCGTTCCCAACATTCCCGTTGACGGTGTCCTGCCCGGCTCCGCCAAGCACAGCGTCATTCCCGACGCCTCCCTGAACGAAATCGTTGTCACGGCCACCTTCGACCGTATCGTTGCCGGCCTGGCCGTTCATCGTGTCGTCACCCGCTTGCCCGTCGAGCGTGTCGTTGGCTTCGCCGCCGAGAATCGAATCATTGCCGTTGCCGCCGTTGACGCTGTCCGTCCCGCCGTCGCCGTTCAACGAGTCGTTGCCATCATCGCCGTCAATCGAATCCTGCCCGTTATCGCCGAAGACCGTGTCATTGCCGTCACCGGCCAACACCGTGTCGTTGCCGTCGCCCGCATTGATCGAATCGTTCCCGACATCGGCTGTGATGGAGTCGTCGCCGTCACCAGCAATGATCGAATCATCACCAGCGGCTCCGATGATCGAATCGCCACCGTCATCCCCGATCAACGTGTCATTCCCGCCTTGACCCAAGAGAGTGTCCTCGCCGTGACCTCCGTCCAAAAAGTCCGCGAGGTCGGGACTTCCGATTATCAAGTCGTTGCCGTTGTCAGCATCCACTTCAATTCGTGTCAGCGCTGGGAAGGCAGCTCCCGTAACATTGTTCAAGTCAATGATGTTCGCTTCGTCTCCCCCCGTCACCAGCAGTGATTGTACGCTGGCCGATGCCACCGGCCCCAAGCTCGTCACGGGAGTGAATGTCAGTCCATCCGTCGAGCCTTCGACAACAACATTTCCGAATGCGGATCGGACGCGCACCGAGTCAGCGGTATCCATCTCGATCTCCAACTCACCGGAGCTGGGGACGAAGAAAGCGGTCACCGACAGGAGCGATCGAATCTCGACCACTTCGACTTTGTCAGCGACGCTTGATACGGAACTTCGCGAGATGCGCGGGGAGTAAAGAGAATTCGCCGACCACCAATTCTTGAGCCAAGACGCGCGTTTCACGATTGACCTCCCTGTCAATAATCTGATCGTTCCGATTGCACCGGTCCGTATGAGTTCTCGGACTGCACCGATGAAATCGGTTTTATGGAACGTGACGGTTCTGCTGGCAGTCATCGGCCGGAACAACCGGAACAAACGATAAAAATGGGCGCGGTCGGCACCCTCAAGCTGACTGACGCGACAGATACAATCGGAAAATACGATGGAATCGAGAGAATCGCATTAATCAGCAAAAGCGTTAAATTCGGGATACTCACTCGGATCAGTAAACAGAACGTAATCGGAAAAGTTTGCCATCCTCAAGAATAACTGTTGGGTGAAAATTAGTCCGAGAGATTGAGTCAGGGCTTGCCAATTTGCGACTCATGTCCTGTGGATTCAATCAGTGGCTAGCGTTTTTCCGAGCCTGACCACCCACGGATTACAGATTGAAAGTCCATCACGATGGCTGCACGCACAGCAGACTAGGAGAGTCGCGCAACGTCGCTTGGTAATTTAGGGCGACTTTTTCGATCGGTGCCGTTTTGCAAGTCCAACGATTGAGGTTTGGAAAACTATTCCGGTTAGAGCGAGATTGCTCGATTTATCGGTTGCCTGAAGTGAATGAGAGTTTTCTGAACACAGAGAGTTTGGCTGTCGTATCGGTAGTAACGATCTTTTTGGTTGTATCTCAAAAAACGATTGTGAGGCGTGAATGGCGAATCGTTAAACATGGAAGAGCCTGCCGAAACAGTACGCACGGCACGACTGATAGAAAATGAAAATTCGTCACGATCCGTACAAGCGTTAAAAATTACGAATTCGATAACCAAGCCAAGGAGGGGATGCCATGGTTAGGTCAGGATGGCTCAAGCGTTTTGAAGACAAGCTAGTTTCGACTCTCAAGCGGAAACCGATCGCACGACGTGGCCGGCCGACTCAGGAGTCAAGTCACAAAGTGGAACTGCTGGAAAATCGCAGCCTGCCGACCGCGTCGGCGCTGTTCCTGAGTTCGACCGGCGAACTGAGCATTGAATTGGGAAGCAGCGAGAACATTCGCATTGGTTCCGCCAATGGACGGCTCACGGTCGACGCGAGCGTTGGAATGGGAGCGTTCAGTCCGGCGACGAGCATCGGAACGGTGGCTGCGGCCAATGTCCGTTCGATCGCTGTGACCGGGGGTGATGAAGCGAACGTTGTTGATCTCAGTGGTGTGTTGGCCGCCAACTTCACCGGTCTGACTTCGATTATTGTCAGTGGCGCAAACGGGCACGACACATTGATCGGAAGTCCCGACATCGCGAACAGCCTAGCCGGTGGCGATGGCCGCGACACGCTGGTCGGCAGCTCGGCGAACGACACACTGAACGGCGGCAACGGCGACGATTCGATCACGGCCGGAGTCGGAAACGACACCGTGCTCGCCGGCGACGGGGCCGACACGGTGTTTGGTGATGAAGGAAACGACCTCCTGGATTTGGGAGACGGCGACGATGTCGCCAACTTCGACATCCCGGATAACAACCCGCTGAACGATCACCCAAACGCCGGTGACGGAGACGACACAATCAATGGCGATGATGGCCAAGATTTCGCGATCGGCGGAGCGGGCAACGACTCGCTGAACGGCATGATGGGTGACGACACGCTCATCGGCGGTGACGGCAACGATCAAGTGATCGGAGCCAGTGGAAACGATCAACTATTCGGCGATAGTGCTGATCCGGCGATTGTTTCGATCGGGGCGGATACGGTGGATGGTGGTGCCGGGAACGACACGATCATTGGCGGCGGCGGGCCGGACGTCCTGGATGGCGGGACGGGCGGCGACTACGTCGCGAGCACTTCGTACATCACTACGACGAACGATCCTTTGCCGGTCCCACAGGTCAACCAATTCACGGGAGTTCCGGTCGAGTTGGCTCCGGCGCTTCCGACCGGCTTGGCGACGAACAACGTGGGGCGAACGTTTCACACCATTTCCACGGGTGTTCGCGACGGCGATCTGGCCGTGACGTTGGATGCGACCGGGAAGTTCGGTTCGTTCAGCGAAATCGTGCAACCGAATCCGGTCAATGTGCAAATCTTCATTCCGGCCACGGTAGCGAACCCACCTATTCACCAATTCAAGGGGTGGGCCCAGGAAGGTGCGGTGTACAATCCGATTGGTGACGGGCAAGGCTCCGCACCCGATCAGACGACGATTGAATCGGGAGTTTATTTCCGATTCGGAACGGCCCCGGGGATTCCACGGCAACTGTTGAACGAAGCGGCTCGCACGCAGGGGACGATCAGCAATATCTTTGGAACCGGGACTGAAGCCGTGTCGCAGTTCCAAATTGGTGGGCTGACGTTCGACCTGACGCAGCAAGTTCAGCCGCAGTTCGATTTGAATAGCAACAAGCGTGTCGGCACGTTGTTGACGCAAACCTATGTGATTCTCAATACGAGTACGACGGATCAGGCCTTTGAGTTAGTCCGGTATTTGGACGGCGACCTGAATTTCGACGGCCGCGATGAACTCAACGGCGTGACCACCAACGGAATCGGTGGTCCAGCCAACGGGGTTCCCGATGGCGCGTCACCCGATGGGGGCGGTCATCTGATCAACAAACTGACGGGAGATGAATTCCTGTTTGAGACGGAACAAGGGGGCGTGGCCGGCACGGGAAATTTCCTGGGGATTACTTCGAAACCGAATCCAGCATTGCCGCCAGCCGCGTTTCCCGACAACCGTTTTGAACTGTCGTTGTTCCCCGGCTTGCGGAATCGTCTCCGCAACGGCGATCCGTTGACCAACCAGATTGGCAACGATTCCAACAGCGACGGATCGGTCGATGCGGGCCGAGAAGGGAACGTCACGTTCGCCTTGCGAAATGTGTATGTTCTCACGCCGGGCAGCAGCGCGGTTTACACCACGCACACGGTGTTCGGCACGGGCCGGCCCGATCAGATCCAATTCAACCGTGGTCCCAATCCGGTACGTGACGGCAACAATCCCAACGATCTGAACGACACCAATGCTCCGATTGTCTCGTTGGGTAACGAACCGGTGACGATCGATGTAGTCAAGAACGACCTGGACGTGGATGGGACGATTGATTTCACGTCGGTGCGCATTGAAACGCCTCCCACACAAGGATTCGCCGAAGTGATTGGCGACGGACGGATTCGCTACACGCCCGACCCGACTTCTCCTCCCGGCACTTATTTCTTCACTTACACGGTGGCCGACAATCTGGGGAGTCGGAGCATTCCCACGCCGGTGTTCGTGAATGTGAACCCCGATTCGTTCAGCGACTCGATCAACGGCGGACTAGGCAATGACACGCTCATCGGAACCGATGGCGACGACACGTTGCTGGGTGGGGGCGGAACGGACTTGATCAATGGCGGTGCGGGGCAGGATTCGTTGAGTGGCCAATCCGGCAGTGACGTAATCATCGGCGGCGGCGGGACGGACACGCTGAACGGCGGCATCGGAAACGACTTGCTGCAGAGCGTGGACCAGGTCGCTCCCTCACTGTTCATCAATGACGTCTCGTTGCTGGAAGGATTGGTCACGCCGATCAGCAACGGCAACGTCATCGCGACCTTTGAGATCACGTTGGATCATCCGATTGAACAACCGGTGACGTTCAATTACACGCTCGTCAGCGGGACAGCGACTTCGGGATCGGACTTCGTCTCCGCGACCGGGACGCTCACGATCAATCCGTGTGAAACGCAGATCACGTTGCCGGTCACGATCCTCGGAGACAGCTTGGCGGAATTGTCGGAGACATTCACCATCGTCTTGTCGAACCTGCAAAATGCCTTGGTTGGGAAAGCAATCGGCCGGGGGACGATTTTGAATAATGGTCTCACGCTCGACACGCCCAATAACGCCCCCGCTCCGATCAATGCCACGCGAGAGGCTGAGGACAACAACAACGTTCAGATCGCGATCAACCCGCTCGATTCGACCAAAGCCGTGATGGTTACGAACGACCGTTCTGGGTCGTTTATCCGTGACATCCCCTTTGGAACACTTGGCGTTTACACGTCGAGTGACGGAGGTCGGAGTTGGAATCCGAGTCCAACCGTGTTTGACGTAACGTTCGATGGCCAATCGTCTGGCTCGGGAACACAATCTCGATATCACCCGTCTGTGGCGTATGACCGCGCCGGAAATGTGCATATCGCCTACGTCGCGGAAACACCGCTGCCCGGTCCGACCTTAGGAACTCTGCAGACAGGACCAGCGGCCATCGTTTATGCCATCAGCCGTGATAATGGCCTCACTTTCCGTCCCCAAGTGCTCGTGGGCGGGGCTGCGGGGAACGATCGCCCCAATGTTGCAGTTGGTCCCGATCCTCAGAATCTCACTTTGGATGCCGTGTATGTTGTCTACCGAACGACTGGTGGGATATTGATGCAAGGGGCGCAAGTCCCACCTGCCATTCCCACCTTGCCGCCAATCCAGACTCCAACTCCACAGTTCACCGCAATTACCAACGTCTCAAACGCAAACTCGCCGAATTTCCCGGTGGCCTCTGTCGGTCCTACGGGACAAGTGGGAGTGACTTGGCAAACACCTGTGATTCCGTTCAATAATCCGAGCGCACAAGGACCGAGCACGATCAATTTCGCATTGGATCTTGACGGATTGCGAGGGGGTTTGAATTTACCCACCAGCGTCGCCGTCACGGCGTCAGACGTGGGAAGCCAGGACTTGATTCCGGCACTGAATCCGTTCTTCCTCAGCACGCCGACCACCTCGTCGTTTCTGATTCCGACACCGCCGAACCAACAAGCATACGCCAGCCCGCTGTTGGCCTACGATCGGAGCGGTGGTCCACACAACGGGAGGCTGTACCTTGCCTACGTCGACGAGCAGGCGAACGAGAGCGACAACATGGATATTTTTATCCGCTTCTCAGACAACAATGGGACGACGTTCAGCGATCCGGTACGTGTCAACGACGATCTCGGATTCAATAGCCAGTTTCATCCCTCGCTGGCCGTAGATCAGAGCAACGGCGTGGTCGTGATGGGTTGGTATGACTGCCGCAACGACTTCATTGGCGGTACGTCAGACACGGATGTCGGACTGCTGAATGGGTTCAGCGGATTGACAGGCGTTAATACCGACTTGGAATACTTTGTTTCGGCAAGCTATGACGGTGCCGAGAACTGGATGGACAACGTCCGAGTCAGCAATGGGTCAACCAACGCGATTCGCAACTTCCTCAACTCGGCGACCGGTGCGATGGTTGGAAATTACACGGGAATTACCGCAGCGAATGGTGTCATCCTGGCGGCTTGGCCGGATAACTCAAACACGACGGGAGACAACCCGGACGGCAATGTCAACACCGATGCCTATGTGGCCCGCTTGCTCGAAATGACCACGGAAACGGTTCGGAGCACTGCCTTCACGTCGCTGACTGATCCCGGTGACTTGTTGCTTGGCGGTGACGGTGATGACACCTTGAACGGTGGTGATAGCGGCGACACGCTGAATGGCCAGAACGGATTGGACCGCTTGTTTGGCGGTTGCGGCGATGATTTGCTGCTGGGCGGTTCCGGAGCGGACACGTTGTCGGGCAGCTTTGGCGAGGACACCTTGGACGGTCAGGGTGGGCCGGACTTCCTGGACGGTGATGCTGACAATGACACCTACATTTGGAATGGTGTGAACAGCGGCAACGATACGGTCTCCGGGAGCTTTGGGTTCGACACAACGATCGCTCAAGGGACCAGTCTGGCCGACACGATGACCATCGGGCAAAACGGCAAGAACCTGACCGTGACGTTCCTTGGTCAGGGGACGTTGTCGGTGGCTCATCCTGGCTCCGCGATGAATGTCCTAGTGAACGGTTTAGGTGGCGACGACACGCTGACGGTTGGCACGCTGGATACGGTGAAGCCGCTGGCTCTGTCGGTGGACGGTGGCGAAGGAAACGATTTGATCAGCGCCTACCAATCGCTTATGGGTGGCGTGCGGTTGTCGCTGTTCGGCAACAACGGCAACGACACGCTGAATGGGTCGCTGAGCAATGATACGCTCAGTGGTGGAGCCGGCAACGACTCCGTCTGTGGCTGGGCTGGCGACGATTCGATCTTCGGCAATGAAGGGAATGATTCTCTCGGCGGCAGTCTGGGGAACGACACGATCGATGGTGGCAGCGGAGCCGACTTGCTGAATGGTCAGCAAGGGAATGACAGCGTTCTCGGCGGCGACGGCAACGACACACTCAAGGGCGAAGACGGCAACGACACGCTGGCCGGGCAGAACGGCGACGACAACCTCAACGGCATGAACGGCAATGATCTGCTTACGGGTTCGATCGGCATGGATATTCTGGCGGGCGGGGGTGGCAACGACATGCTCGATGGCGGCCGCAACGACGACACCTTGGCGGGCAACACCGGCGACGATCTGATCTTGGGCGATCACGGCAACGATCAAATCAATGGCGGCGACGGCAATGACACGATCAACGGCGGTGACGGTGACGATGCGATTCAAGCCGGACTCGGCAATGACGCGGTCAACGGAGCCGACGGCAACGACTTCATCAATGCCGACGTCGGCGATGACACCATCATCGGCGGCGACGGCAACGACACTCTGCTGGGTGGAGCTGGCCGCGATCTGATCCTGGGCCGCAACGGCAACGACGTGATCAACGGTCAAGGCGATTTCGATACGGTCGCCGGAAATCAAGGGACCGACTTCATCACCGCCGATGCCAGCGAGATCGACGAGAACTTCTCGCTGCTGTCAATCGGCCGAAATCTGCTGCTGAGCATGGGAATCTCCGTGTGAACGACGAAACGAGCGACTGAAGCTCGCGGGTTGTGCGAACCGCCGGATCATCCCCCTGGCAGTTCGCCCCCGCGATTCGGTTGCACGCTTTACGGCTCCGAATCGACCGCGAGTGAGCTGCTGGAATCATCCCCTCCGGCGGCTCGCTCGCGTTTGTTTTTAGCAGAGGCCATGATTCTCGCATGACGACTTCATCTGGTTCGGGCTCGGCGAAAGTACCGCTCGACATCATTGCGTTCAGCGCCGCGTATTTGCTGCCGGCGATCGGCGTGGCGGTGTCGACTCACAACGGAGAGTTCGTATTTTATTGCGCGGTGATGCTGATTCTGGGATTCGTCGTATACGTCGCGCATCGGCATTGTTCGTTGAGCCGTCCGGTGTTGTGGGGTCTGAGCTTATGGGGGTTGGCTCACATGATCGGCGGCTTGGTTCCGGTTCCCGATTCGTGGCCTACGAACGGTCCAATCAAAGTGGTCTACAGTTGGTGGCTGATCCCCGACTTGCTGAAGTACGACCAAGTAGTGCATGCCTTTGGCTTCTTCGTGACGACGTTTGTCTGCTGGCAAGGCTTATCGGCGATTGCGCGGGAACTGAATCCACAGCCGTTCCGCCCGACGTTCGGACGGCTGCTGCTGTGTGTCGCCGCCTCGAACGGCTTCGGAGCACTTAACGAAGTGATCGAATTCATCGCGACCATTCTGGTTCCGGAGACGAATGTCGGCGGATATGTGAACACGGGATGGGATCTGGTTTCCAATCTCGTGGGAGCGACAGCAGCCGCGATCTGTCTGCGTTTGGATGTGTGTTGTCGAGATCATCTCTAGTGCGGCGATACCGCATAAGTAACCCGAAGCGTAAGCGAGGACGGGCCATCCCAAAACGAGATATTCAGGAGAACGATCAATGGGGCCAGCGACGAATGGCACGGCGCTGCTGTTTTCGGTCACGCCGTGTCACCGCGAGTCTTATAAAGCGGCTTACACCACTTGGCTACGAATGGAATTCCAAACTTTCGTGAACGAAGTCCTGAATGTTCCCTGCCAGATCGTGCGTCAGGGCCGCCGTGTGATCCATCGCACGCTGCATTGGAACCCGCAACTTCCACCTTCTTCCGATTGAGTGCTTCCTTGAATTGTTGAGAGACGACTTGGCGTCGCGAGAAATCGCCCGCCGCAAGATCCGCGATCCCGTCCGAACGCCGCGCCCCGCTCAATCACCGACTCACCGGTTCCGCGAACCAAAAGCCTCACACGACGACAACTCCACCGCTCAAAACGCATCGCCGAAAATTTCCGACATGCTCGGATTGTGCGCTCGCAATCGCCAAAAACTCGTAGAAGCGGTCGCTTGTATGAAAATTAGGACGAGGCAGAAAACAGGCGAAGTCATCGGGACTCACCTCATGTTCTTCGAGAAGAATTACTTGAACCCTTCAGGGCGTCACTCCGGTAGCCGGCTCGTTTCGATCTTCGGGAAGTCACCGGTGCAGGCTTTCATGAAGGCGACGAGATCCGCCTTTTGTTCGGGAGTTAACTCAATCTTTTTGATTTTGTTGCTGAGCCACGGATTCGGCGTGCCTCCTTTGGCGTAGTGTTCGACGACTTCTTCGAGTGTCTTCAAGCTGCCGTCGTGCATATACGGGCCGGACGCAGCGACGTTGCGAATCGTTGGGGTCTTGAAGGCTCCTTTGTCTTCTTCCTTCTTCGTGATCTCAAAGCGGCCGAGGTCTGGCTTCTCGACTCCTTCGCCGAAGCCGATGCCCAGGTTGTGGTATTTTTCGTCGGCGAGGTTCGCCCCCTGATGGCATGCCGTGCAGCCGACCTTTTCCGCGAAGAACAGATCGCGCCCACGAACCGCACTTTCGGACATCGGATGTGCTTCGGAAGCGGCCTTCGTCGTTTCGTACTTGGCGTACGCTTCGGCGTCGTCTTCCTTCAGCGTGGCCAGGTCGTCGGGCTTCATGACGAGGAAGGGTCGCACCGCTTCGTAGTAATCGAATGGAGTCGGTCCTGTGACGATCGCTCGTTCAAGCGTCGCGATCGCGCGAGCGATGTTGTCGATGTTGACACTGTCGTCGCCGAAGATCGCTTGGAATTGCATGGCGTAGCCAGCGATGTTCTTGACTGTCTCGACCGCTTTCTCGTGCGTGTTCCCCATTTCGATCGGATTGGCAATCGGACCCTTCGCCTGGTCTTCGAGCGAACCGGCTCGGCCGTCCCAAAATTGCGTGCTGCTGAGGATGCGATTATAGCAAATCGGCGAGTTGCGTCCGCCAGTCTGCCCGTTGATGCCAACGCCGAACTGCGTGTGCCTCGCGAAACCTTCGCTGGGATCATGGCAACTTGCACACGAAATCGTGTTGTCGGCGGAGAGTCGCGTGTCGTAATAAAGCTGCCGACCCAACTCGATCTTCGCGCGAGTCATCGGGGTTTCAGCGATCCCCTGAACTTGAGCGCTGCCTGTGGATAAGCCAAGTGGCAACACGACTTCCAGAGTTGCATGGTTTTTCTCCTCATTAATCCACGCTTTAATTTGTTCGACCGTCAACGGCCCATCGCCGGGAATCCCAGCTGTCAATTCGGGCGAGCCAAGAATGACTTTCTCGCGATTGGCCGTCGGTTCCTTTGATGTCTCCGGTTTCGCCGGTTCCGGTTTCGTAGGCTCTGGTTTCGTAGGCTCAGGCTCAGGTTTCGCAGTGTCGTCAGGTTTTGAGGCGTCCGCCTCGTCTGGCTTCGTGGATTCCGCCGAGGCACCTGGATCGCCCAACGTTACGGTCGGTGCGACGGGCTTGGGTGGGTTCGATTCTGAACAGCCCACGAATGTGCCACACAACAAACCGACTCCACACCACAATGCCGCTTGCATAGAAACTCGCATGATCGCCTCCTGTGAATTCATCTGGCTAATTCAACGGACTCGCGGCGCATGAATCTGAGAAATCACAAAAGGATTTCGATTCGCGCCGCAGGCCGAAAACTTATCACTCGTTCGAGTGGATCAGCAATGATATCGGACACTGAGCGACTTGTCTCGCGTGTCGAATGGCGCAGAACTCATGCCCTCAACGGGAAACCCCGATGCCCAATGTTCGGGGTCATTTGGCTGGGTCTGGTTCAATTTTCGATGGAGATGTGTTTCGGTTCTCCGAGCACACCCAGTTCGCGTCTCGTCTCCAAAATGCCGGCGGCGGTTTCGAGCGGCAGGTTTTGAAGTTGTTCCCGCCAGATCTCTCGTTCTTCCGGAGAGGCCTCGGGCAATTGCTCGGCGATCAATTTATCCAACCGTTTCAGCCCGCGAGCGGACTTGGCCGCTGATGAGTGGTCGGCCAGAGGCTGGGGCGTAATAAAGTCCTCAGCGCCGGAAGAACGATCCGTTTGAAGTGCGTCGGAAATGGAACCGAGATCGGCCGCCGCGTCAGCGACTCGAGCGGTTTGGCCAGCGGACCACCAGCGTTGAACCAAGAAATTTCCGACGACGATCGCCGTTACTGCAAACAACGCCAAACACGTTTCAAACACCATGTCTCGCCGATTCATCGCTCGCCTCCTTGCGTGGGGCGAGACGGTAGCAGACGTCAGGCGGTGCGAAAACACCGATTTCACGGACTGCCCACCATCCGATTGACGGTGGACTTGCCCGGATCGCCAATGAGACTCAGAATGCGACCCCTTCACCTCGATCAGTCGAACGCCGCGTGACGGAGTCCAAGCGGCACGTCGCAGGTGACGATCTTGTCGAACAGTGTGGCAGCGGCAGAGTTTTGAAACGTCAATGTCAGGTAGAAAAACATGGCCAAACAGGGTGCCAGGAAGAAGTTGCCGAAGGAAGTCGCGGTCATCAATGCCGACAATTGCACCGGCTGCGAATCGTGTCTGGAGGTTTGCCCAGTGGACTGCATAGTCAAAGTCCCCGGCGACTCGATTGCCTGCTTGCAGAGCTTTTGCGAGATCGACGTCGAACGTTGCGTTGGCTGTGAGGTCTGCGTTCACATTCCGACAAAGAAGACTGATCCGTATGAGTTGACCGTCTGCCCTTGGGACGCCATCGAAATGATCCCGACGATCAAAGTCGCGCAATACGTGGCCGCCTCGGGCGGACCACCGGACTATTTGCGAAACAACTGGGAACGCGTCGTCGAACCGGCGATTCGCATGGCCCAGTTGGCTGCGGAACAACAGGCCTGAAGTCGTTGCTCAGCGTGACCGTGCTGCCGCGTTCGATGAATTTCGACGGCAATATTGGAATACGCGTCGCGCCTCCAGGTCGATGATGGAGTGCTTGTTCACGTTTCCGTCGGTCGTGTAATTAGCGAATTGCGATGACTTTGGCTTTGCCAATCGTGCGTTGACGGTCGATGGTCACCGATTGGCGGATCACAGTTCCTTCCCGGTAGGTCCAGGTTTCCGTGATGCTACCCGATGTGGCGATTCGCGTGACCGATGTGGGCGATCCCAGGCAGCGCAGAATTTGAACTGGCGTCATCTCCACAGAGGGAATCCCCAGACGAATGTTGCGATCGAGATCGGTCTCATTGGCCCTCGGATCGGCCGGCTTCGCGGGCAGGACCGCTCCGTCTGGCAGTCGCCATTCGCCGTTGATTTGCTCATAGCCCAGCTTCTTCAATCGCTCGACGATCTCGACATCTTGCGGCGTTTCTTTTAACGCCTCAAGAAGCAGTCCGCCGGTTCCCGCTCGATCCTGCAAGAACGTCCAACGGTCGTCGGCCAACTGAATCAATCCGGTCACGCCGTCTTTGCGTAGCGAGGCTTCGCGGCGCTTCATCCACGTTTGAATGGCCTCCTTTGCCAGCGGCTCTTGTTTTCGTTCGCGGCAGCGTTCGAGCAGGTTTTGCAACTGATTCCGAGATAACGTGGCCGCGTTTTTGACGAGAAAGGTCAATTCCCGATCGCGATGTTGTTCGGCGACCTCATGCTGTTCCGGGATTAGTTGCTCAATCTGTTCGGCGATCTCGCCACCGTTGCCGCCATCCGGTTTGATCCAGCGATTGATCGCGGCGGTCGCTACCTCGACATGAAACAACCGGTGCAACACGCGTCGAGCCGGTTGTTCCGCTTCGCGATAACTCCCCACCGGGCTGAGCGTGTATTCCTTGCTGGCTTCCGGTGCCGGCTTCGGCAGACGCTCGGTCGCTTCGGGAAATTGAGCATCCAACCGCTTGAGGAACTGAAACAGTGGATCGCGTGACACGTCCAATTCCGCCGCATCGAGATCAACAGTCGTCGCCGATTTCCTAAGCGTGTCCCATTCCAAACGAAACGCTTCGTGCCGAAAGTCGAATTGCAGGGCTTCGTCCAGACCTCGTTCGCGAGCACGTTCCGCCAACTCGATCAACGCGGCGGAAGTTACCGGCTGCATTTCCTGGCGTTCCAATTGAACCCCCTTCAAATTGATTTCTTTCGCTCGACCAATCAGTTCCTGATCGTCGTAGAACTTGCCGCGCGCGGCGGCCCAGGTCGCCAGCTCGTAAAAAGCATTTGGGGAACGCCGTAAACCATTTTCTTTCAGACGCAACGTTTCCAAGTCCGCCGTCAGTTCACGGATGCTGTCGACTTCGAAGAACAACAGACCGTCCTTATCTTTGGCCAATCGACCCGACACTTCGACGACGCGTGATCTCCCCGGCAGCTTAGGTAGCGGGGTCATTGATCGAAACGTCAGTTCACAGTTCTTCAGCTTGACGTAATTCTTAGCTAGCACCGTCTGATGCCCCTCGACCTGCATCGGCATGCCAACTAAGCCCGGCCAACGATCCTTCTGCTCCAACAGAGCCTGCACCGATTGTACTCCGGCCGCGAACAGATTCTGCGATCCGCCAAGAGTCAAGAGGCAGAAGACGGTCACGCCGAACATCAGGCGACATTTCGTACACATCCAATAATTGGAAGTTGATTTCCGACTCTGCGCTCTCCGCGCCTCTGCGTTGAAAAGTCGTTGGCGAGTCTGAGTGCAACGCAGAGGCGCGGAGTGCGCAAAGTTTGGGCGAGCCAGGGTCCGGTTAAATGCAGCAACACATGCCAGATGAATCTTCAGGAAATTCATTGCGATATTCCGATCCACTTCGATTGCTCGGACAGCAGTGATTTCAATTGAAGCTCGGACCGAAGTTCATCCGGGGGCAGTCCGGCGGCGAGCAATGCGTCGTAATGGCTCCATAAAAAACAGGATGATCCGGACAATCTCACAACCCACAGGGATCTCGCGGCATCCCAGCGCACGGAATCCAACTTCGCGGCGAAGATGACCTCGCGAGTTTCCGCCGCTGGCCCCGAGGCATCAACCTGCGGCGGCGGAACTTTGGCAAAGGCCGGGAACTGACCGACCAGCAACAAGCCTTCCGTCTCGAACAACAACGGCTGCTCCCAATCAATCGAATCACTCGGCTTGGTGGCGGGAGTCATTTCCGTTTGCAACACAATCCAGCGACCGGAAAATAGTCCGGGAAACGCGGACTCCGCGGCTGCTGTGGTTTCCTTTTGACGCCGCGTCCGCAAATCGTCGAATAGCTCGGCCAACGAGTTCGTCAACAGCCAATTGACGGCCGTGAATTCACGCTGCCATTGTCGTGCTTCTTCGGCTTGCGAGTCTGATCGTTCGAGCACATTCGCCGCCTTAGCCACTCGATCAAATTCCGACTGGGCCGCCAGCCAGTCTTGTTTCGCGACCGCCGCTTGTCCCGCATCCCAAGCCTGTTTGAAAGTGATCTCCGCGCTGGCTTGTGCCGAACGCTGCCATTGCCACCAACCGGTCAAGGCGATCACCAACAACAAGCTGACCACAACCATCCGCAGCGCTGTGAACTGCCGTGCGATCCGTTGTCGAATCGAATTCCAAACCGCTCGCGAATCAATGAGCGGCCGCGTGGGGATCGCCGTCGTAGCTGGTGCTTGCGTTTCGTTGGGCTTCGGAGTTTCGGCAGCAGCTTTGCGACGCGGTCCCGGAACGATCCGCACCTTCATCACCGGCCGCGGATACACGTCCAGCGGTAACAAAAAAAAAGCTTCACCGCAATTCTTGCAGAGGACTCGCTGAAACGACTCGCGCCGCATAGCTTCCAGGCTGCCGCCACATGGACACGCGATCTCAACCGGTTCAGGCTCTGGCTCCGCCTGAGCCTGGCCAAACAAGCCCTTAGCACGAGCCATCCAGTCCGACATGTCATGGGTTTCCGAAAGAGTCGCGAACGTGACGACGACGAATATTCGGCCGGGATTATCGGGCGGTTGAATTCGGCGGGTCAATGATCAAGGAATATGTCTGGCGCACGCGGTTCGCATTCACGACGATTCAACAGGGAGTTCGGACCTGCCAGTGGCTATCGCCAAAAGAAATCGACCCTCACCAGCAAGGGCTGATGAGGGTCGCGGTGTTGCACGGAATTCTTAAACGACGGCAGCAATCATTCGACCGCCCCGACCACTCCGCCGGTGAACTTGCCGTCTTCGGCGGCATGGCCGATCAATACTTCAGCTTTGTAACCACCCCGGCTCTTGAAGTAGAGAATCAGCGCGAAATAGCCCACCAGCATGATTCCCGGAAAGATCGCCATGTTGGCCAACGCCCCTTGATTGCTCCGGTTCATCGCCGACTTGATTTGCTCGTCGATCGCTTTTTGTTGGTCCTCAGGAACAGTCTTGATTGCGGCGGCCAGCTTCACTTCGTCGACCGCTTTGTAGTCGATGATTTCATAGATGGTCTTTTCGGAGACCGTGGTCAGATTCCCCCCCTCGATCAGGCCGGGAACTTGTTTGGCGGCGTCGCTGGCGACGACCGCGGCAATTTGCTTGTCCGCTTGCAGAGTTCCAATGTATGGGAAGCCCAGCGTGCCGACTGCCAACATCCCAATGCCACTGATCGCATTGAGCGTCAACGCGCCCCCTCGGGGCATTTGTTCGGAGACCACACCCAGCATGGTCGGCCAGAAGAATGTCTTGCCGAAACCATACAACGTTGCGGCGATGAAGATCATCGCTCCAGCGCTGCTGGAAAGCGTGAGCAGTCCCACGATCGCCAACACCGCGCTGATGGCCAGCAAGCCCAGCGGCGATAAGGTATGCACGATGGGGCCCGCGAAAAATCGCAACACCATCATGATGGCCGAGGTGTAAACCAGGATCCAACCCGCATGGAATTTACCGTCGGCAACGCCTTCCATGATCTTGGTAATCCAGCCATCGGTCCCGATTTCGGTGGTCGCCAGCGGGATCATGATCAGCACGAGCACAAACATCAGCACTCGACCCAGCGCCTTGGTATAAAGCCCGAAACCCAGCACGATGGCCGCACCAATGGCCGCGAACACCATCTTCAACGTCGGATCGGTTTGCCCGTTGACGGCGAAGAAGTCGATCAATTGCAACGACACCAGGAATCCGACAATCAACGCCCCCAGCGTTCCGAACTCGGCGAGCATGTCGCGGTACGAGACCCCGGCCGACTCACGTTCTTGAACGGGGAATTTCAGCGGAATCAACATGAAGAAGTAAACGACCGCCGGGCCCGCCAGCAGTCCGACCTTCACGCCCCAAGGCAGATGATCCAAGAAGATGGTCAGGATACCGGCCACGACAAGTCCGCCTGGCCAACCAGCATGAAGAATGTTCAACCACTTGGTTTTCTCCTTGCTGAACATCGTGGCCACCACCGGATTGATGAAGGACTCCACCGTACCGTTGGCCAACGCCAGAATCAGGCTGCCCCAATAGAGCATTTGATAAGCCGTCTCTTTGTCGCCCCCTTGCGAGATGTAATAGGCACCAACTCCCATCACGGCCCAAATCAGGTGACCCAAGAATGCCATGATCATCGCCACCTTGTAACCGATGCGGTCAATAACCAAGCTGAAGCCGATGATGCTCACCGCGAATGGCCAAATCCCAATGCCAGCCAGACGCCCCGATTGAGCGGGATCGAGACCGAACTCTTTTTCCCAGGTGCCGATCAAAAACATACGGGCAATGAACCCGAATGCCGTCGTGATCAAAGCAATAAAACAACCCCAAAACAAAAGCTGGTCTTTGGACTGCTGGCTGGATGAACCGGCAGCCTCGGCCGTGGCGGAACTCATGATGGATGTCTCCTCAAATGCGGTTGATGTCGTGGCAAAAGTCGGTCTGAAAGGGGCGTCAAGTTATCCAGGGTTGCGCAAGCCTGTCAAACGCTGCGAATTTCGATTACCGATCGACCGAGTTCCGTGCCCTTGTCGGATGAGTTAATGTGCTTAGGTTAAATCGTAAGGCAACCCGGTCTTTTCGGTGGTTTATTTCGTTTTGGCAAAGTGATTGCGAAGGAAGCCGTGAATGTCGCTTGCTGCGGTCACGCATGGAACTCACTTGGCCATCTGGTTTACGAATTGCCGATTTGATGATTCACAACACATTGAGAGGAGTTTGTCATGCCTCAAACAACACGTCGCCAGTTCTTGTCTCAGACTGCATCCGCCGCTGCGACTGCGTTTGCCGCGCCGTGGTTCATTCCAGCTTCGGCCTTTGGGGCGAATGAGCGAATCGTCACCGGGCATATCGGCGTCGGTGGGCAGGGAAACTCGAACCTCGACAACTTTCTGAGGCTCGCATCGCCGGCTGCGGTTTGCGATGTGGACAAGAAGCGAGTCGCGGCCGCAGCTGAGAAAGTCACGAAGAAGACAGAAAAAACCTGCGAGGCGTTTGGCGATTACCGCAAGATGCTCGAACGGAAGGACATCGACGCGATCGTGGTTTCGACTCCCGATCATTGGCACGCGTTGGCGACGATTCATGCCTGCCAAGCGGGTAAGGACGTGTACTGCGAAAAGCCGCTGAGCCTGACGATCGTCGAAGGCCGCAAGATGGTCGAGGCGGCTCGCGCGAACAAACGGATCGTGCAGACCGGCTCACAGCAGCGGTCGGACAATCGGTTTCGACAAGCGTGCGAGTACGTTCGCAATGGACGGCTTGGCCAATTGAAAGAGATTCGCGTCGGTTTGCCTGGGACGAACTTTAGCGGGCCGCTGGTCGCCGACAGCGATCCGCCGCCGGAACTCGATTACGACATGTGGCTCGGCCCAGCCCCGCAACGACCATACAACGCCAAGCGAGTTCATTATCTCTTCCGCTTCTTCTGGGATTACTCCGGCGGGCAGATGACGAACTTCGGAGCACATCACATCGACATCGCTCAATGGGCGCTCGGCATGGACGAGTCCGGCCCGACGGCGATCGAAGGAACTGCCACGTTTCACCCGGAGAAGTGGTACGAAACAACTCAGTCGTGCCGCATCACCTACACTTACGCGAACGGCGTGAAGTTGATTGTCGGCCAAGGAGAAAAAGATTGCCCCGGCGGCGTTACGTTCGTTGGCAGCGAAGGTTCAATGTTTGTTGATCGTGGCAAGATCAAAGCCGATCCCGAAGAGATCCTGAAGCAACCGCTCAAAGACGACGACACGAAGTTGTACGTCAGCGGCAATCACCACCAAAACTTTCTGGACTGCATTAAGAGTCGCAAGCTGCCGATCTGCGACGCCGAAATCGGACATCGTTCGGCGACCGTGTGTCATCTAGGCAACATCGCCGTGCGCTTGGGACGAAAAATCCAGTGGGATCCGGCCGACGAAAAGATCGTCAACGATTCCGAGGCCGCGACGTGGATTGCGCGGCCGTACCGCAAACCATGGACGCTCGGCTGATTGTTGAGCAATCGAGGTGCTCCATGAATTGGCAAGAACGAATTGAGATCAACCCGCAGGCGTTGGTTGAGAAGCCAGTGATCAAAGGGACTTGAATCGCCGTTGAACTCGTCATCGACCTGAAAGGACTCGGTTGGTCCGTTGAGCGAATCCTGCGCGAGTATGACCACGTGACTGCGGAAGAGATCCAAGGCTGTTTGAGTTTTTCCGGTGACATACTGAAATCCAAGCGTGTGTAGCTCGTTCCGACTTGAGTGGCGGTGCTTGTTGGCCGCTCCGCAGACGTTCGAGTTGGTGAGTCTCCTGCCGGACAATGGAGGTGATGGATTGATGGCGTGAATGATCTTTGGAGTGTGTGTGAAGACCTGACCCCGGCCGGTACGTAGCCATCATCGCTCCGCGTGATGATCCGAGTGTCCAAACACTGTTGATCTCGCATTCGGCTCGCCACGCGGAGCGATGATGGCTACGATTGTCTGAGACACAACCTCGTGGGACTCTCGATTCGGCTGGGAAGGTGATTCGCAATGCCAACGACAAACCGGCCTCATGCCGATGACGACCCGAATGACGTTGGTCTTGGTGAGGCGATCGATTCGTCTCATCGGCCCAATTCATCGCGGCCGTCACTCCACCGCTATTCGAGGCCATTACCTCACGGCAGTTCACTTCGTGGCTGGCCGAGCAACAAATCAGCTTGGCTTTCACGACGTATCAGACGGGCAAGCTTTTCCTGATCGGGCTGCAGCCGGATGCGCGGTTATCGGTTTTCGAGCGGACCTTCAATCGGTGTCTCGGACTGTGGGGCGATGGGCAGACGCTGTGGATGACTTCGCTGTATCAACTCTGGCGATTTGAGAACGCGCTCGAACTGGGACAGACGGCGAATGGCTTTGATCGCGTGTTTGTTCCGCAGGTTGGCTACACCACCGGTGATGTCGATGCCCATGATGTGGCAGTCGATGCTGACGGGCAAGTGGTGTTCGTCAATACGTTGTTCGGTTGCCTGGCGACGATCAGTGATCGACATAGTTTCGTGCCGCTGTGGAAGCCGCCGTTTCTCTCGAAACTGGCGGCGGAAGATCGCGGTCATCTCAATGGGCTTGCGATGGAGAACGTGGGGCAGGTTTTCAACCTGCCTAGCTCGCCGACGGGCAGGTTGGAAACCTGCCCCACGGCTCGCACGGACGTGACCGCCCCGACTCTTTCCTGTCGACTCTCGTTCTACGAATCGGATGATGATGATTGTGGCTGAAAACTTCAGACCAGCGGTGTCGCCTCGCCGGATTCGTTGACCGACCACGGTGTCCAAACCAGCGCAACTTGTGTCACGTTGATGTCGGTCTTCTTTGGCGTGATTGAGACTTCATCAAGCGGGATGTTTTCCGGGCTGTAGGCGGCTTGGATTTTTTCGATCTCGGTTTTGAAGTCGGCGTCGAGGTCAGTTAGTCGTTGCTGCAAGGCTTCGATGTTTTCTTCGGCGTAGCCGATGTCGGTCTTTTCTTTTGTCAATCGCCCCGCCGCGCGAGCGGCCGATGCCACGCGCGTGATATTCCCGGCAGACATCGTGCGGTTGCCGAGCACCGCGCCCAGGATCGACGTGCCGACCGAGAGCATCGTCCCCCAGCCTTGTTGCTTGGCTTGTGCCGCTTCTTTTTCTCGCTTCTGTTCGGCCTTGCGAATTTGTTCATGCAACATCGTGACTTTCGGCGAAAACTTCTGTCGCAACTTCTCAACTTCACGATCGCGCTCTTCACGAACTGAATGCGACAAACGAGCGCGGAAATCTCCCTCGGCCTCGCCCGGCTGCGACGCGAGTTTGTGTTCCTTGCTCTTCCAGACGGTCAGACGATGCCCGCGATACAGCCGTTCTTTCAAGGCTGTTTGCAGTGCGGCGTATTTCTTCGGCTGAGCCAACTCGCCGGGGAGTGCCGAGAAGATCGCGTCGTCGGCCGGAGTCTTCTCGACTTCCGGCGGTTCGTCGGCCGAGACTTCGCCGTCGTCCCACGGGGTCGATGACATTTCTTCGGCGATCGGTACGAGGATCGACACTTGCTGACCGACGTCAATGCCGGCACTAGCTTGAGAAAAATTGACTTTGGCTTTTCCGAGCAGCGCCGGGCGATACACCAACTTCGCGCCGCGATCGGGTTCGCCGCGAGCGACCTGAAATAGCTCCGGGACTTCCGGCGGCAGGACGGGGCGTGCGCCGCCATGTTCGGACGACGCACCCGCATCGGAACCGGCAAACGCGGCGGCGGTCATCGATGACGGCGGCATCGCGTTTCGGCGATCGCGCATCAATAAGTCGATTTGATCGCGCGACAACGGGCCGCGCAGGAACGACAGCGACCAACGAGTTTGAAACAAACTCGGCCCGTCGTCGTGGACGTTGTTCATCAGAAAGACACGCTTGCCGAGGCCCGACAACAGCTTGTCGATTTTGTCGCGATCGAAGCTCGTCCCAGTTGCGGACGATGCCCCTTCCAGTCCGTCGAGCACTCGCATCTTGTCACGCTCGGTCTGCAAGCGGCCGAGGAACCATGTGCCACAGTTCGACAAGCCTTTGTAGTCGAGATCGACGGGGTTCTGCGTCGCTAGCACCACGCCAAGTCCGAACGCGCGAGCTTGTTTGAGCAGGGTGAGCATCGGCGTTTTTGACGGCG
>JANMIF010000415.1:0-13403 GCA_031375695.1 Planctomyces sp.
TGAGCGGCCTCGGCGGCGGCTTTAATCGTTCCCCGAAGAAGGCCGTGGGTGCGGATGGTTCAAGAGAAATAGGGAGACCAGCACGGGGCCAGTCAAAATGAAGCACGGAACATGCTCGAAGCACATTCGTCTGGCAGGGATCTGGCGCTGGGTAGGTGACTTGCCGGGAGGAGGGTGCAAGAACGGAGTACGAAGAAGCCGTAGTGAAGGAATCGCGGCGTGATGGCAACCCAAGTGTCTGCAAAGTCGAGTCAGGATTTGTCGCCAAAATCCCAAAAGCGGGATTCGCCTGTCGTCGCCGTGGGGTGGCATTTCGGTGGCGCGGGGGCAGTATTGATGAATGGACAATCGCCGCAAACTGAGGGTGGCTGCGGCTTTCACAGGAGACGTTAAGGAAGCGTTAACGACTCTGTGATACGATAAAATTAGGCATGATCCGTATCACGCAACAGGATAGTGCCAAGTCTGCCAAGTCGTATTACACGACGGCGGACTATTACAGCGAAGGACAGGAACTCGTCGGTTCCTGGGGTGGCAAAGCCGCGTCCCAGCTTGGGCTGGAAGGGATGGTAGATAAGTTCTCCTTCGAGCGCCTGTGCGACAATCTCGATCCCCAGACCGGAAAACCGCTGACGGTGCGAACACGCTCCGAGCGGAGGGTCGGTTACGATTTCACGTTCTCAGTGCCGAAGTCTGTCTCGTTGCTGTACGCCATGAGCGGCGACCAGGACATCCTGGGTGCCTTCCGTGGGGCAGTCGATGAGACGATGCGCGAGATGGAAGCAGAGATGAAAACGCGCGTCCGCAAGGGCGGCCAGGACGTTGACCGCACGACGGGCAACATGGCCTGGGCAGAGTTCATCCACACCACGTCACGGCCCGTTGATGGCATTCCCGATCCGCAATTGCACGCCCATGTCTTCGTGTTCAACTCAACCTTCGACGAGGAAGAAAAACGCTGGAAAGCGGGCCAGTTCCTTGAGCTAAAAAGGGATGCCCCGTACTTCCAGGCAGCTTTCCGCGTGCGTCTGGCAAACAAGCTCCAGGACATCGGCTTCGGGGTTACGCGGAAACGCGACGATTTCGAGATTGCCGGAATTCCTGCGGATGTGCTGAAGCGATTCTCGCGGCGCACGGCACTCATCGAGAAACTGGCTGAGGAAAAAGGTATCACCGATCCCGACCGCAAAGCGGAACTCGGGGCCGAGACCCGCGAGAAGAAGGGGTCCGCGCTTGGCTGGGAGTCGTTGCGGAAGGAATGGAATGCACGGCTGACCGACAAGGAACGCTATTCACTGGCATCGGTTCACCGTCGAGAAAAGACTCCGGCCAGGCCAGAACGCATTGAGAAACTGGCGGTCGATCACGCCCTCGAACATAGTTTCGTGCGTGAGGCGGTGGTGCCGGAACGCAAGCTCGTCACCGAAGCTCTGAAACGTGGGTTAGGTGCGGTCACGGTCGAGGACACGGCCCGCGAGATGCTGCATCGTCCGCTGATCCGTAGCGATGTCGTCGGGCGCAAGATGGCGACGACGAAAGAAATGCTGGCGATGGAATCGAAGCTGATTGACTTCGCCCGAAAGGGTCGAGGGCGGTGCCGGCCGCTTGGCAATCCTGACCGAGAATTCTCACGGGATTGGTTCAATGACGGACAAAAAGCGGCCGTGCGCCATGTGCTCGGTTCCCGTGATCGGGTGATGATTATTCGCGGTGTCGCCGGCACGGGCAAAACGACGCTTGAACAGGAAATTGGGGAAGCCCTGGCCGAAGTCGGCTTGCCTGTGGTTGCGCTGGCGCAATCGGTCAAAGCGAGCCGTGAAGTGCTGCGTGAGGAAGCTGGTTTCGCCCAGGCCGATACGGTGGCTCGGTTCCTGAAAGATCAGGAGATGCAGGAATCTGCACGTAACGGTGTGATCCTGGTCGATGAGGCAAGCCAGCTCGGGACGCGCGACATGCTGCGTGTCTTTGAGACGGCGGAAGGGCTGGGCGCTCGTGTCATCCTTGTCGGGGATCGCCGTCAGCATCGAAGCGTTACGGCCGGCGAACCGCTCAAGCTGCTGGAAGAGACGGCGGGGCTGAAGGTCGCGGAAGTGACCGAGATTCTCCGCCAGCAAGGTGACTACAAGAAAGCGGCGCAGGCGTTCAGCGAAGGCCGGACCGAAGAAGGTTTCGAGGAGCTTGATAAGCTCGGATGGATCAAGCAGGTTGACGATAGCGAACGCTACAAACAACTGTCCGCTGCCTATCTCGCCGCCGTCGCTGAAAAGAAAAAGGGCGGTCAGTCCAAGTCGGCGCTCGTTGTCTCGCCGACGCACGCGGAGGCGGATCGGATCACGCAGTCGATTCGTGCCGGGCTGAAGGCCCAAGGCAAGCTTGGCGAGGAACGCATCGTGAAAGGATGGGTTGCGACGCATCTGACGGATGCACAGAAGACGGACTCGACCGAATATGAGCCAGGCGACTTGCTCCAGTTTCACCAGAACGCACCGGGCTACAAGAAGGGATCGCGACTGATTGTGAGCGATGGAACAAAGCTACCGACCGAGCTTGCGAAGCGATTCGAGGCATACCGGGCGACGCAGTTCGCCCTGGCTGCTGGGGATCGCGTTCGCGTCACAGCGGGCGGCAAGACAAAGGACGGCAAGCATCGCCTCAGCAACGGCTCGCTCCTGACTGTCCAGGGATTCAACAAGCGTGGCGACATTGTTGTCGATCACGGCTGGGTCATTGACCGGGATTTCGGCCATTTGACGCATGGATACGTCGTTACCAGTCATGCCAGTCAGGGCGTGACGGTGGACAAGGTCTTCGTCGGAATTTCCAGCGAGTCGTTGCCCGCGACGTATCAGCGGACGGCGTATGTTGCGGTGACGCGGGGACGAGAACTAGCCCAGGTCTTCACCGACGATCGGAAGGAACTGCTCAAAGCAATCATGCGGCCGGATGATCCGATGTCTGCGACGGAGCTTGCTCAACCCCGATCACCGACACCGACTTTGCGGGATCGGCTGACGAAGCGATTGGCGTTCGCGCGTGGGCTTGGTGTGTTTGCAGCGAGGAACGATTCACTCCAGCCTGGCGTTGCCCGAGACGCTACGCCGCAAAGAGAGGTGGACAATGCTCGATAAGCCGCCAACCCATCAGGAGCGATTGCAGGGAAAGGGCCATCTGGCAGGATACAGCGTGCCTCCCTCTACCTCGAAGAAAGAACCGGAAGCGGACGCTGGCGAAGCTTCGTGCCCTGCGTTCGGCTATTTGCGGGGCATCCGTGACCAGTCTACGTCCATCGAGTTTCGCTTCCTGAGTGGGAACAGTACCTGGTTCTCCTACGGCTCGCTCGGGGCGTGGTGGTACAACCCGTCGGAAGGCTTGCTGCTCAAGTTCTCAAGCGACCTGGTGTACCTGGTGCTGATCCGGGGTAGCAATCTCGACAAGCCGCTCGGCGATGGAAACATCGACCTGCTGCACGCCGGCCTGCAACGGCATCGTGTGCTGTGGATTCGAGAAATGAGCGAAGACGACAAGACCAAAGTCGGCGAGTCTGGGCCGACCATCGACAGCATCAACGTGGTAGAGTTCGAGTCAAACGCCGAACTCAAGGAATGGCTCGCCAAGACGGCGAGCGGGTTTCTGCATTAAGACAACAGGCGATGATGACGGTCGCCATAATACTTCCTTCCTTTCTCCTTTTTGATTTTGAAATATCCCCTTACGCGAAACGCGCACAGCGTTTTTTGACGGAAGGGGGACGAAGGTCCAAAAGGGAAGGGGGAGTGCGGTCAAGGACGGACGGAGCGGGGGGTTTCCATGTCTGCACAAGCGAGGTTTTGGGAGCGCGGAAGATAGGGGGGCACCGCTCCGTCCGCCGCAGGGAATCCTTGACGGCACGGGGATTCGCCCCTGTATTCGCACCAGGGGGCCGGAGGGGGCGATAGCCGTCGGTACGCCGACCAAAGCAACGCGGAGCCCGTAGTCACCCGGTCGCCAGGACGGCGAGGTGCCCCAGAGCATTAGAGAGATGGAATGAGCGATACGGTCGTATCCAAACCGACTCTGTTGCCTTTTGAGTGATTAGCAATTAGCTGCTTTACTTGCTTCCTTTTATGGCGGCAATGAGGCTAGTGATATGAGGAAATACGCCTTTAACATCATCATCTGATGAGCTCGCATCGCCGTCGTTCGGATCAAAAATCTTTTCAGCCAATTTCGCTTTTAAATCTTCGCGTTTGGTTTTATCGAGCAACTCTAGATAAGGATCGATTGTTGATAGAATCTGTTCGCGTCGTTTACTTTTTCTTTCATTGTTACTGTGTCGCGTGGACTCTCGCGCGAAATAGAACGCAGGCAAAAATAAGACTACCGATACAGGCAAGCGAGCAAGCCAATCGTGCCAATCTATTGCTGCGTTAGGAGCACCCTTCATAAGAACGTCAAAGATAGAGGGGCCAACTAACACTAATACTGCAAATAACATGAACGTTGATGCCCATGCCCTAAAAAACTTCCTAGCTTTACCCTCTTCTATAGCATCAGATTTGTATACTCCTGCTTGAGACGTGCTAATTACGGTTCCCAATACTTGTTTTGCTTGTCCCTCGTATTTCTCTAAGGCCACAATAATAACTTCGGCAGCCTTTATTCTCTCCGCAATTGTCTGGTTAGCTAGCATTTGCAGTTCATTTACTTTGTCTGAAAACTCTTTTGATCGTTGTTCCTGCTGTTCTGTATGCTTGGTTTGGAACGAGGTGGATAGTTCCTCCAGTTTCTGACGTAAGCTGGTCTGTTCGGCCTCAATAGATTTTCGCAAATTAGTTTGTTCAGCCTCAATTCCCTGTCTGAGAGATGTTTGCTCAGATTCAACTCGCTGCCTGAAGCTGGGCAGTTCGGCATCAATAGTCTGCTTGAGATTCGTCATATCCGTTCTCAACTGACCTAATGATCCATCTATTTCAGTGATTTTTGCGTCAATAGAAGATTGCCTGCTTTGCAGATCATTTGTAATACCCTCAAGGCGCTCTTCTACAGACGTTTTCTTTGTTTCCGCGTCAGCTCTTAGCGCTTCTAGCGCCTCGACTACTTGCTGTGCCGTGGAACGTTGGGATTCAAGTGCAGCAAGCTGTTCTGTAATTGATTGCTGACGAGAGCTTAAATCAGACGCGGTTTGCTGAGCTTGAGACAACAAGTTCTGTAACTCAGCCAGAGCAGAGTTAGCTTGCAGTCTTCGTGTTTCATCTTCGCTCATACTTCCACGTTACTATTAGACTTTTGGTGCCCCCGGTCGGAATCGAACCGACACGCCTCGCGGCACTGGATTTTGAATCCAGCGCGTCTACCAGTTCCACCACAGGGGCATTAGGCATTTATAGCGCTGAAAACAGCTTTCGCAAACAGTTATTGCACAACGTAGCCATCGCTCAGTTATCTTCTTTGGAAGTGTTCTTGCCTGGTTTCTTCTTGCCTGGCCTTGCCCGGCGAATGTTTATCGCCGCTGCATCAAGGCTGTTTTTGATGTGGGAAGCGTAGTATTTCTCGATCATCTCCACGCTGGTGCGGCAGTTCTTGGCAATCTGGTAGATGTCTGCACCCTCCATTAGGCGCAAACAGATGTACGTGTGCCGCAAGCTGTATGCGGTGCGAGGATTGCCCTCGCGGTCGTGCTTGAGGCCCTCGTCATCCAGAATACGATTGAAGAGTATGCGGTGGGTCTTGGGAAAAAGCAGGTCAGTAGGCTGCGGGTTATTTCTCTTCTTCATTCGTCGGAACGGCCCCACGGCGCCCGTGGTGCTTTTGCAGTATCCGACACCGCGCTTTCCGCGAACCTCGATCTCAAGAATTGTTTCGCCGGTCGCATCGTCATGGACGATGGTAACGTCCCGGTATTCGAGGCGGGCGGCCTCATCAGGCCGAACCCCGGTGTTCGCCATGAATAGCACGTAGTCATGTAGCTGTTCGCTTTCCCAGGCGTAGCGGTTCCGCTTCGGCTTTTGCGCACAGCGACGGGTCGCCTCGTACAGCTTCTTGTACTCCTCTGGAGAAAACCACGCACGGTGCGAGATTTTACCAGAGCCTTTATATGGCTCGGAGAGGTCTGGCAGTAATGGAAGCCATCCATGACGGTTGCCGGTCTTGAGGACGTGACGCAATGTCACGATTTCCTGATGCATCGTGTTTCGTGCAGGCGGCTTGCCGCGCTCCTGGATCGCTTTCTCTCGGCGGTGGATTCGGTACTCCTGGACTTGGCCCGGCGTAATCTCCGAGAGGACCATGTCGCCAAAGAACGGGAGCAGATGCTTCTTTAGCCGCCTGCCATTGTCCTTGACATAGTCCGGGTTGCGTTGGCCTTCCGTAATGATTTCGTACTCGCGGAGAAACTGGACGGCTGCCTGGGCAAAGGTCTTGCCGTGTTTGAGGTCACCAGTTCTGAGTTTGCCTCTGAGTTCGAGATACCAGTCTTCCGCAATATCCATTGCGCGTGAGAGACTGTCCTCCTTCGTGCTGATGCGGTGGTTGTGCCCACCTAGAAAAGTTGAACACTGCCAATAGCGACTGTTGTCGCGTTTGTAGACGTGTAGCCTGCCACCCATGAGTACGTGATCTACCATTGGCACTCTCTATATATATGCGGTTCCCCCAATAACGGGCAAAGTGTGTAACACATGTGTAAGGATATATCGGGGTCGTTTGGGAGTCTACTGAATAGAGCAAGCGTCTGATTTAGTTGATGTATTGCTGACCTGTCATTTCTAGGTGTGCCTGGTTTTGAGTTTGGCGCGTCTATCAATAAGCATCTGAGGTAACGCTATAAATGGACTGTCAAAACTGTGTATGTGTAAGAAACTGTGTAAAAACTGCCTCTTTTTTGTGCTTTCATGGGGATCACTTCCACGATAGCACCGTGATGGCAAGCAACATAGCTTGTGCGTTCATCTCTTCAAGGCAAATCCACCGGCACACTGAGCCTCGGCAAATCGGTCGTTGTTGCCATCGAAAGTGCCGGATCGTGGTACAACGCGGCAAAGCAGCGACTGGCCCGGACAGGCACGCGGCATGACTGCCGACGAAGCGGGTTCGTCTATCCTGGCACAGTAGACCGTCCCATCCCAGCGGGTTTCTTCCCGCCACCATAATCCCCTCCCGCCGCGCCGACGGCTCGGCGAAGCCGCCGCAAATAAGGCGGCAGACCAACTCTCTTGGAATCAGCGAACGATTCCAATCTGCTTCGCCGCCGCTCCAAGGAATTGCGGGGAGCGCCCCTGCTGAGCGTCTCGGGTTCTTCGCTCAAAACAGTTTGCCGTGCCGCAACCTCCGTTGTGGCAAGCCATTACGGCATCGAAAAACCGGCAGCGTATCAATCCGGTGACGAACAAGGTTCGCGACGCCAATTGCGCGATCCTCTTCAACGCGCGTCGCAAGTCTCAAAGCAATAAGAGGTTACGTCACTTCTCTATGCCATTTAGGCCATTCGCAGCCTCTCAGAAACTTTCTGATTCAGGGATCGAGGCAGATAGTGGCCGTAACAAGGAGAAAACGATGACAACCCTCACAAGCAAACAACGCAGTTGGTTCAAGACCAAGCAACAGGTCCGCGAGCATTTCGACGAGGCGAAACTCCTCGAACTCGGCGAGTCCATGAAGGCTATCGGCCAGCTCCAGCCTGTGCTGGCCAAGTCCGACGGGACACTGATCGCCGGGGAACGCAGGCTGCGGGCGGCAACGCTCGTCGGCCTGCCTGAACTCCAGGTCATCATCACCGAGGAGCCGCTCACCGACACACAGATCAAGGTGATCCAGCTTTCCGAAAACCTGCAAAGGGCCGACCTGAAGGACGCCGAGAAGTGGCGAGCCTTCGAGAAACTGCTCCAGCTCAATCCGGGCTGGAGCAACAAGGATCTGGCCGCTCATCTGAAGTTCGGCGAATCGACCGTCACGAAGTACCTGTCTCCGTCGCGTTGCATTCCCGAAGTGCAGAAGGCGCTGGAGTCTGGCCAGCTCGGCATCACGGCGACTTACGAGATCAGCCGTGTTCCGGCAGACCAGCAGGCGGAGTTACTTCGTCTGAAACTCTCCGGCACGTCGCGTGACGGTCTGGCCGAGCATGTGCGTCGGCAGAAAAGCGAATCCGTTCCGCAGGTGCGTGTCAAGCGCATCGCCTGCGTGCTGCCATCTGGGGTGAGCATCGTGGCTTCCGGCCCGGAGCTTTCTCTCGACGACCTCATCGAGGCGTTAGGTGAGGCTCAAAAGGAAGCAAAGAAGGCCCGCGAACACGGCTACACCGCCAAGACGTTTGCGGCGGCAATGAAGGACAGATCGAAGGTTGGCAATTAGAGGCATTCAAGACAGGAGAGCACTTACATGACACTCACTGAAGACCAAGTGTATGGGTTGATATGCGTCGGGGCGGCGATGGCTGCTTCCTATGGCATCCGGCGATTCAAGGCGGCACGGGCCGGCCTGCGCTTCGCAAAAGACCCGCTCGATTCTGAGTTGCTTCGCTGGAGCGAGAGTGACCCCTTCACCGTCCGCGACTTACTCAACGGCGGTGTTTGTGTCTTCGGCCGCACCGGCTCCGGCAAAACCTCGTCCAGCGGCAAGGCACTGGCAAACGCCGTCGTCCGTCACGGCAACAGCGGCGGCCTGATCCTGGCGGCGAAGCCAGAAGACCGCGTGATGTGGGAAGGCATTTTCAAGGCGGCTGGTCGCAGCGACGACCTGTTGGTGTTTTCACCAGAGCATCCGCTTCGCTTCAACTTCCTGAATTGGGAAGTGACGACCGGCGGCGGTCATACGCGCAACATCACCAAATGCATCACCGTGATTGGCGAGACCCTGCATTCCAGCGACACGGCTGGCGGCGAGAACGCTGACTTCTGGCGCAGGGAAAATGAACGGTTAATTCACAACGCCGTGGAAATCGTGAAGCTGGCGACCGGCAAAGTGGGTGCTCCCGAACTGCACACGTTCATCACCACGGCGGCGATGAACAGTTCGGTGATTGGCACGGAAGAATGGCAAGCCAAGTTCCACAACCGGTGCCTGAAGACGGCATACGAGTGCGACAAAACGCCAACCGAGCAGCACGACTTCGACATGGCCCGCGACTACTGGCTGTCCGAATTTCCGAACATGGCGGACAAGACGCGCTCCTCCATCATGACTGGAGTCATGGGCATCCTGTCGGTCTTCAACACCGGCGTCGTCCGCGACCTGGTTTCGACGACGACGAACGTCTCTCCCGCCGACATGTTTCGAGGCAAATGGGTGCTCGTGGATATGTCGCCAGCGGAATGGGGTGACATCGGCAACTTCGTGGCGGCTGGCTGGAAATACCTGACGCAAAAGATGGTCCTTCGCCGCCATGCGACCGCGAACTCGAACCCGGTTTGCATTTGGGTCGATGAGGCCCAGATGTACGTCAACAGCCATGACGCGCATTACCTCGCTCAATGCCGCAGTCACATGGGCGCGATGATTTTCCTCACGCAGTCGCTCGCCAGCTATTACGGCACGCTCAAGGGCGAGACGGGCAAGCAACAGGCTGATGCACTGCTCACCAACTTCCATCACAAGGTCTTCCACGCCCTGGGTGATGTGGCGACGGCGGAGTGGGCGAGTGGCCTGATTGGCAAGGAGCTTCGCACCTTCATCGGCGGCTCGACGGCTCCACAGGGAAGCATGTACGACGAGTTGTGCGGGCAAAGCAAGTTCACCGGCTCGTTCTCGCAGCATTATGAGAAAGTTCTTCAGGACAACGTGTTCATGAAACTGCGGACCGGGGGCGCGGCCAACCGCTTGCTGGCTGATTGCATTGTGGTTCGCAGTGGTGAGCCATTTAGCAACGGGCAGAACTGGCAGTTCGTGACGTTTTCGCAGAAGTAGACCGCGACATGGTTCGGTCGCAAGCAACCGGGAACGTGAAGAGGAACAAGGACAGTGAAGAATCAGTGGAACTCAAATCGGCCTGTTGGCCGGGAAAGGAGCGACGAGATGAATCGACGGCTCATCGTTGAGACGGCCTTCAATATGGCCCGTGTGTTGTCGGGAAAGTTCGGCAACGGCTTGGGGGAGGAAGAACTCAGGCAGATGTTCGAGGAGTGTTTCAAGACGTGTAAGGCAGGGCTGGAAGCCTACTGCCTGGAAGATCAAAGGATTCAACAAAACATTCGCCCATTGGAGGAACGACATCATGTTCGATCAAAGGCAGTCTGAGCAGCGCGACAGCAGGCAGGACGGCGTCAACTTTCTGATGTGGTGGCTGCGAGCGTTAGCGGCCATCGGCTGGCCGTTCACCCGCAAGGACAACGGCCACGAATGCCCCGGCTCCTGTTCCCTGGGCACCATCCTGATGCTGGTCGTCCTGGCAGTCTCGACGAATTCCTTCGCGGCTTGGCTCGTGTTATGGCTCTGGATACTCGGCATCCTCCGCCTGAAAGCCAAGCAAATCCAGAATCGGAAGAAGGGCATCATTCCGCACAGGTATTGGGATGGATCTCCTTGGCTTGCCCAGAAGCTGTTTCCGCGCATCCGGGACATTAGCAACCTGAAAAGCGCCGAAGGATTTCTGGTCATGAGCATCGGAGCGGCGCTGACCTATGCCGATCCGGCGCTGGGATGGCTCGTGATTACTTCGGGCATTGCGAGCATCTGCATGGAATGTTTCGCGGTTCAGATTCGCAAGAACCGTGTCGGTCGCATGCGAGAGGCCAACATGGAAATGCAGCAACTTGTCGACGATTACGAGAACCACTTTTGAAAGGAGGTGAAACGTGTCTGACAGACCGAAAATCGGTGCGGGCCATCTGGCCGCGATGGGAAGGGCGGGCTTGAAGGAGCTTTCGCAAGCTCTGGTGGCTTTGCCCGACAGCAACATCCGTCCGGTAGAGGAACCTGGCCTCTACGGCAACCTGACGCCACAAGAAGTGGTCCAAGGCAAGAGTGAGTACGACAAGATGCTCTCGGGGTACGCCAGCCGGGGCCAGCAAGCTCAAGAGCACGACAAGGGAAAGGAGATTGACCGATGATCGTCGCCGACATTCAGACCACCTTTGGCCTGCTGGTGGGAGTCCTGATGTTCTTCCTCGCCATCGCGGGGATGGGAATCGGACTGATCGCAAGGCTCGTCTTCCGGAGTGTCCGGGACGGCTACAGGAAAGAGGGCGGTGCCAATGGCATGGCCCGAAAGATCGCAACGAAGGGTGCCGCTGAGTTGCTCAAGCGGGTCATCCTGAAGAAACGGTAGCAACCAAACGTTTTGTTCAACCTCATTCACGAAAGGAAAGTGTGTTATGCGCACAGCAACACTCAAGCATCGGTGCCCTCACTGCAACGTGAGGATGGAGTCAGCGGAAGAGATCGTTGGGCGCAGTTTCGACTGCCTCAACTGCGGCGTCAACCTCACGGTGCCCACACCGCAAGCCCTGATGACGATGGGGCGGCCGGTGATCGTGCCGGAGATCGTCACGGATGACAGGGACAGTGAGCAAGCGCTGTCGCCTCGGACTTTTCGTCAGTTCGATGACGACAAGCCGGTGGAACTCAAGCTCGGTGACTTGGCAGGCATCAAGGTCGATGTGGACAGGCCGACGCGGAACCACTTGGCGTCCACATTCCTGGGAGCGATGCTCCTGGCGCTCGGTGCGATCCTGTTCTCCATGTTCGGTGGGAAGTCGAAGGCGTAAATGTTCGCAACTTGTCACGGGCGGCGGGGACATTTCCCCGCCCCCATTACTCGGAGGGTACTGCAATGTTGGATTTGCTTTTCGTGCTTCTGGTCTTCGGTGGGTTGATGGCGTTCGTTTGGGGCGTCTGCATGGCGCTTGGCCAGGTTGCCACGCACATGCGGGGCAATCCCGAGGCCGTCAAGGCCGTCATCGAGCATGTGTTCATGCCGCTGTTCGGTGACAAGAAGGAGCCGGACCGGAAGTCGGCTCCCGGTTCGGCATTGGTCCTGGGTGATTCGTCGGAGGAACCGACGACCCGGAACCACCTGGCGAACTCGAAGTGATGGCAATGATTGTCAACTCGAAGTGCTTCACTGACGCGGGCGGGGACTGATAACCCGCCCGCGTTTTTCAGGAGAACGAGCAATGAACCTGCTGGAAGAACGCTTGGAACGGATCGAGGCCCTCCTGTCGGTACTCGTCGAAGGCCAGCAGGTGCGGGAATGGTACAGCACTGAGCAGGTTTCAAAACTCGTGGGCAAGGCCGAGTACACAGTCAGGGAATGGTGTCGTCGCTCACGCATCCAAGCGGAGAAAAAAAACAGTGGCCGGGGTGCATTCGCAGCGTGGGCCATTTCCCATGCCGAGTTGCTCCGCTACCAGCGCGAGGGATTGCGGCAGCCCTCTTCGGTTTGATCCTGCCGCGAATCGTGCCTCAACCCTGCTGAGTTCATTCAACCCTTTGTCTTTTCCGATGGTGGTTTCCAGTCATGTCCCGTAGCAATCACAAACGAGATTGCGAAGTCCAGGAGGGTGCTCGAAGCATCGTCCCGGCCGGGGCACCGGACTGGATCACGCCGGAACTCGTCGAGGCGACGATTCGCGTCTGGCAACCTTATTACCAAGCTATCGTCACGCCCGAAGAAGCCGTTATAATGATCCAGAATGTGGGTCGGTTGTTTGACGCGCTCTCTTCGAGGTCTCCGCCATGAAACAATTCGTCGCACTGGCACGGGTGAGCAGTCGGGAACAAGAACGCGAAGGCTTCAGCCTCGAAGTGCAGGAAGAAGCCCTGCGACGGTACGCGACGCAGGCCGGTGGCGAAATCGTCAAGTTCTTCCGCATCGCCGAGACGGCCAGCAAGGGCGACGAACGCAAGGCATTCCGCGAACTGGTCGCCTATGCCAAGAAGAATGCCGCCTTCCTCGATGGCCTGCTCTTCTACAAGGTTGACCGGGCTGCCCGCAATCTTTTCGATTACGTCGAACTCGAACGGCTGGAGTCGGAATACGACCTGCCGTTCATTTCCGTTTCGCAGCCGACCGAGAACACGCCCGCTGGCCGCATGATGCGGCGGACGCTGGCGAACATGGCTAGCTTCTACACCGAGCAACAATCGGTTGATGTCCGCGAAGGGCTGGCCCGCCGCGTGCAAGAGGGCTGGTTCATCTCTCGCGGTCCCTACGGCTACCGCAATGTCCGCAAGGACGGTCGCGGCATGGTCGAGATTGATCCCATCCCGGCCGAGAACGTGAAACGCATCTACCATCTCTTCGCGTATGAGAATCACACGCTCGATACACTGGTCGCGAAGCTTGCGGCCGAAGGCCGGCAGTTCCGTTCCTCGACGCCGAAGTTCCCGCGAAGCACGGTCCACGCCATCCTGAAGGATCGGGCCTACATCGGCGAGATTCTCCACAAGGGCGAGTGGTATCCCGGCAAGCATGAACCGCTGATCGACCGGGC
>JANMIF010000416.1:0-7504 GCA_031375695.1 Planctomyces sp.
CCACCAAGACAATCACCGTGTTGATCCTGGATGATGCCATCGCCGAACTCAAGAAGACGTTCTCACTCAATCTCGGCAACGCGCTCAACGCTCTCTTCGCCAATTCGCAGGGAGTCGGAACCATTCTCGACAACGACTAACTGCTCGACACGGTCCTGGGAGATGACGCCAGTCGCAGCCGCACAAGTCATGCGGCTCGAGCTCTCAACGGCATTCGCCTCGCAACCCTCAACCTCGCCCGCCGACTCACCCAATCCGTCGGCTCTCTCTACCGAGAACACGCCCTCAACCCAACCTCTTGATGAACAGACTACACATCTTCAAAAACTAGCCCGCCGTGACTAAGGCCGCTACGCTCGAAAAACCACACGCCGAGCCTGTGCCACAAGTGACCGTTCGTAGCGTCAGGGCGTGGGTGGCGCTTACGGTTGCATGACATGGCTGCCAAGCGAAAATGGTGCTCGTGGATCGGCAATCCTGTTAATCAGCGTTTAGCCTGAGGCCCAGTTGTCGGCAGCCGCCAAGCGGAATCGAACGAGTCCGCCCACAACACCGATTCCGTGAATCCGACCGCTTTGTTCGATTCAAACTTCTGCACGGCGATGTCACCCAATCGCGGGAAGAGCAGCGCATTCGTGCCTTTGAACTCGGCGTCGTGGATCGTGTGGCCGGAGTTGATCACGATGTAGCGGTCGTTGTTCAGCGGGTTCGGGTAGATCAGCGACAGGCCGTTCGAGGCCGGATCAAATTTCTTGCCGGCCACGACGAGTGACTCTTTCGACCATTTGACTGGCAGGTCATCGAGCACGCGAGCCATCACAGAGTTTGATCCGGGATCGCCGAACAGGATCAGATTCTTGTCGGCGATCAGTTCGTCGGTCACGTCGGTGTCTTTGACCGTGATGATTCGGCCGCGCATCCATTTGTCGAACTCGCCGACGAACCGGTCGTGAGTCCACTTGGCCCACACGGCGTGAGATTCGTGCCACGGCTGCTCCGTGGGCAGCACGCAGACGAACGGTTCCATGAAGGCGTCGTCGATCGGGCCTTGCAGGTTGTGTCGCTTGTGGAGCCGTGGGTTGTCGGCGAACGCTCGCGAATCGTCGTAGCTCAGCAACTTCCAGTGTTCGCCATTCCATTCGTAATACACGCCGGGAAGTAGCCCACCTCCCGCGTCCGACAACGGCAGTTCGTCGCCGTCGATCTCGATGCGGCTGGCCACGTCGCGGTCGATTTGCAACGCGGTGACATTGTCGGTCTTGATATGCAACACGCCGTCATTACCAACCGTCGCGTGAACCGTCGCCGCGTCGAGATGATCGTCCATTTCTTCGATCGTCAGCCATTCGCACTTGTTGTACTTGAGCGTGTATGTCACGAACCGAATCTCTTTTCGCTGAGCCGCCGTCGGCCGCCCCTGCTTGGTGTTCTCGGCATGAAACGCCATGAACTCCTTTTGGCTATCGGGATGAAATTTGTGCTCGGTCTTCGGCCCGATGATGAGCTTGATTGCGACATCTCGCTCCTTAGCCGCAGCCACCATCTGCGTGCTGGCGGCCAGTTGCTTGTCGAGTTCGCCGCCGTACGTGCAGACCGGAACATTGAACGCATTCAGCGCGTAATCCAGAGAGTCGTAAATGTGCAGCCCGTCGTGCTGATACCCCGGCAGCGGCTGTTTGATCCCTTGATAGTTGTAGTAATCGACGAACCCCGCTCCCGGCCCGACTGAGCACCATTCGCCCGGATGATGCAGTCCCAGCGACCAGCTTCCGGCCCCGCCCATCGAAAAGCCCCATAGCACCACGCGGCGATCGTCGATCTTGTATCGCCGTTTGACGTCGTTCATGGCCTCAAAAACATCGGTTTCACCCGCCCAACGATACGCATTGTCAATCCGGCCAAACACGTCGAGCTGCACCCACGTCTGATCCTTCGGAGCCGGCTTGTCGTCATGATCGGCAATGAACCGAATTTCATTTCGATCCCCACCGCGTCCGTGCAACACGACGTACAACGGCCAGCGATACGAAGACTTGGCCTCGGCGAACCCCTCCGGCAGAGTGACCGCATACGGCTGCACCGACCCATCAACTCGCGACACATACCCACGAATCGACTTGCCGATTTGTTTTGGCCAACTCGGCTTCCCGGCCTTCGCTTCCTCAGCTCGCTTCAGTCCAGACTTGACTGCATTCAAGGCGAACTGTGAGTACTTCGACTTCGACTCGGCCTTCGGCTTCGACCCATCCTTCGGAGTCGGTGGTAAATAAAACTCCTCGTGCCGCAACGCCCATTCAACTCCCTTGGCGTAGATTTCAACATCCGCAATTAGTCGGTCATTGACCTTCTGCTGCTTCAACACTGCGGCAACTTTTTGCAACTCGGCGAGTCCTGCCGTGATTGCATCCACTTCATCGGCGGACGGCGGTTGAGCCGCTAGGTGTTGATTCGCCAACAAGCTGCCAATCACAAGAACACAAATCAAACGACGCATAGCAATATCCCTCCGCCGGTCAAAATTCTTGAATCTCGAGCCAAGAGGATACCTGTCGAGGCACATTCTCGGAACGATTCGACACAGCGTGCCTTTCGTCACGTATTCGGCGAAAACTCACGGCCGCCTGGGCAGGCCTGATCGAAATGGGTCGTGATTCACGTTCTTTAAGAGCGACAACTTCACGCGCGGCACATCGCCCGGATGCCTCGGCCTCCACTGCGCCTGGCGCAATTCACCGATGACGGCAAAATGGCAAACGCAGAACGCATTTTGCAGCCTGCACTGCCCCGATCGCCTTCGTGAGTCCACTACGGGCGAGATCTCACGCCGAGCATGTTCAGTGGCGGGAGACACTGGGCGACGGTCACACGAAATCCAGCGTGGTGTTCGGTTCGACGAGTCGTATCGTCGGGATGTTAAGTGCTTGCAGTTCGGCCAGCACTTTGGTTTCAAAGGCGAACTTCACATGCACGGCGTAAAACGGGACAGGGCGTTTCAGTTTTTGCAGTTCCAACCGAAACAGGCCGGGGGTCAAATGCGCGGCCTTGTCGGCCAGCCAGCGGTAGGAATTGGGGAAGCTGGCTTCGAGAAGAACACCCTTCAGGCCGGCGCACTGATTGGCGATTTCCCAGACGCGGTCGCTGGGCGCCGTGTCCGAAACGAACAACACGGCGACTTCACTGGCCAGTTCTTCGATGAGGAATCCGAACGTCGGGACCAAATGATTGAGCGCGATGGGAGTGATCCTCAGACCTTCCACTTCCACCGGCTGCTCGTCGGCCAGTTCGCGAGTTTCCAGGAACGGCGATTCTTCTTTCGAGAGGCGGACCATGTCGGGCCAGAGGCGATCGTTGAACAGATCGCGTTGCAACGAGTCGAGCGTTTCGGGGGCGGCCCAAACCGTCGGGCAATTCGGACCGGGGGAGTAAACATTGTCGATGAAGACCGGCAGCGTCGCCACATGATCCAAATGCGAATGTGAAAGAAAGACGTGTTTGACTCGTTGTTGATCGGCGAGCGGTGACAACAGGCCCAGCGAGCCGGCGTCGATGGCGACAGTGTCGTTCACCAGATAGGTCGCCAGAATCTGATGGCGATGCGACGCACCCACGGAGGAGGGAACTAGTCGAACTCTCACGATGCACCGTCTGGGAAAATCGGAAAGGAGATTCGGGACTATTTGGATTGCATGACGATCACGCCGTTCCAATCGAGGGGAGCCTCATAGCCGTTGACGCCGATATAAATCTGCAAGAAATCCTTGGCCCGGTCATGAACCGGAAGTTCATTCAACTGTTCGAGAGCCATACTCCAATTGCCTGACACAAACCCCGCCAAGGCGGACTCATACAGCGCAACGTGCATGTTCGTCACGGAATCGTCTTCGGTGAGCGGCGGAAGCAGCTGGCTGATCCACAATTCCGTATTCATTCCGACCGGTCGGAAGCGGCCCAGTTTACGGACTCGCCCCTCGTCGGCCGGCAGATGCTTGCGGACATATTCGGCCGTCGGTTCGTCCAACAAGATGGAAGCCCGCAACTGTTTTGTCAGTCCCTCCAATCGCGAGCCTAGATTCACAGTCGGGCCGAAAACACCGACTTTGACTTGCTCGGTCGTGCCGATTTTTCCGGCAATCGCACGACCATGGGCGACACCGATTCCGACCTGAAATCCGCTCAGTGTGTGCCGCGGATCGGACGTGGCTTTGCGGAATTCCCGTTGCACTTGCAAGGCCGCTCGGCACGCCGATAGCCGATCGTCGTTGTGCGGTGCCGGCCAACCCCAAAAGCCGAGCGCGGCATCTCCCTGAAAGTCCGCGATCACGCCGTCGTACTTGATGATCCCGCAGGTCATCACCCCCAGCGCTTCACTCACGCGAGCCAGCAGTTCTCGCAAGGTCCCTTGGGCTTGCTCCGACTTCTTCGAGAACCCACGCACGTCGCAGAACAAGACCGTGATGTCGCGTTCGCTTGGTTCCAGAAGCTCATCTGCCTTTTCATCGCGGATCGTTTCGATCACCGCGGGCGAAAAGAACTGTGACAACCCCGCCTGCTGCCGAGACAACACGCGGACTTGCCGGATCGAACTGATGAATTCCGCCATCAGCTCCGTAAACCGTAAGTCCCCTTTCAGATTCGCTTCCTGATCGACATCGGAGTCCGACCGTTGTCCGGAAACGTATAAACACCAGCCGCGGCAACCTTCTCCCAGTAGCGGCATGCAAAACGCCCAATCCAACGAGCCGCTGACCGTGTACGCCGGATTCGATTCGTCTTTGTCCTGCCAGATGTGCAGCATTCCCTGACCGGTTTGAACCGCCTTGAGCATCAAGCGGCGGCTGGGAGTGAAGCGGCCGATCGACTCCTGGCGACTATCCCAGCGCATCATCTTCGGCCGCGCTTCAGGAGTCAGTTCCGCAAACGAAACGACTGCCGCCGCTTCTGACGACGCGATCGCATCCAACAACAGCCGCACCGCGCTGTTCGCCAAGTCCTCGTCGTTGGCCGCTTGTGAGATCGCCTTCGGCAACTTGGCCAACACCTCCAGACGCACATCGGCGTCGCGAAACGCAAAGCTCCGTAATTCATCGGGATGAAACGAGCGCTCTTCCGCTGGAGCCGGTTCGTCGTCGGCGATGTCCGGCAGGATCAACTGAAAGACCGTCTTCCCGATCCGAAATTGCTCACCCGATTCCAATTCAAAGTCTGGGTTATCGACGTCGCGAAAGTAGATTGGGTTCCGCGAGGCATCGAGCCGAGTGACTCGCAACCGGTGGCCGTCGAGCTCAATTTCGGCATGTTCGCGGGAAATGAGCGAATCCCAAGGGACCGCCCAACCGCTGCGTGGCGCGCGACCCAGGCGAATTTTTTCACCAGTGGGAATCGGCCGCGTCCAGCGCTGCGTAAGCTCTGGTCCTGAAACAAAGAGTTCCGCCATACGTGATTCCCCGACATCACCGCGCCGTAGCGGTCGTCCGCCTCAAAGCCGCCGATCATGAATCCAACTCGCCCAAACCAGCCGACACCATATCCGACTTCGATTCACGGCTTCAAGCAGTGGTCGATGTTCGAATGCGTAATCCGTTTTCCCATGATGTCACATCTGTGAAGACTCAACCAATATGGCTGGGAGGCATCAAAGATGCCGTCTCCTTTCGGCGCAGTTCCAATTCTCGACGTTGCAGAACGATCATTTCTTCATAGACGGCCATCAGTCAACTAAATGCCAGCCCGGCACGGCCATCAAGAAATCCACATTTCATCACATGCCTGAAGAGAAACCGAAGCAGCGACCGAAAAGGCATCCGGCGGCTGATAGCCCGCAGTGATTGCCAGCGTCATGCTCGATCAATAGTGCACAAGTCACTCAAGGCAAATGCGCATGAGTCGCGAAGTCCATCTTCAGCTTCTCGCGTGGCATATCGATTGTACCAGGCAAGCCAATCGTTGAGTCCTTTACTAAACGGATAATGCAGGAATTGACGCATGTCGCGTCATGCTTCCGGCAGAGCCTGGATCTGCGGTTTCAATCAGAGCGATTCGCACGCGAAATTCTGTGATCTTTCTGCCAGGCGATAACCATTTCCCGAACAACGTCGGGCATCTTTCGTGTTGCGGTCCAGCCGAGTTCCGAGCGAGCTTTGGAGGGATCGAGCCGACTGATTTGGATGTCGGTCGGACGTCGTAACTGCGAATTCATCTTGACGTGCTGTTGCCAATCGAGCCCGACTTCACGGAACACTTGCTCCACGAATTGCTGTAACGTGAACGTTGCTCCTGTAGCGACGACGTAGTCATCGGCCTGCGGTTGCTGAAGCATCCTGTGCATGGCGTCAACGTATTCCGGACTCCAACCCCAATCGCGAGCAATGGAAAGGTCTCCCAGTTCAACGTGATCTGCCAGGCCAGCCGCAATACGACAGGCCGCAGCAACCACCTTCTGAGTTACAAATCGCTCCGATCGCAAGGGGGACTCGTGATTGGACAGAATGCCTGAGCAGGCGTGAATTCCATAGGCTTCACGGTAGTTCGCAACCTCCCAGAATGCAGCGGCTTTGGCTACGGCATAAGGACTACGTGGTGCGAATCTTGTCGATTCTGCAGCAGCGATTTCCCCAGAATCTCCAAAGCACTCTGATGAGCAGGCGTTGTAAAACCGTGTGGGGTAATTCAGAAAGCGAATGGCTTCCAAGAGGTGCAGTGTTCCGCCAGCGATGCTCTCCAAAGTCTCGACTGGCAGCTCAAACGACAACCCAACGGAAGTTTGACCCGCAAGATTGTAAATCTCGTCAGGACGTAGTTTGGCCAGAATTTGCAGTACGCTGCGAAAATCGGTCAAAGTCACCGAGTGCAATGCCACTTGATCGCGAATACCAAGCGACTTCAAGTTTCGAAATTCATGTGAAAAAACATCACGAGACGTTCCATGAACAACGTACCCCCGTTCAAGAAGCAGTTGAGCCAAATAGGCCCCGTCCTGTCCGGAGATTCCAATGATCAGCGCTTGTCGTGTCGTCATCACCCAATCTCAATTAAGAATCGACCCGCTCGCAATGTGAACCCGGTTGGCAAGACCATGACGACTCCAGAGTAATGAAATCGTCGCTGCCACAGTTCCAGCGGCAACACCCAAAGCCACTTCTTGCCGTAACCCCTGGCAGAATTTTACACGACCTAGCGGAGCCAAATGCTCGTCGGCGGGAGAGCTTGGCGCAGTGACGGTAAATGCAGCCCGTCCAAAAGCCAAGGTCACAGCCATGAAGTGGACCCCAAGAGTTGGACAGTGGGAGACGCTATTTAAGAGAGAGTTGGCCGACGTGTTTTCGAGCGTTGTTGCTGGATTGAAATGATCAAGTCGAGGAAGCCTCCTTGTGAGTAGACTTCGGTTATCACAGCCACAGTTCACTCGAGCAAGGAGGCTCCCGTGGAGACTGTACCGGAGTCATTGCAGGTCGTCTTCTCCGCGTGGTCGGCGGGGTTTGGTGAAACCGTGTTTCCCAAGTTCGTC
>JANMIF010000419.1:0-16856 GCA_031375695.1 Planctomyces sp.
CCACCAAGACAATCACCGTGTTGATCCTGGATGATGCCATCGCCGAACTCAAGAAGACGTTCTCACTCAATCTCGGCAACGCGCTCAACGCTCTCTTCGCCAATTCGCAGGGAGTCGGAACCATTCTCGACAACGACTAACGTGACCGCCTGTGGTCAAGTCTGACTGAAGCGCAAGCTCGTAATCGGTCCTGACGATTCTGACAATTTTTCCGAACTCGCTAAGCCCCGATCTGGCTGAGAGGTTACGGCGTAGCGGAACGAGTTCTAAGCGTTCATCAAGAATTCATCACCTTGACAAATCGGCGTGCCGATTTATATTCCCGACCTAGTCCAGATCACTGCATACGGGGCCTGTCCAATCCGACGACCACAATATATTGTGGTACTTGTCGCTCCGAACGAACGGATCGCGGGACGTCAATTCTGGTTCAAATTCACGGATTTCTGGGCACGATGCCACTCTGAGCGGGTCATGAGGCCCCGGCTCGACTCATTTCTCTTCACCCTTGGCTAAAGGAGTGCATGATGCACGATGCCAACGCTCTCTTGGATGCTGATTACCTCTCCGCTTCAACCTGGTCGAATGCTGGCCACGCTTTTGGAGGAAACGGACAAATGACCACGCAAACTCGCGAAGCCGCTCGCGGCAACGGACCGCATTTCGCTCCGCAAACATCGCCGATGAAGATTGCTCCGCACTTCTGTCCCGCCAACGCCGATCCGTTCTCGACCACCGAATGGGATCTGCGAACCGCTCACATCAAAGACGAAAACGGCAAGGTGCTGTTTGAGCAGACCAATTGCGAAGTGCCGAAGGATTGGAGCGCGCTCGCCACGAATGTCGTCGTCAGCAAGTATTTCTACGGCGAGCACGGCACTCCCGAACGCGAGACGAGCGTCCGGCAAGTGATTCATCGCGTATCGCGAACAATCTCGGATTGGGGGATCAAGGACGGCTACTTCGCGGCTCCGGCTGACGGTGAGACGTTTTATCGAGAGTTGACGTGGTTGCTGTTGCATCAACATGGCTGTTTCAATTCACCCGTGTGGTTCAACGTCGGGCTCTATCACCAGTACGGCGTGAAAGGCTCACAAGGCAACTACCGCTGGGATGTCGAAACGAAATCGATCCGCCGTCCCGACACGCCGTATGAATTCCCGCAAGGTTCGGCCTGCTTCATTCAGTCGGTCGAAGACAACATGGAAGACATCATGCGGCTCGCACGCAGCGAGGCGATGCTCTTCAAGTTCGGCTCCGGCACTGGCACTGACCTGTCCACGATCCGCAGTTCGAAAGAAAAGCTGTCGGGCGGCGGAGTCCCGTCGGGGCCGTTGTCGTTCATGCGGGTGTATGACCAGATCGCCGCCGTCGTGAAGTCCGGCGGAAAGACTCGCCGCGCCGCCAAGATGCAGAGTCTGAAAGACTGGCATCCGGACATCATGGAGTTCATTCAGTGCAAAACGAAAGAAGAGAAAAAGGCACGTTTACTGATCGACTCTGGCGAGTACGAATCGAACTTCAACGGCGAAGCGTATAGTTCGATCATGTTTCAAAACGCCAACTTGTCGGTACGGCTCAGCGACGAGTTCATGCAGGCGGCGCTTGAAGGCAAGAAATGGAAGACGCACTGGGTCACCGACCCGAATCGCACCGGCCCGGAATACGACGCGAAGTCAATGCTCCGCGAAATGGCTTCCGGCACTTGGTACTGCGGCGACCCTGGGGTGCAATACGACACGACGATCAATCGCTGGCACACTTGCTCGAATACAGGCCGGATCAACGCGTCGAACCCATGCTCCGAGTACATGTTTTTGGACGACACTGCCTGCAATCTCGCGAGCATCAATCTGCGAAAGTTTTCTCGCGAGGGAAACCGCTTCGACATTGATGGCTTCCGCCGGGCCTGTGCGATTTTCATCACAGCTCAGGAAATCCTGGTGGATCACGCGAGTTACCCGACTCCGGCAATTGCAGAGAACAGCCATCTATTCCGGCCACTGGGTTTGGGTTATGCAAATCTCGGCAGCTTGCTGATGTCGTGGGGCATTCCGTACGACAGCGACGCCGGCCGTGGCGTGTGCGGTTCGATCACAGCCTTGATGAACGGGCAGGCGTTTCTGACTTCCAGCCGGATTGCCAGCAGCATCGGGACGTTCGGCGGGTACTCGGAAAATGAACAGCCAATGCTACGCGTGATGTCGATGCACCGCGAAGCTGCCTACCGCATCGACCCGTGTTGCCCAGACTATTTGCGTCAAGCGGCTCAGCACGTTTGGGACGAGTGTCTCGAATCGGGCAAGCGCTACGGTTATCGAAACGCTCAAGCGACGGTGCTCGCGCCGACTGGGACGATCGCGTTCATGATGGATTGCGACACGACCGGTATCGAGCCGGACATCGCTTTGATCAAGTACAAGCAACTGGCCGGCGGCGGGATGTTGAAGATCATCAATCGCACGGTGCCAGTGGCGCTCAAGTCACTGGGCTACGATCAGCCGCGGATCGAAGGGATTCTCGATTACCTTGAAAAGCACGACACGATCGAAGGGGCACCAGAGCTGAAGTCGGAGCATTTGCCGGTCTTCGATTGTGCATTCAAGGCGGCGAAGGGTTTGCGGACGATTCATTGGAAGGCGCATGTCAAGATGATGGCGGCCGCTCAGCCGTTCCTTAGCGGTGCGATCTCGAAGACCGTCAATATGCCGGCCGATTCGACAGTTGAAGATATCGAGGATGCCTACGTCGAAGGTTGGAAGCTAGGGCTGAAGGCACTGGCGATCTATCGCGACGGCTCCAAGCAATCGCAACCGCTGAACACGTCGAAGGACAGCGAGAAACGGAAAGACGGCGCGACCGAAGTGGCCGTTGGTCAGCCGATTCGGCGACGTCTTCCGGCGACTCGCAAGTCGCTCACCCACAAGTTCAGCGTCGGCAATCACGACGGCTACATCACCGTCGGCTTGTTCGAGGATAATACTCCGGGCGAACTGTTCATCACGATGGCCAAAGAAGGGAGCACGATCGGCGGCCTTATGGACGTCATCGGCACGCTGACTTCGATGGGCCTGCAATACGGCGTCCCGGTGCAGGTCTTCGTGGACAAGTTCTCGCATAGCCGGTTTGAACCGAGTGGCTGGACAAAGAATCAGGACATCCCGCACGCCAAGTCGGTGGTCGATTACATCTATCGCTGGCTGGGCATGGAGTTCGTGACCGGATATCGCGAAGCCAACAGTCCCCGATTCAACGGTAACAACGGCCACGGTCATCAAGCTGCTGCTGCCTCAACCGATTCCGTGACCAAAGAGCTGGCTTCGTTGATCGAGACGCATGTTAATGGAGTCGGCTCGGCTTCCAGCCTGTTACCTGAATCTGGCGACAGCCCGGCCGTTCGCAGTCAGCAATTTGCTGGATTCCAAAGTGACGCGCCAGCTTGCGATAGTTGCGGAGCGATCACCGTTCGCAACGGCAACTGCTACCTCTGTCACAACTGTGGAGCCAGCATGGGTTGCTCGTGAAGACAACTCACACCAGCCCCGTGAGCTACGAAACGCAAGGATGTTGCTGACGGAGTGGCTCGTCCTGCACTCGCACCTCGGTTCAACTTGGAGGAACCGGGGTGTTTTTGTTTGTTGTCCGCCTTCCGCCGAATGGCAATAGCCAGGCCACATCCTAGAACGGCGCTGAATGATTCAGGCTGTTTCCCATGTAGTCCAACCCTTGTGCCACAAGTGGTCGCACTTCAGCTTGCTGTGCAAGTGTTTTGCAGGTGGTTGTCGGCAGGAATCGAAAACTTTAGGCTCATCATTCGAACAACGTCTTTGAGACGAGTCGTTTCACGTTGAGTTTTCAATCGCCGCCGAGGAGGGAATTTCGTATGTCCGTGTCGCCCGATGTCATCTTGAGTGCGTTTGCCGATGAAGCAGCCAATCGAAAGACTGCCGTCGAGCAACTTTCGGCGATTGCGGCGGTCGGGTTGAAGAGTTACAGCCCGCGATTCATTGACGTCAACGGGACCGGTGAGGTCAAACATATCGTGACGCTCGGCAAGCCGGAGTATCAAACGCTCGCCAAGATGCACGTCGAATATGGTGTGCGAGTCACTAGCATCGGCTCGCGCATCGGCAAGGTGAAGCTGGCCAACAAAGAGGATGGCAGTCACAACAAGTTTGTGCCGTTCAAGGAGTACCTGAAGACCGAAGTCGCCTCGACGATCAATGCAGCTCAGGCGCTAGAGACTCGGCTGATTCGAGGCTTTTCGTTTTATCCGCCGCGCGGTGAAAACCCGCAGCCGTATTTTCAACAGGCGGTCGATCAAATTGGCCAGATCGCCGACTTGTGTGCCAAAGCCGGGCTAATTTACGGTCTGGAGATTGAACCCAACCTGATCGGCGATACGGGGCCGATGATGGGCAAACTGGCTCGCGCGGTAAAACGCAAGAACATGCTGCTGATCTTCGATGGCGGCAATGTGGCCTGTCAGAACAAGACGCCAATGCAGTGCTACGAAGAGTACCTTGCGATGCGCGATCATCTCGGCTGGATGCACATCAAGGACTACAAGAATGATCCCAGCATGACTTGGACGGGAGCGGTCGATGAAGAGCGGCTGAAGAATTTCGTCCCGGCCGATCAAGGGGACGCCGGGCACGATCTGGTCTTGAAGGATTTGCGCGCGCACCTGCCGAAGCTCGATAAACGCATGAAGTCGATGGGCGTCCCCGGCTTTCACTTGGAAGTCGAACCACACCTCAAGGGCGGCGGACAGTTCGGTGGATTCAGCGGCCCGGATGGACTGGGAGTGGCGGTGCGCGGCTTGTGCCGGTTGCTGGATTACGTCGGGATCGGTTATCAACTGCGCACGTTTGATGACATTCGCGCTCTTCGTGGCTTCTGAAATTCACCGGCCGACCGCTTCATGACGATTGATCTTCAGTACCTGGTTCAACTTCTCGCCTGTCCGGTGTGTCGGTCCAAACTGACCTTCTTGGGTGGCGGTTTCGTTTGCCGGTCGGAGTCATGTCGGCTGCGGTTCGACGTAAAAGACAACATTCCCGTGATGCTTGCCGACGAAGCCAAGCCGCTGGAACTCAGCGACTGGTCGGCGAGTGTCGGAAAGATTCCCTAAAACGAAGATCTATGAACATTGAAACGACGGCGATCCCTGGACTGCTGGTGATTCAGCCGAAAGTATTCGGCGATCCGCGCGGGTTTTTCACCGAAACCTTTCAGCGCGAACGATACCGCGAAGCCGGCATCACGGCGGAGTTCGTGCAGGACAATTTCTCGCGATCGCGTGGCGGTATCTTGCGCGGGTTGCACTATCAGATTCAGCATCCACAAGGAAAGTTGGTTCAGGTTTTGGCGGGGAAGGTCTTCGATGTCGTGGTCGATCTGCGCCGGCCGTCGCCAGCGTTTGGCCGTTGGCTCGGATTTGAATTAAGTGATGAGACGTGTCGACAGATTTTTGTCCCGCCTGGATGTGCTCACGGTTTTTGCGTGCTGAGCGATTCGGCTGACTTCAGCTACAAATGCACTGACTATTACTTTCCGGAGCACGAACGTAGCCTGTTATGGAACGACCCGGCCATCGGAATCAATTGGCCGATTACCGCCGAACCGACGCTCTCGGCGAAAGACCGTACGGGCGTGCCGCTGGCAGAAGCGACGGTGTTTGAGGCGTTTCCTTGAAGCGTGAAGCAGGTTTTCAACCTGTCTGTCAGGTGGCGATATTGTTTTTGAGTGAACGCTGTCTTCAAAACCCCCGACTATTCTACGGCAGGTTGAAAACCTGCCCCACGGATTCGCTTCGTGGAGTTGCGGAAATCGGACGGATATACTCCGCGTCCCCGTGCGGCAAGCTCAGGGCAGAGAACTCGAAACCACAACAATGAGGCAGTGCGATGACGGTTCCGGTGATGACTCCCGGCAAGACAAAGATTGGTTGGATCGGCACGGGCGTGATGGGTCAAAGCATGGCCGGGCACCTTCTGGCCGCCGGGTTTTCAGTGTCAGTTTACACGCGAACGAAAGCCAAAGCCGAAGCATTGATTGCAAAAGGAACCGGCTGGGCGGATTCGCCGAAGTCGCTGGCTCAGCAGTGCGACGTGATCTTTTCGATCGTCGGGTTTCCAGCCGATGTGCGCGAAGTGATGCTAGGCGTGAACGGTGCTCTGGCCGGATCGAAGTCTGGCAATGTGCTGGTGGACATGACGACCAGCGAACCGTCGCTTGCCGTCGAAATCGCCGAAGCCGCGCGGTCCAAAGGGATCTTTAGTGTCGATGCTCCAGTCAGCGGCGGTGACATCGGAGCCAAGAATGCGGCGCTGTCAATCATGGTCGGCGGCGACAAGGACGTTGTCGAAGCCTTGCAGCCCGGCTTTGCCGCGATGGGCAAAACGATCATTCATCAAGGTGGTCCTGGAGCCGGGCAACACACGAAGATGGTCAATCAGATTCTGATTGCCAGCAACATGGTCGGCGTCTGCGAAGCACTGCTGTACGGCTATAAGTCGGGACTTGACTTGAACACGGTCATGCAATCGGTGTCGGTCGGTGCAGCGGGAAGCTGGTCGCTGTCGAACCTCGGCCCGCGAATTATGGCCAACAATTTTGATCCCGGATTTTTCGTCGAGCACTTCATCAAGGACATGGGGATCGCGCTAGATGAAGCCAAGCGAATGAATCTGGCTTTGCCGGGATTGGCGCTGGCGAATCAGTTGTATCTGAGCCTGAAGGCTCAAGGAGGCGGACGGCTCGGCACACATGCGCTGCAGTTGGCGCTGTCGCGGATGTCGGACGTTGATTGGAAGGGGCGATAGCCACTAACCCGAAGCGTCAGCGAGGGCGAGCGCTTCACAAGACGTGGTCGAAGATCGAGTCTTTCGGAGCGCCCGCCCTCGCTGACGCTTCGGGTTAGTGAATCACAAAGGAAGACAATGGCGACAAAAGGTGAGAAATTCGCTGGGCTGACGGTGGCAATGGTCACGCCGTTCAAAGACGGCAAAGTGGATGAGTCCGGGCTGCGGAAATTGGTCGATTGGCATGTGGACCAAGGGACCGACACGGTTTGTCCGGTCGGCACGACCGGCGAAAGTCCGACTTTGTCGCACGATGAGCATCACCGCGTGATCGACGTCGTGTGCCAGGCGGCTCGCGGGCGAATCAAGGTCGTAGCGGGAACAGGATCGAACTGCACGAGAGAAGCGATCGAGTTGACGGTCGCGGCGCAGAAGTCGGGAGCGGACGGGGCACTGGTTGTCGGACCGTACTACAACAAACCGACGATGGAAGGTTTTTATCAGCACTTTAAGGCGATCAACGACGCCTGCGATTTGCCGATCATTCTGTACAACATCCCCGGCCGCACGGCCAAGAACATCGAGCCGGAAACGATCGCCCGCATCGGCGAGCTGCCGCATGTGGTCGCGGTCAAGGAATCGACCGGCTCGATGGATGCCGCGTCGCAGATCATCGCGCTCAGCAACCTGACCGTGTTGTCGGGTGACGACAGTTTGACGTTGCCGCTACTGTCACTCGGTGGTCGAGGCGTCGTGTCGGTCGTCGGTAATATCGTGCCGAAAGACGTGAAGGCGATGCTGGCCGCTTGGGACAAAGGGGACATCGCGACGGCTCAAAGCTGGCATCGCAAGTTGTTCCCACTGTGCCGCGACATGCTGGGACTTTCGACGAATCCGATCCCAGTCAAAGCGGCGATGCAAATGTTGGGTCGCGATACCGGCGACGTTCGCTTGCCGCTGACGGCACTCGACGCCCAGCAGCGAGAAAGCCTCAGCGGAACCTTGAAGAAATATGGATTGCTTTAAATTGTAGCGCGGCGCAACCGCAAACTAACCCGAAGCGTTAGCGAGGGCGGATGCGTCACGAGGTTCTGGATTCACTGGTTTTGGAGCGTTCGCCCTCGCTAACGTTTCGGGTTACTTTTTGGGGATTGAAACGTGGCAATGTTCGGACGCAAAGCAGAGGCAGATGATGATGACGACGACGAGGAAGAAGTCGAACTGGTACTCTTTCAAGGGACTCTGAACGGCAACGAGCCGAACATGAAAGAAAATCAGCGGCTGGTACAGGCGGGCTTGAACGCGGCGAAACAAGTGGTGACCGATGGGCTGTCGCGCCGGGCCGAGACGATCCGCGTTGACCCGAAAGGGGAACGATCGCAAGTCGCGTTCATCGTGGATGGGATGCCTTACGCCGGCGGCAAACTGACGAAACCGCAAGGGCAGGCGATCACGCAGATGATGAAACTGCTCGGCGGATTGGACATCAAAGTCCGCGATCAGCCGCAGTCGGGTGGCTTGAAGGCTCAGTGGAATGATCTGCCGTGGGAATTGATCATCCAGACGAAACCCTCCGAGGGAGGCGAGCAGCTTATCATCAAGACGCGGAACCTTAAGGAAAAGCTGATTTCGCCGGATGACCTGGGGATGTCCGAGGATTTGAAGACGAAGATTCGTCATTGGTCCAGCCAACAAAAAGGGCTGATCCTCGCTGTCGGAACTCCGAACTCCGGCGTGACCAGCACGGCCTTCGCGATGCTGAAGTGGGTCGATTGCTATCTCTACCAGATTCATACGATCCGCGACATGGGGGCGCGAGAGGTGGTCAATGTCTCGCAGTTTGAAACCAACGCCGCGGACAGCTTGGAAGCAACGTTAATGCGTCTCTTTCGCGTGGAGTCCAACGTGGTGTTCGTGGACACGGTGACCTCCGCCGAGCAAATTAAGACTCTGCTGACGATGTCGGAAAAAATCACGCTGATGAGCGACATGGCGGCCAAAGACTGTGCCAGTGCGATCGTGCAACTGGTGCAATGGACTGGCGATCCGAATCCCGTGGCGAACAATTTGATGGGGATCGTCAACGGCAAATTGATTCGTAAGATCTGTCCCGACTGCAAACAGGCGTATCGTCCGAATCCCAAACTGCTGGCCAAGGTCGGCCTACCGGCCGAAACGAAAACGCTGTATCGCAAGCCGATGCCCGTTGAGAACGAAGAGGGCGAAATGGAAGAACCCGATCCCTGCGAGAAGTGCGGCGACACCGGCTACTTCGGACGCACGGGGATCTACGAATACATCGAAATGAGCGAAGGAGTGAAGCAAGTGATCGTGAGCGGCGGCGACGCCAATGCGATCCGCCTGCAAGCTCGCAAGGACGGAATGCCGACGTTTTCCAAAGACGCGCTACGGCACGTCGCCAAAGGAATCACTTCGCTGGAAGAATTACAGCGTGTCTTCAAACCAGTAGGGTGAAACAGCCAGCGTCTTGTTCCAGACGAAGTGAGTTGAGCAAGTCCGTTGCCATGCTTTTGTCCACACCGTCTCTCAACGAAACGAGGTGATCATGTTGCGTCGATTTGTGGGCTTGTTTGCCATGTATGCTCTTGTGACTGGCTTCAGTGTCCAAAACTTGTGGGGGGCCGACCTCGTGAAGGTTGGTATTCTGGGCATCGATAACTACGGCTCAGTGGCGTACACGGAATTCCTCAACAAACCGCACGCCGAAGGGGTATTCGAGGGGGTGCGAGTCGTTGCGGCCTATCCGATCGGCAGCGACGACTATCCCGACAGTGCGAAGCTCGGAGCTCAATGGAAAGACCAGCTCTCAAAGATGTATCAGAGTCCGAAAGACCCGAAGGACGCCGTGCCGCCGATTGAGTGGGTGGATTCGCTCGACGAACTGTTGAGGCGAGTCGATTGCGTGATGATCTTCAGCCTGGACGCTCGACTGCATCGCAAGCAGGCGGAGCCGGTACTAAAGGCCGGCAAGAAACTTTTCATTGGCCGACCGCTGTCGTCGTCGCCGGAAGATGCGGTTGCGATCTTGAAGCTCGCAGCAGAAACGAAGACGCCGTGCTGGAGCAGTTCACAGCATCGCTTCAGCACGGGTTTTTCCGGGATGCGTGATCACCCCGAAGTGGGCAAGGTCCTCGGCTGCGATGTCTACGGCGGCTGGGATGCGAAGGCTCCCGAGGCCGACAAGTTCTGGCGTCCGCTGCACAGCCTAGAAACGTTGTACACGATCATGGGTGGACCGGGCGTTGTCTCGGTGACTTGCACGTCGACGCCGACCACCGAGTCGATAACGGCACTTTGGAAGGATGGCCGAGTCGGTACCTATCGAGGCATTAAAGAAGGCACGGTTAAGTACAGTGCGACGGTCTTCGGCGACAAAGGGGTCTCAATCGCTGGCATCTACGGCCACGGCGTCCCCATCAACGGAGTCGTGCCGACAAACGACAAATACGTTGGCTACGAACCCCTGGCCGCCGAGATCGCCAAATTCTTCAAGACCGGCCAAGTTCCCGTTCAGCCGGCGGAGACCTTGGAAATCTTCTCACTGATGCAAGCCGCTGAAGAAAGCAAAGCCCAAAACGGTGCCGTCGTGCAGCTAAAGAATCTTTGGGAGCCAACCAAACCGTAACAAATTGATGTCTTGTTCGATCCGCAGTCTGGCCTCACTCGGAGAAAATCATGCGTTGTTGTCGATTTGTTATGGCATTCTTGGCTGTCGTGCTTTGTATTCGTGGTGCATCCGCTCAAACCGCGTGGCCGGGCGAAGACTGGGAGACGGCCACTCCGGCCAGTCAGGGAATGGATGCCGAGGGGCTTGAGAAAGCCATGGCTTGGCTGGAGTCGCACAACAGCAAATCGGGCGTTGTGATTCGTCACGGGCGAATTGTCGCCGAGTGGTATTTCGGCGATTCCAATAAACAATCGAAGTTCGCCGCATATTCCACGAGTAAGTCGCTCTCCAGCATGGCGACCGGATTGGCCATCGCCGATGGCAAGCTGACTCTCGATCACACCGTCGGAAAATACATTCCCGACGCGGCTCCGGAGGGAAAGAAGTCCGTTACCGTGAAGCAACTCCTGAGCATGACGTCGGGAGTCCGCAACGATCCAGCAATCGGGCCGCGCGAAGACCTTTTCAGTTACGCGATCAAAACGGTCGCGATGGATCACGAGCCGGGCGCGAAGTGGGACTACAACAATACGGGCCTGGCGCTGCTTAGCCCGGTCTTTCACAAAGCAACCGGACAGCAAATCGACGAGTTCCTCAACGAGCGACTCTTCCGCCCAATCGGCATTCGTTCGGACGATTTGTCTTGGGAACGTCGCGAAGGATTTGCGTTGCCGTACTCTGGCTGCCACACGACGGCTCGCTCGCTCGGCCGGATCGGTTTGATGGTCTTGCATCACGGCCAGTGGAATGACAAGCAAGTCGTTCCGGCGGCGTGGCTGGCCGAATCCATCGCTCCGTCGCAAGAGCTCAACAAGTCCTACGGCTACCTGTGGTGGAACAACACGACGAATAAGTGGCCCAACGTGCCTAGGGATGCGTTTGCCGCACTCGGCAAGTGGGACAACAACATCTTTGTGGCTCCCAGCCTCGACTTAATCGTCATCCGGCAATCTGACCTCGCCCCCGGCAAAGACCACAAAATTGCCGAGTGCTATCAGTTAGTCTGCGAAGCAGTAAAGAAGCCCTGACTAACCCAGCTAGGCCGCAATAACATCGGCATCCAACACGAACCTGCATGGTTGCGTATATCGGCCAATCCCCATTGACCGAATGAATTTGACGACGATCATTGGGCGAGTCAAAATCCCTGTGGCGAGTTGATTGATCCTTGGATTGATGTTTTTTCGAGGAATCCATCAGCCACAGGGCATTCTAGCCCCGGTTTGAACCAGACTTCAGTTTTCAAAGAAAAAGGACGGTGCGATCATGCGGCGACTGAGCAATCACATTTCTTGGATTGTCGCGGCGTTTGGCGTCGGTTGTTTGGCGTTGAGCCTGTCGGACGTGATACCGCGTCGTCAAGTGCGAGCGGCACCGGGGGCGGCAGATGCTCGCCAGCTTTCCGTGATCTTTCGCGAGATTGCTCGCGACGCGATTCCGAGCATCGTGGCCATCGAAACCCGTGGCAAAGCGATGGCCGGAAACTCCCTCGACCCGGATGAATCTCCGTTCGAGGACTTGTTCAAGCAGAATCCGCAGTTCCGCGAATTTTTCAAGGACCGCCGTGGTGGTGGTCAGCGCGAAGCACCGCGTACGCGCGGCATGGGGTCCGGTTTCGTGATCGACGAAGCCGGCTTGATTTTGACTAACAGTCATGTAGTCCGCGGCGCGGACGAGGTCAAAGTCAAGCTGCCGGACGGTCACGAATTCATCGCCACCGACATCAAGATGGACGACAAGTCCGATGTTGCTGTGCTACGTATCAACGGCGCGAAGAATTTGAAGGCTCTGAAATTCGGCGATAGCGACAATGCGGAGATCGGCGACTGGGTACTGGCCGTCGGGAACCCGTTCGACGTCGGCGTTACTGTGACGGCTGGCATCATCAGTGCTAAGAGCCGTGGCTTGGGCATCGCTGATCGCGAAGATTTTCTGCAAACCGATGCCGCCATCAATCCCGGCAACAGCGGTGGTCCGCTCTTGAACCTCAGCGGCGAAGTGATCGGCGTCAATACCGCGATCAGTAGCCGCAGCGGCGGCTCGGAAGGGATCGGCTTCGCGATTCCGGTCAACATGGTCCGCTGGATCAGCCAGCAATTGATTGCCGGCGGGAAAGTGAAACGCGCGTTCTTGGGCATCGGCATTCAACAGCTCGATCCGAAAATTTCCAAGCAGTTGAAAATCAACACCAGCGAAGGAGCGTTGATCACACAGGTCCACAAAGGCTCGCCCGCCGACGATGGCAAGCTACTAGCGGGCGACGTGATCCTTGAACTCAACAGCCGCAAGATCACCAATCCGCGCTCGCTGCAAAACACCGTTGAGCGACTGGAAGTCGGCAAGACGTATAAAGCATTGATCCTGCGGGACAACGAAAAGCTGGAAATCCCGATTACTGTCCGCGAAATGCCCGACGACTTCTTCGCGGCGGCTCGCGGTACGCGACGTAATGGCAGCGAAAAACAACCAAAAGACGAGGCGTTGAATGAGCTCGGCATCCAAGTCAAAGAGCTGACGCCCGAGATCGTCAAGGAATTGGGCGTGGAGGACAAGACAACCGGCGTCGCCGTCACTCGCGTTGACCCCAATGGTGCCGCCGCTCAGGCGGGTGTCGAAACGGGAAACATCATCGAGAAAGTCGGCACAAAAAAAGTGACGTCGGTCAAGGAATTCGACGAAGCCCTCAAAACCTCATCGCTGAAAGAGGGGGTCACGCTATTGATCGCAACTCCAAACGGCAAACGCTTCGTGGCGATTCAGGTCAACAAATGATCCCGACTGAGCGTTATGGCAATGATGCCGCATCACGCCTTGAAAATGGGTGAGAGTCTATTGAGTTTTGTGCGGACGTCTTCGATATCGACGTGTTCATTCCGGCAGAGCCAGCCGCGGTTCGCAGTCGTCAGGGTCGGCATAAGTACTCAATAGAGCCCGCGTGCTCGGCACGGGAACGTGGTCTTTGATACCGACTTGTGTATCTTTGCGAATCTCGGTTTCCATCTGAGCTAGTGACGGCCGCATGACTTTCGAATCGAGCGTGCAAACGGACAAGCTGCTGGCAGCGGATGTTCGTTGCGATTGTTCGTCGAATTGCTTTTGCCGCAACTGCGCGATCAAGAATCGTCGATTCAGGATTTGCTGGAATTCAAAATGGATTTTCTTCGGTTTGGCGAACGGCTGGAGTGCGTCGGCTATTTCCTGTGCCGCTCGGAATCGCTGATCGGGGCTTTTCGCCAACATCTGGTGAACGATGCGAGCCAACTCCTCCGGCACTTTCGGGACGAGTTCACGGATAGGCCGCGGCTCCAAATTCCAATGGGCATCGATCTTCGCCGCACGCGTTTTCTGATCGGGAAACAAGACTTTGCCCGCCAGCATGAAATACAACATCGCCCCCAGGCTGTAGAGGTCGGCTCGATGATCGACCCCGAAACTATCGCGAGCCTGCTCGGGGGCGATGTAGTCGGCGGTCCCCAAGCAATCTTGGCCGAAGATCATTGCCAACGAGAATTCGGCACTCTGTTCCGACTGTGAAGCGACCGACAGGCCAAAGTCCAAAATGTGCGCGTTGTTGTCTGCATCGACCAAGACGTTAGCTGGCTTAATGTCGCGATGCACCAAGCCTTGCTGATGTGCGTGCTGCAAACCTTCGGCCACTTGCCGCACGATGTGGCTCGCCACCGGCCACGCGGTCGGACCACCGAGAGCGACCAGTTCATCCACACCCACGCCCTGAACCATGTCCATGACGAGGTAATGTACCTTGCCATACAACCCCGGAGCCTCGCCGACTTCGCGAGTCCGAATGATTGCCGGATGATTCAGTCTGGCTCCTGCTTCAGCCTCCAACTGGAATCGCGCCAGCAGTCCGGCGTCTTGTTCGTTTTGTTCACACAACATCTTGAGCGCGACGTCTTCGTCGCGTTTCAGATCGCGAGCGACATAAACCCAGCCCATCCCTCCTGAACCCAGAATCTCATCGATCCGATACTGGTTGATGAAGAACCCGCGCGTCCGGCCCTCCAATAATCGCTGGGACTGCAAGCGACTAAGGAATTGTTCCTTGTTCAGAGCTTTTGCCACAGCGGCGGGATCATCGGCTTCGTGCTCCGGCAAGGTGGCGATGAAGGCCAACGCGGCCTCGAAACGCTCTGGCGAAAGCAGCTTGCTTTCCTCCAGGTTCTGAATGAAATCAGAGAGATGTGCGAGCGTCGTCACGGACACCACCAATCGCCTACGGGGGCGAGCATTTCCGAACACACTAATCCGAAGTGCAAAGGGTGAGAACTCCAAATAACTCTCAATTTGGGGCCGTTGGAGCGCTCGCCCTCGCTTCGGGTTAGTGCCGACTGACAGCTTACCTTTGTGACAACGGGAACTGAAATGACTCATCCCCGCCATCCTCTGGCAAACGAGCCAAAAGTCCGGAGAAACCGGAACAATCCTCACCGTCGCCGCTGTTTAAACCAGTTGATGAGGCCATTCGTCGAGCTGTCGTGGGTCGTGACCTCTAGCAGGCCGGGCAACTCCGGCTGGATTTTGCTCGCCAATTGCTTCCCTAACTCAACCCCCCATTGGTCGAACGAATTGATGTTCCACAGGATTCCCTGAGTGAAGATTTTGTGCTCGTACATAGCGATCAAGCGGCCCAGAGTCCGCGGCGTGAGCTTCTGAAACAAGATCGAATTCGTTGGGCGATTCCCCTCAAAGACTTTGTGCGGTACGAGCCGTTGGATTTCCTCCACGCTGAGTTTTCCGTCACGCTCCAATTCCAAGCGGGCTTCGTCTTCCGTTTTACCGCGCATCAATGCTTCAGTTTGAGCAAAATAATTCGAAAGCAAGATTGCGTGATGCTCACCCAGCGGATTGTGCGATTCGATGGGTGCCAGGAAGTCGCACGGGATCGATTTCTTCCCCTGATGAATGAGCTGATAAAACGCATGTTGCCCGTTCGTTCCTGGTTCGCCCCAAATGACCGGGCCGGTGGACCACTCACACGGCAGTCCGTCGCGAGTCACGCTCTTCCCGTTCGATTCCATGTCCCCCTGCTGAAAGTACGCGGCGAATCGATGCAAATATTGATCGTATGGCAGGATCGCCTGCGACTCGAAACCCGGCCAAAAGTTGTTGTACCAAACACCGAGCAACCCCAGTGTCGCGGGGAGGTTCTGTTCCAACGGCGCGGTGTGGAAGTGCTGATCCATGTCATGCGCACCGGCAAGCAGTTCGTCGAACTGGTCCATGCCAAGGCAGACGGCAATCGACAGACCGATCGCGCCCCACAACGAATACCGGCCACCGACCCAGTCCCAAAACTCAAACATATTTTCGGGAGCGATGCCAAACTTCTGCACTTCATTGGCGTTGGTCGATACGGCCACGAAGTGCTTGGCAATCTGTGAGTCCGACGCGCCCGATTTCAAGAACCAGCTTCGCGCTGCCTGCGCGTTGGCCATCGTTTCCTGAGTCGTGAACGTCTTCGAGGCGACGATGAACAGAGTCGTCTCCGAATTCACCGACCGGAGCGTTTCGCTGATGTTCGTCGCATCGACATTCGAGACGAAATGGGCTCGCAGATCGCGGCGGCAGTACGGTTTGAGTGCCTCCGTGACCATGACCGGTCCCAGATCGCTGCCGCCAATGCCAATATTAACGATGTCCGTGATTGCCTTTCCGGTGTGCCCGCGCCATTCGCCCGATCGCACGGCATCCGTCCAGCGCCGCATCTGATCCAGAACCGCATTGACCTGCGGCATCACATCTTTGCCGTCCACAATGATCGGCTCGTTTGAGCGGTTTCGCAACGCGATGTGCAGCACCGCGCGGTTCTCGGTGCAGTTGATCTTTGCGCCGGAGAACATCTTCTCGATCCAGCCCTTGAGATCCATCTGCCGAGCCAAGTCGCGAAGCAACCTCAACGTTGTGTCGTTGATTCGGTTCTTGGAGAAATCGAGCAAGAGGTCGTTGTCGAACACTAGCGACATCTTCGCGAACCGCTGCGGATCGCTGGCGAACAACTGCCGCATGTTCGTCGCTGCGATTTGTGTCTGATGTTCTTTCAACGCGGACCAAGCGGGGAGATCAATTGGTCGAGGCATGGGGTATCCTTCGCAAACTGTGGTCTTGACCGCGCCGTACGCGGCTCGCGTGCGATTCACAGTCAAACAGCATGCAGGATATCAAACACCAACCGCGTGCGTCACAGTCAGGACTGGCGCTATCAGGGCTTGCTAGTTGATAGTGATGGAATGGTTGGGTAATTGACGAAGAAGAAATTGGGATTTGAGCGAGGTAGGACTGTCTGGCTGTTGTTTGACCGGAGGTATTGGAAGGGTTTTGCTGTGAATGATCGGCCCGCAGAG